>NZ_JBVUBB010000017.1:0-166936 GCF_055791185.1 Bradyrhizobium ingae
CAGGTATACGCGCGGACGCTAGCTACCCCCGTCCAGCGCGGGCCACCATACTGATCCTCAAGAGGGAATGCACGCGTCGTCATGAGCCGCCTCGTGATGAAATTCGGCGGCACGTCCGTCGCAAATATCGAACGTATCCGCAACGTCGCACGCCATGTGAAGCGTGAGGTCGACGCCGGGCACGAGGTTGCCGTGGTGGTCTCGGCCATGTCGGGCAAGACCAACGAGCTGGTCGCCTGGTGCACCGATGCTTCCCCCATGCACGACGCGCGCGAATACGACGCCGTGGTCGCTTCCGGCGAGCAGGTGACGTCGGGATTGCTGGCCATCGTGCTCCAGAGCATGGGCATCCAGGCACGCTCCTGGCAGGGCTGGCAGATCCCGATCAAGACCAGCGACGCCCACGCCTCGGCCCGCATCGAGGACATCGACGGCACCGAGATCATCAACCGCTTCAAGGAGCGCAAGGAGGTCGCGGTCATCGCCGGCTTCCAGGGCATCAATCCCGAGACCGGCCGAATCACCACGCTCGGCCGCGGCGGCTCCGACACGTCGGCAGTCGCGATCGCCGCCGCCGTCAAGGCGGATCGCTGCGACATCTACACGGACGTCGATGGCGTCTACACCACCGACCCGCGCATCGTGCCGAAGGCGCGCCGGCTCGACAAGATCGCGTTCGAGGACATGCTGGAACTGGCGTCGCAGGGCGCCAAGGTGCTTCAGGTCCGCTCGGTGGAACTGGGCATGGTCCACAACATGCCGATCTTCGTCCGCTCGAGCTTCGACAAGCCCGAGGACATCGACCCGCATGCCAACCAGCCGCCCGGCACGCTGATCTGCAGCGAGGAGGAGATCATGGAAAACCACGTCGTCACCGGCATCGCCTTCTCCAAGGACGAGGCCCAGATCTCGGTGCGCCAGATCGAAGACAAGCCGGGTGTCGCCGCCTCGATCTTCGGCCCGCTTGCCGATGCCAACATCAACGTCGACATGATCGTGCAGAACGTCTCCGAGGACGGCAAGACCACCGACCTGACGTTCACGGTGCCGGCGACCGACTACGCCCGCGCCAGGGACACGATCGCCGCCGCCAAGGCCAAGATCGGCTACGCGCGGCTCGACAGCGCCACCGACGTTGCCAAAATCTCCGTGATCGGCAGCGGCATGCGCAGCCATGCGGGCGTCGCCGCCCAGGCGTTCTCGGCGCTGGCGGCCCGGAATATCAACATCCGCGCCATCACAACCTCCGAGATCAAATTCTCGGTTTTGATCGACACCGCCTATACTGAGCTTGCGGTGCGGACGCTGCACACGCTCTACGGTCTCGATCAGGTTTAGACGAATTTTCTGTTAGCGGTCGCAGCAAACGCGAAGGTGTACACACCTTCGCGTTTGGCAGGCGTTTTGCTTGGCAAAACAAGCCTCAATTCGCTATACGGCGAACAGGGTGGGCTGCCGCTGACTGTGCCCCAGTTAGGGCGGCGCCGATTCGGTGCAAGCGCTAAATCTGGGAAGATTTGGGTTCGTGCCGACGCCGGACGAGCAAATTTGTTGTTTTTCTGGAGTTTTGGGCCAGCCGCCGGCTACCCCGCCGGGTCAGGCAGATGGAGGAGATTGACGGCACATGCGGAGCGCGTCGGGAGGTCCCCGCGTCTTGTTGAGACGGCTCCGCGAAACCATGGCGGAGCAGGTCTCGGCCCAGGAGCGGCTGGACAAGATCGTGGTGCTGATCGCCGCCAACATGGTGGCCGAGGTGTGCTCGGTCTATGTGCTGCGCGTCGACAACACCCTCGAGCTCTACGCCACCGAAGGCCTCAACCGCGAAGCGGTGCACCATACCGTGCTGAGCGCCCATGAAGGTCTGGTCGGTCTCGTCGCCAGCGAGGCCACTCCGCTCAACCTCAGCGACGCCCAGAGCCATCCGGCCTTCTCGTTCCGTCCCGAGACCGGCGAAGAAATCTACCACTCCTTCCTCGGCGTGCCGATCCTGCGCGCCGGCAACACGCTCGGCGTGCTGGTGGTGCAGAACCGCGCCAAGCGCAATTATGTCGAGGAGGAGCTGGAGGCGCTCCAGACCACCGCCATGGTGCTGGCGGAGCTGATCGCCTCGGGCGAATTGTCCGCGCTGGCCCAGCCCGGCCTCGAGCCGGCCGCACGCCATTCCGCGCAGAAAGTCGGTGCGATCCTCTCCGAAGGCATCGCGCTCGGCCATGTCGTGCTGCACGAGCCGCGCGTCGTCATCAAGGACTACATCGCCGAGGACCTGCCGAAGGAAATCAAGCGGCTCGATACCGCGCTCGCCAAGCTGCGCTCCGACCTCGACCGCATGCTGGAGCGCGGCGACGTTGCCGAGGGCGGCGAGCACCGCGACGTGCTGGAAGCCTACCGCATGTTCGCCAACGACCAGGGCTGGTCGCACAAGCTGCACGAAGCGGTGGCGACCGGTCTCACCGCGGAAGCCGCGGTCGAGCGCGTGCAGTCCGACACCCGCGCGCGCATGCTGCGCTCCACCGATCCCTATTTGCGCGACCGCCTCCACGATCTGGAAGACCTCGGCTACCGCCTGATGCGGCAGCTCGTCGGCCAGGATCACGCGCCGTCACGCGAGCAACTGCCCGACAACGCCATCGTCATTGCGCGCGCGATGGGCCCGGCGGCGCTGCTCGACTACGACCGCAAGCGGCTGCGCGGCATCGTGCTGGAGGAAGGCACCGCCAACTCGCACGTCTCGATCGTCGCGCGCGCGCTCGGCATCCCCGCGGTCGGCGAGGTGCCGAACGCGCCGGGTATCGCCGATCCTGGCGACGCCATCATCGTCGACGGCACCTCCGGCTCGATCTATGTGCGGCCCTCGCAGGAGATCGAGGCGGCCTATGCGGAGCGCGTGCGTTTTCGTGCGCGGCGCCAAGCGCAGTATCTGGCACTGCGCGACCGCCCCTGCGTCACCAAGGACGGCGAGGCGGTCGAGCTTATGATCAACGCGGGTCTTGCGATCGACCTGCCGCATATCGACGACACCGGCAGCGCCGGCATCGGCCTGTTCCGCACCGAGCTGCAATTCATGGTCGGCCAGAGCCTGCCGCGCACCAGCGACCAGCTCGCGCTCTACCGCACCGTGCTCGACGCCGCCGGCACCAAGCCGGTCACCTTCCGCACCCTCGACATCGGCGGCGACAAGGCGCTGCCCTATATGGAGGCCGTGATCGAGGAAAATCCCGCGCTGGGCTGGCGTGCGATCCGGCTCGGCCTGGACCGCCCCGGCCTGCTGCGCGGCCAGATCCGCGCCCTCTTGCGCGCCGGCGGCGGCCGCGCGATCCGCGTGATGTTCCCGATGATCTCGGAGGTCGGCGAATTCGATTCGGCAAAGGCGTTGGTCGAGCGCGAGCTGACATATCTGCGCCAGCACGGCCACACGCTGCCGGAGCGCATCGACATCGGCACCATGGTCGAGGTGCCGGCGCTGCTCTACCAGCTCGACGAGCTCCTGAAGAAGGTCGACTTCATCTCGGTCGGCTCCAACGATCTGTTCCAGTTCCTGTTCGCGGTCGATCGCGGCAACGCCAAGGTCTCCGAGCGCTTCGACACCATGTCGGCGCCGATTCTGCGCGTGCTGCGCGAGATCGTGCGCAAGTCCAAGGCGGCGCAGAAATCCGTCTCGCTGTGCGGCGAGATGGCATCCAAGCCGATCGGCGCGCTGGCGCTGATCGCGATGGGCTACCGCTCGCTGTCACTGTCGGCGACCGCGCTCGGGCCGGTGAAGGCGATGATCCTCGAGCTCGATGCCAAGAAGGCCGCCGCGATGCTCGATCCGCTGCTGGACGCGCCGGCCGGCACCGTCTCGATCCGGCAGAAGCTGACGCAATTTGCCGAGGCCGAAGGGCTGTCATTGTAGCGGGCCGGTCCGAAGCCGCCCGCCTCGCCCCTTCCTGCACCTGAGACTTGATCGATGTCGTCACTCCCCGAAGCCAAACTGGACGTCCTCCTTGCGCATCACGCCTCGCTCGAGGCCGAGTCGCTCGGCCAGCTGTCCTCCGAGCGCTATGTCCAGGTCACGCGCGAGCTCGCCGAGATCAACCCGCTGATCGACGCGGTGAAGAGCTATCGGTCCGCGGTGAAGGAGCTCGCCGACACCGAGGCGCTGATCGCCGATCCCGCGACAGATGCAGAGATGCGCGACATGGCGGAAGCGGAGCGCGACGAGCTTTTGCCCAGGATCGAGGATCTCGTGCAGAAGATCCGCGTCGCGCTGTTGCCCAAGGACGCCATGGACGACCGCAACGTGATGCTGGAAATCCGCGCCGGCACGGGCGGCGACGAGGCCTCGCTGTTCGCCGGCGACCTGTTCCGGATGTACGAGCGCTTTGCCGGCTTGCAGGGCTGGAAGGTCGAGGTGATCTCGGCGAGCGAGGGCACCGTCGGCGGCTACAAGGAAATCATCGCCGAGGTGCAGGGCCGCGGCGCATTCTCCAAGCTGAAGTTCGAATCCGGCGTGCACCGCGTGCAGCGCGTACCCGATACCGAGACGCAAGGCCGCATCCATACCTCCGCCGCGACGGTCGCCGTGCTGCCGGAAGTCGAGGATGTCGACGTCGACATCAAGAACGAGGATCTGCGCATCGAGACCATGCGCGCGCAGGGAGCCGGCGGCCAGCACGTCAACAAGACGGAATCGGCGATCCGCATCACCCACATTCCGACCGGCATCGTCGTGATGATGCAGGACAGCCGCTCGCAGCACAAGAACCGCGCCTCGGCGATGAACATCCTGCGTTCGCGCATTTACGACGCCGAACGCCAGCGCGTCGAAGCGGCGCGCTCGGCCGACCGCAAGGAGAAGGTCGGCTCCGGCGATCGCAGCGAGCGCATCCGCACTTACAACTTTCCGCAAGGACGCGTCACCGACCACCGTATCAATCTGACGCTTTACAAGCTGCCGCAGGTGATCGCGGGCGAAGCGCTCGGCGAGCTGATCGACGCGCTGACCACCGAGCACCAGGCCGCCCAGCTCGCGGCGCAAGGTGCCGCGGCCTAAAGCCTCTTCGTGCGGAACGATCGCAGGATCTTGCTCAAGGCCGGGCTTGCCGCACGCAGCTCTTCGAGATGGATTTTTGAGAGCGCCCGCAGCTTCTGCTCGCCCTTGGCCGTCAGCTTGAGCCGGACCTTCCTGGCGTCCTGCGGATCGGCGCTCCGGCTGACGAGCTTCAGCTTCGTCATCCGGTCCATCAGCTCGACCGCGGTATGATGCCGGATCAGCAGGAAGCGCGCGATATCGCCGATGCTTGCGGCGTCGGGTCCGGCGAAGCCCTTGATCGCGAGCAGTGCCTGATGCTGTTGGGGCGTCAGCCCGGCGCGCTGGGCTGCAGCCTCGCTGAAGGCCAGGAAGGTTCGCACCTGGTAGCGGAATTGCGCCAATGCCTGATAATCGGCCTCGCGCATCGCCGCGCTCTCGCGTGGCGCCGGCGTCGTCTGCTTCGGTTGAACCATGCCGTGCCGCCCGCCTCGATCTCGCGATCCGCCGACAGGGGCGGATGGCTCGAAGCTAGCAAGCGGCCGGCCCCGGACCAACCGGCAGGGATCGCGGATGCACAGCTATCCGCCGGACTATTCGAAGTTGGAGAAGTTCGAGAGCAGGATCTTCACCAGGATGATCTGGAACGCGATCGGGATGCGCACGCTCCTTCGCCGGATCGACCGCTGCAATGCGCCCGCAATCTCGGTGCTGGTGAGAGCGCCGGAGGCGGCGTTGGCGATCAGCCGCGTCCACATCTCCGACAGTGATCCGCCGGGCCGGATCGTCGGCTTGATCGTGACGCCGCAGCCCTGCGCCCAGGCGATGATCTCGCGCGTCGTGTGCGGACCGCAATTGCGCGCGGTGGCAAGACGCTCGGCGGTCAGCGCAAGCAGCAGCTCGCGTGACGGCGACCAGTTGCCCTTCGGCGGCTGCTCACCGGTCAGCTCGACCGCAAGCTCCTTGAGCACGTTCTGGGCGCGCACGCTCAGCGTCTTCATCGGGCCGGGCGCCGGGTTCGACTGACCGGCAGACGAACTCCGCCAGCTGTCCGACCGGTTGCGCGTCTCCTGCGCCATGATCCGCTGGCTCTCGCCATCGGCCGCAGTCCGGCCGGACTCCCGCGGCCAGGATCGCCGCTTCCTGACCCTCGCCGTTCTCGTTTGCCGCGTCATCTCGCCTGCCGAACCCATCGCTCACGTACTCATAAAGACTAATATATATCGTTATGCGATATGTTTTTGCGAGATAATTTTCGTCGCCCTACGAAAGGCGAAATTGACAGCGCGCCATCACAAGCAATGCTTGCGGCAAGAGTTACACGGGGATGTGACACGACGCGTTTGGCCGGCGACACCGGGCGAGCGCGACAAAGGGTCGCGTCTTTCAAACAAGCATGCTTGGGAGGAACTTGATCATGACGGACAGCTTCATCGGCCGCGGGCTGCATTCCAGACTTTCACGCCGCCGCTTGTTGCAGGGCAGCGCCGGCATCATCGGCGGCTCGCTGCTGCCGGCGATGCCCGCTTTTGCCGACGACAAGCCCGCGCTCGGCACCTATCCGGCCGGCGCTTCGGGATCATCGGTCTTTATCGGCATCTCCGTGCCGCGCACCGGCACCTATGCGGTGCAGGGCGAGGACGAGCTCAAGGGCTATCAGCTCGCGATCGAGCACATCAACAGCGGACACGATCTGATCAAGAAGATCTCGCCCAAGACCAGCAAGGGCGTGCTGGGCAAGGAGCTGAAATTCGGCGTCGCGGATTCCGCCGCCAAGCCCAACGAGGCGGTGCAGGCACAGCAGCGCTTCATCAGCGAGAACAAGGCGATCATGATCACCGGCGGCACGTCGAGCGCGGTCGCGGTCGCGCTGAACAAGCTCGCGCAGCGCGAGAGGGTGATCTTCGTGTGCGGCATCTCCGGCTCCAACGATACCACCGGCAAGGATTGCGTCCGCTACGGCTTCCGCCAGGACTTCTTCGGCCAGACCGCGGCGGCCGCCATCGGGCCGGTGATGGTCAGGGAGTTCGGCAAGAACAAGAAGGCGGCCTATCTCACGCCCGACTATACCTATGGGCACACCGTGACCAAGTCGATGCAGGACTTCCTCGCGACCGCGGGCTGGACCACCGCGACGAACCAGGTCGCGCCGCTCGGTGCGCCCGACTATTCCTCATATCTGCTCAACGTCGCGAACTCCGGCGCCGACGTGCTCATCAACGTCAACTGGGGGCACGACGCCGTGCTGTCGACCCAGCAGGCCAAGCAGTTTGGCGTGCTCGACAAGATGAAGCTCGTGATTCCCTATCAGGTGCCCTTCATCGCGCGCGAGACCGGCGGATTGATGCAGGGCGTCTACGCAGCAACCGACTATTGGTGGACCATCGAGGACAAGTTCCCGCTCGCCAAGATGTTCAATGACGCCTTCGCGGCGAAGTACGGCTACAAGCCGGAATGGGGCGCCGAGAATGCCTATGTCAGCTTCGCGCATTGGGCCCGCATGTGCGAGGAAGCCGGCAGCTTCTATCCGCCTGACGTCATCAAGGCCTATGAGAAGGGCGAGACCATTCCCTCCTTCGTCGGCGACGTCCACTACCGCGCGGAAGATCATCAGTGCGTCCGTCCTGTCATCATCGTCAAGGGCAAGATGGAAAAGGACATGAAGAACAAGGAGGACTATTACGACGTCGTCGAGATCGTCCCCGGTGAGGAGTTGATGCAGAAGCCGGACGCGTTCGGCTGCCATCTCGGCGAATACACATGAACCTGGGTTGACCCCTGTGACGCCGCAGGCAACTGCCAGGCCTGCGGCGTCAGCCTTTTGCGGATCGGCGTGTCGATCCGCGCGTGCCGGAATCAAGACGCATTCATGATCAGTTGGCCCAATCTCATCTCCCAGCTCTTCAACGGGCTCGCGCTCGGCGCGCTGCTCGCGCTGATCAGCTCGGGTCTGACCATCATCTACGGCACGCTCGGCGTGCTGAACCTCGCGCATGGCGCGATGTTCATGATCGGGGGCTACGCCGGCTTCGTCGCCTTTGAATATACCCACTCGTTCATCCTGGCGGTGATCGCGGGCTCGCTGTTCGTGATGCTGCTCGGCGTCGCGATGGAGCGGGTGATCATCCGCCACTTCTACCAGCGTCCGCATGAAGACCAGCTTCTCGTCACCTTCGGCCTCGGCATCTGCTTCGTCGAGATCGTGCGGCTGATCTTTTCCAGCCAGTCGCAGATCGTGCCGCCCCCGCCGCTGTTCCAGGGCATCACCAATCTCGGCTTCATGTTCTATCCGACCTATCGCCTCGCCGTAGTCGGCATCGTCGCGATCGCGCTCGGCGCGCTGTTCCTCGTGCTCTACCGGACCCGCCTCGGCATGATCGTGCGCGCCGGCATCGAGGATTCCGTGATGGTGGATTCGCTCGGCATCGACGTCTACCGCGTCTTCATGGTCGTATTCGGCATCGGCGCGATGGCCGCCGGGTTTGCCGGCATCGTCAACGCACCGGTGGTGTCGCTGACGCCGGGCGTCGGCGACGACATTCTGGTCGAGACCTTCGTGGTGGTGGTGATCGGCGGCGTCGGCTCGTTCCCGGGCGCCATTCTGGGCGGCCTGATCGCCGGCGAGATCATCAGCGTCACCTCCATGTTCAACCCCGGCTATGCCTATGTGATGCTGTTTGCTGCGATGACGCTCGTGCTGGTGGTGCGACCGCATGGCTTGCTCGGCGTGCAGGGGCGCGAATGAGTAACGCTTCGATGCCCAAGCAAGCGAAGTCCAGGCAGCTTCCTCATCTGATCGAGATCCTGACGGCGGCCGGCCTGATCGCCGCGCCGTTCGTGCTGCCCCATCTCGGCTTTGCGCCGAACACGGTGAACCGGATCCTGGTCTGGGGCCTGTTCGGCCTCGGCTTCGACATCCTGTTCGGCTTCACCGGGCTGCTGTCGTTCGGCCAATCCGCCTTCTACGGCACCGGCGGCTTCGTCGCCGCCTGGCTCCTGACGCGCGCCGGCTTCGGCAACGTGCTGGGCGCGCTGATCATCGGCATGATCGCTGCGGCTGCGACCGGCTATTTGATCGGATTGATCGCCCTGCGGCGCACCGGCATCTACTTCGCCATGATCACGGTGGCGATCGCGGAAGTGTTCTACTTCGTCGAGTTCAATCCGCTCGCCGACTTCACCGGCGGCGAGAACGGCCTGCCGGGCGTGCCGACACCGAGCTTCGATATCGGCTTCACGACCCTTCACTTCTCCGACGGATGGTCGCTCTACCAGTTCATCGCGCTCTGCTATTTCATCGGCATCGTGATCGCGCTCAGGATCGTGCGCTCGCCGGTCGGCGCGGTCTTCAGCGCGATCCGCGACAATCCGCTGCGCGCAGCCGCGGTCGGTCACAACATCCACGGCTACAAGCTGACCGCCTTCGTGATCGCAGCCGCCTATGCCGGCTTTGCCGGTGGCCTGCTCGGCGTGCTGCAAGCTTTCATGCCGCCGGACGCCTTCACCTTCGATACCTCCGGCCAGCTCGTGATGCAGACTGCGATCGGCGGCAGGGGTACGCTGTTCGGCCCACTGGTCGGCGCCGCCGTCTGGCTGTTCCTGCAGGATTTCTTGCAGGCTGCGATGGGATTGGGCGCCGCCTGGAAGCTCGTGCTCGGCGTCGTCTTCGTGGCTTTGGTCTGCTTCCTGCGCGGCGGTATCGTCGGCGGCATCATCAATCTCTACGGCGTTGTCACGGGCAAGCGGGCCGCGGCTCCGGCCGAGGAAGCGCCGGCTCTGACAGACCGGCAGGCCGCGGAGGCCGAAACAGCGGAACGAGCGCCTCTCGTCCCTGCACCGGCGGACACCAGACGCGACCACCGCCCGGGTCCGATCCTGCAAGCCACCGGCCTGACCAAGCGCTATGGCGGCCTCGTCGCCAACAGCGACATCGATTTCACTGTCAATCATGGCGAGCTGCGCGGGATCATCGGTCCCAACGGGGCCGGCAAGTCGACCTTCTTCAAGATGCTGACCTGCGAGGTCGCGCCGACCTCGGGGCGTATCGTCTTCGAGGGCCGCGACATCACGGGACAGCGCGTCACCGATGTCTGCCAGCTCGGACTGACCAAGAGCTATCAGGTCAACCAGCTCTTCGCCGGCCTGACGGTGCGGCAGAACCTGACGATCGCTGCGCTCGCCAAATTGCGCGGCAAGTTCCGCCTCGATCTGTTCCGCAAGCTCTCCGGCGTGAAGGGCCTTCCGCAGCAGGTGGAGCATACGCTTCATCTCGTCAACCTGGCCGCACGGGCCGACACGCCGGTCGCCGAGCTTGCCTATGGCGAGAAGCGCCGGCTGGAGATCGGGCTCGCGCTCGCCACCTCGCCTCGCCTCTTGCTGCTCGACGAGCCGCTCGCCGGCATGAGTCCGCGCGAGAGGGTCGAGACCGTCCGCCTGCTCAAGGCCATCGCGCGCGATCGCACCATGATCATCATCGACCACGACATGGATTCGCTGTTCGAACTGGTCGAGCGCGTCACGGTGCTCCAGGAGGGCCGCGTGCTGCTCGAGGGCACACCGGAGGAAATCAGGACCAACGCCGCGGTGCAGGAAGCCTATCTCGGCGGCGTGCACGGAGAGATCGCCGCATGAGCCTGATCGAGGTCAACGGCCTGAACAGCTATTACGGGGACTCCCACATCCTGTTCGACGTCGCCATGCGCGTCGAGCGGCACGAGGTGGTGGCGCTGCTCGGCCGCAACGGCGCCGGCAAGAGCACGACGCTCAAGAGCCTGATGGGCGTGGTGACGCCACGCAGCGGCACCGTGATCTTCGACGGCACCGACATCGCCGGGCGTCGCAGCCACAGAATCGCGCGGGCCGGCATGCAGCTCGTCCACGAGGAACGCCGCATCTTCGGCAGTCTCAGCGTCGAGGAAAACATCGTCATTGCTGGCTTCACCGCCGAGAATCGCTGGCCGCTCGATCGCATCTACGAGATGTTCCCGCGGCTGAAGGAGCGGCGCGGCAATCGCGGCAACGAGCTCTCCGGCGGCGAGCAGCAGATGCTGGCAATCGCGCGCGCGCTGGTGCGCGATCCCAAGATCATCCTGCTGGACGAACCGTTCGAAGGGCTTGCCCCCGTGATCGTCCGCGATCTCGTCAGGGCATGCGGCGATCTCGCCGCGGCGGGCCAGACCATCGTGCTGGTCGAGCAGAATCTGGCTGCGACGCTGGCGCTGGCAAAACGCATCTACATCATCAACAACGGCCATATCGTGCACGAGGGCCCGGCGCAGGAGCTGAAGGCGCAGCCACAGCTCCTGCAGCGCTGGCTCGGCGTTTGATCCGCCGGATCATGCGCCGAGCGCGGCAATCAACCGCCTGGCGTGATCGGCGAGCACTGCGGGATCTTCCCGTCGCGTCTGCGGTGGCAGCAATTCAACGCCCGCTCTGACGGGCATGACATGCATGTGCAGGTGCATGACTACCTGCCCACTCGCGGGCTCGCTGAATTGCTGGATGATGATGCCCTCGGCGCCGAACGCCTTCATCGCTGCAACAGCGATCCGTTTGGCCGCACGTGCCACCGCGGCAAGATCGTCCTCGGAGACATCCAGGATGCCGCGCGCGGGCGCCTTGGGAATCACCAGGGTATGGCCGGGCGAGCGCGGCATGAGGTCGAGAAAGGCCAGCACACGCTCGTTCTCGTAGACCTTGAGGCAGGGGATTTCGTCGCGCAAAATCTTTGCGAAGACATTCTGATCGTCATAGGTCGTCATGGCTGTCACCGTGCATTTTCGCCGATCAAACGCGCCCCCTTCCGTTGACGCAAGCATGGGCATCGTCCTATCCACGTGGCCAGGCAGGATGGATCCAGCGGTGGCAGATTTCGTTCCCGGAGACAGCATCGAGAGCACGCGGCGCATTCTGGCGGCGCGGCTGAGATCGGCCGCGATCGACGAGGCCGAAATCGAGGCGCGTCTGCTCGTCGGAGCTGTGCTGGACCTCGACCTCACCGGGCTGATCACGCAGGCGAGCCGGCCGCTCACGGCGACCGAGACCTCGCAGCTCGAACGATACGCGCGGCGGCGCCTCGTGGGCGAACCGGTCGCGCGTATTCTCGGCACCAGGGAATTTTGGGGCCTTCCCTTTCAGCTCTCGGACGCAACACTGGTGCCGCGGCCCGACACCGAGACCGTCGTCGAGCTGGCGCTGGAGATTTTTCGTGAAGGTCCCGCCTCCGGCAGGCCGCCGCGGATCGCCGATATCGGCGTGGGTTCGGGCGCGATCCTGCTGGCGCTGTTGCATGAGATTCCGGAAGCGTTCGGTGTCGGGACCGATGTCAGCCTGACCGCGCTCGGCACCGCGAAGAGTAACGCCGCAGCGCTTGGCCTTGCCGACCGTTCCGCCTTCATCGCCTGCTACTACGCGGCCGCGCTCGCGGGTCCCTTCGACGTGATCGTGTCGAACCCTCCCTACATTCCCTCGGGCGACATCGCGAATTTAAGCGTCGAGGTCCGCGATTATGATCCGCGGCTTGCGCTCGACGGCGGCAATGACGGCTTCGACGCCTACCGCGCCCTGATCCCGCAGGCGGCCCAGCTTCTGGCTCCCGGTGGATCCCTGGTGGTGGAGGCCGGACAAGGTCAGGCGCGTGGCATTGAAACCTTGATGGCGGCTGCGGCGTTAGAGGTGGAGAGGCCACCCAAGGCTGATCTGGCGGGCGTGTTGAGGGCCGTGTCGGCCCGAAAAATGCCCCCATAAAAGCCCGATTGGGTTGCAAAAACCTCTTGGAATATCCCGTGGGAACGACTACGTTCCGGTCAAACATCGGTGCCGGCCCCGTAGACCTACGGGCGAAAGCCGGGCTCTCGAGGCGAGAGCTGCACTGGATTGAAGGTTCCAAGCCGCAGGTCCTGTTAAGCGCGATGGCCCGTGGAGCTGCGCTGCTTTCCGACCGCAAAGTGAACGAAAGCCTGATATTGCGCTTGAAGATTTACGCAAGAAACCAGGGCTTGTTTCGGCAGGCAAAATGAATGGGTTCGCCGGCGATAGGCGCTGGCGATGGGGAACGCGTGTTGGTTGAACGCGACGGTCAACGACATCGGCAGGGACCTTGGTCGGGATTTGGGCAGGGATTCGAGCTGCGCGCGGCGCGCGCGCCAAACCTGCGCCGCAGCAATTTAGGTCACTCTCAACAGCACTAACGCGTACGAACTTTTCAAGGGCTGGAATTAAAGGCAGGACATGAGAAACGGTCAGAACAAGCAGCGGATGCGCAACCGGAATAACAACAACAATAACCGGCGCGGCCAAAACCCGATGACCCGGGTTTACGAGTCCAACGGACCCGACATCAAGATCCGCGGCACCGCCTCGCACATCGCCGAGAAATATCTCCAGCTCGCGCGCGACGCGCGTTCCTCCGGCGACCCGGTCGCGGCCGAGAACTACTACCAGCACGCCGAACATTATTTCCGGCTGATTGCCGCGGCCCAGGAACAGTTCCGCCAGAACCAGCAGCAGCCGCGCGGCGGTGAAGAAGTCGTCGTCAGCAGCGACGACAGCGAAGACGACGGCGAGAGCTTTTCGAACTTCGGCCAGGAGCCGGGGTTCGTCCCGCAGCCTCAGCAGCAACCCTATATGCGCGAGCGCGATCATCAGCGCGACCACCAGCAGCGTGGCGAGGGCCAGCCCTATCAGCGCGACCAGCAGCAGCCGCGCGAACATCGCGAGCGCGACCACCGTCCGCAGCCGCAATATCAGGCCCAGCCGCAACCGCAGAACCAGCCGCAGCCGGTGATTGCGGATGCCGGCAGCGTCGATCGCCTGCCCTCCTTCATCACCGGCGCGCAGCCGCAGGCCAATGGCGGCCAGGGCGGCTTCGAAGGCGGCGGTGGCGGCGAGCGCTATCCGCGGCGGCGCCGCCGGCCGCATGGCCCGCGCCCCGACCGCGAGGCAGCACCGGCCGCCTCGAGCGACGATCTTGCGCCCGGCGAGTAAGCCGCAAAACCTGCTTCGATTTATCCGATACGAAAAAACGCTCCGGCTCGCCGGGGCGTTTTGCTGTCAGCCATTTTGCCGTCAGTTTCACGTCACCGTCGTCGAGGACGGCACCAGCACGGGCTTCAGCGAAGGAATCAGCCGCGCGCGTTCGCGCTTCGCCGGGATCACGCGGTAGACCTGCTTGGTCGCTTCCACGATGTGCACGCCGGCGAACGGCAGCGATAACGCGGCGCCCGCACGCTCCCACATCAGCGCCGACTTCAGCAGCCAGCGGCCGGCATAAGGCGGCATGAACAGCGCCTCGCCCCAGGCGGTCGGCGTGAACCAGGTCTGGCGCAACAGATCGGTGATCTGTGCGCGCGAATAAGGCCGGCCATGGCCGAACGGCGTGTTCTCGGTGCGCGTCCACACCCCTCGCCGATTCGGAATCACGGCAATGACGCGGCCCGAGGGCGCCAGCACCCGCCACACCTCGCGCAGCAGCGCCGCCGGGTCGTCGCAGATCTCCAGCGCGTGGACCAGGAGGATGCGGTCGACCGCAGCATCCGGCAGCGGCAGCGAGAACTCATCCACCAGCGAGGCGAGCGCAGGCCGGCCCGTCGGCCATTTCAACACGCCCTGGGCCGCGGGCATGAAGGCGATGCAGCGCTCGGCGTCCTCGCGGAACAGGCCGAGATAGGGGGTGGGATAGCCGATGCCGAGCACCCGCTGCCCCTCGGCACCCGGCCAGCGCTCCCTGATCCCGCGATTGATCAATTGCCGCGCCACGATCCCCAGGCGGCGCGAGTAGAAGTCACGCAGATCAATGACATCGATGCTCATGGGCGCAATGTAACATGCGCCCGGCGGGCTGGGCGCGCGGAATATTGCATTGCCTGCGCAACGTTAACGCCATATCTGTTTGCCGGGGCTGAGCGCGATGGAGATATCATGGCCGCCGAAATTCGTACTTTCACCTGTTTAAACGACAATTTCGGTTATCTGATCCACGATACGGAAACCAAGGCCACCGCCTCGATCGATGCGCCGGAAGCCGGGCCGATCCTGCAGGCGCTGGAGCACGAGGGCTGGACGCTCACCGACATCCTGATCACCCATCACCATGGCGATCATGTCGGCGGCGTCGCCGAGCTCAAGCAGAAATACAATTGCCGCGTCGTCGCGCCGCACGACAAGACGACGAAAATCGCCGATGTCGATCTGCGTGTCGTCAATGCCGACGTCATCAAGGTCGGCAGCCTGCTCGCGCGCGTGCTGGAAACGCCCGGTCATACGCTCGACCATATCTCCTACGTGTTCGACGCAGAGAAGGTGGTGTTCGCCGCCGACACGCTGTTCTCGATCGGCTGCGGCCGGGTGTTCGAGGGCAACTATCCGATGATGTGGGATTCGCTCCTGAAGCTGCGGGCGCTGCCCGACGACTTCAAGCTCTATTGCGGCCACGAATACACCGCCTCCAACGTCAAGTTCGCACTCACCATCGAGCCCGACAATCCGGCGCTGCAGGCCCGCGCGGCGGAGGTGACCAGGCTCCGCGCGGAGAACAAGCCCACGATCCCCTCACTGCTTGGTGATGAGAAGCGAGCAAATGTGTTCCTGCGCGCCGATGACCCGTCGGTTGCAGCCAAGCTACACATGAAGGGTGCCGACGGCGCCATCGTGTTCGGCGAATTGCGCGAACGCAAGAACAAGTCCTGACGGGGGAGTAATGTCGACCGCTGCCGAGATCATCGCGCGTCTTGAACTGCGACCCCATCCCGAAGGCGGACATTATCGCGAGACGTTTCGCGACCAGAGCACGGACTCCAACGGGCGGTCGCGCTCGACCTTGATCTATTTCCTGCTCGCACGCGGCGAACGCTCGCACTGGCATCGCATCGATGCGGTCGAGACCTGGCACTACTATGCCGGAAGTCCGTTGACGCTGCGCATCGCGCATGAGGGCTGCACGCAGCACGAGGTGCGTCTCGGCACGGATCTCCTGGGCGGTGAACGACCGCAGGCGATCGTACCGGCGCATGCCTGGCAGATGGCCGAGACATCGGGCGAATGGACCCTGGTCGGCTGCACCGTGGCGCCGGCCTTCGAGTTCGCAAAGTTCGAGCTCGCGCCGAAGGGCTGGGAGCCCTGACTCGTTGTCAATCCGGGCGATGCGCAGCATCGAACCCGGCATCTCGCGCAGCATTCGCTCATCGCTGGCTTCCGCGTTCGCGCTTCGCGCGCCGGGGAA
The DNA here is from genome assembly GCF_055791185.1 of Bradyrhizobium ingae. Classification (NCBI taxonomy): domain Bacteria; kingdom Pseudomonadati; phylum Pseudomonadota; class Alphaproteobacteria; order Hyphomicrobiales; family Nitrobacteraceae; genus Bradyrhizobium; species Bradyrhizobium ingae. The sequence continues at coordinate 16,227 of NZ_JBVUBB010000017.1, forward strand.
TGACGTCACCGCTTCAACAACAGTAGGTCCCTCGCCGCGATCAGGCCGCCGCCGGCGATCAGGACCGCGGCGATCGCGATGTTGGCGCTGACCTTCGCAAAGCCGGCCGCGATGAGGAAGGCCGTCGAGAGCAGTGGCGTCGCGTAGGACGCCGCGCCAAGCACGCGGATGTCGCCGCGCTTCATGCCGACGTCCCAGGCGTAGAACGCCGCACCCACAGGGCCGACGCCGAGGCCGATCACCGAGAGCCATTGCAGCGTCGTCTCCGGCCACACCGTGGTCTCGAGTGCCGCATGCATCACTGCAGCGAGCAACGCGGTGGCAAGGCAGAAACCGGCGACCGCGTCGGTCGGCACCGCTTTCAACCGGCGCGACAGCACCGAATAGCTGGCCCAGACGAACGCCGCGATGAAGGCAGCGATCAGCCCCGGCAACTGGCCTTGCGCAAAACCAGACGAGTTGCCGGCGAACAGCAACACGGTGCCGACGAGACCGAGCACGGCGCCGACGACATGATGCACGGCGAGACGCTCGCCCGGCAGGAAGGACGAGAACAGCACGATCAGCAGGGGCCAGAGATAATTGAGCAGGCCCGCTTCTGCCGGTGGCGCGAATCGCAGCGCGAGAAAGTAGAGCGCGTGATAGCCGAACAGCCCGCCGACGCCGACGGCCCACACGATGGGCGGCTGGCGCAAGCTTGCTGCCACTCCACTGCGGCCGATCCAGGTCAGGAGACCGACCAAACCGCCAATCGCGAACGTCATCGCAGCGAGTTGGAAGGCGGGAATCTTGCCGGTCGCGACGGTCATCACTGCAAGCAGGGACCACATCAGGATTGCGGTCAATCCGATCAGCGTCGCGGTGCGGGGAGTCATCAGAGAGGATACCTCGTCATTCCGGGTTCGGCTCTGAGCCTGTCATCGGGCCGGCCAAAGGCCGGACCCGTTGGAGTCCCCCGGAATGACAGTGCATGCGCCGATGCCCGGGACAAGCCCGGGCATGCCGACTTTACTGATATCGGCGCGCGTGATGCTTGCGCATCACACCATGTACTGGCCGCCATTGACCGAGAGCGTCGAGCCGGTGATCGCGCCGGCCTCGTCCGCCGCGAGGAACACGACCGCGCGGGCGATCTCCTCGGGCTCGCCGAGGCGGCCGATCGGAATCAGCGGCAGGATCGCTTTCTCCAGCACGTCCTTCGGCACCGCCTGCACCATCTCGGTGTTGATGTAGCCCGGGCAGATCGCATTCACGGTTACGCCGCCCTTGGCATTCTCCAGCGCGAGCGCCTTGGTGAAGCCGATCTCGCCGGCCTTTGCGGCGGAATAGTTCACCTGGCCGAACTGGCCCTTCTGGCCGTTGATGGAGGAAATGTTGATGATGCGGCCGAACTTGCGCGCGCGCATGCCCTCGATCACCTGGCGCGACATGTTGAACAGCGAGCCGAGATTGGTGCCGATCACGGCATTCCATTGCTCGAGGCTCATCTTGTGGAAGGCGCCGTCCTTGGTGATGCCGGCATTGTTGACGAGCACGTCGACCGGGCCGACCTCGGCCTCGACCTTCTTCACGCCCTCGGCGCAGCCGTCGAAGGAACTGACGTCCCATTTGTAGACGTTGATGCCGGTCTCGGCCTTGAACTTCTCCGCCGCTGCGTCATTGCCGGCATAGCTCGCCGCGACCTTGTAGCCGGCCGCCTTCAGCGCCTTGCTGATCGCGGCACCGATGCCTCGCGTACCACCCGTGACCAATGCAACACGTGCCATATTGTATTCCTTCCCTCGACGTTTCCTTGGGGCGCTTCTAGAGATTTGAGTGATCGTTTTTACCGACGGATTATGCGGGTGGATTGACGGACATCAAGAACAAAACGCCCGGCGGTGTGCCGGGCGCTTGTCTTTAATCGAGGCTTACGCGGTTGCGAAGAATATTTGAGTTGCAACCGCCGCCTTTTTTAGTCGCGTGCGACGCACCCGTTCTCAGTCACGTGCTACGCACATGGCGATGCCCATGCCGCCGCCGATGCACAGGGTTGCAAGGCCCTTCTTGGCGTCGCGCTTCTGCATCTCGTGCAGCAGCGTCACCAGCACGCGCGCGCCGGAGGCGCCGACCGGATGGCCGATCGCGATCGCGCCGCCGTTGACGTTGACCTTCGAGGTATCCCAGCCGAGATCCTTGTTGACGGCGCAGGCCTGCGCCGCGAAGGCCTCGTTGGCCTCGATCAGGTCGAGATCGCCGATGTTCCAGCCGGCCTTCTTCAGCGCGGCGCGCGAAGCCGGGATCGGGCCCGAGCCCATGATCTTCGGATCGACGCCGGCCTGTGCCCAGGACACGATGCGCGCGAGCGGCTTCTTGCCTTCCTTGGCCGCCTGCTTCGCGGTCATCAGCACGACGGCCGCGGCGCCGTCATTGATGCCGGAGGCCGAGCCTGCGGTGACCGTGCCTTCCTTCTCGAAGGCCGGACGAAGCTTCGCCATCGCTTCGATCGTTGCGCCATGGCGCGGATATTCGTCGGCGCTGACGACCACGTCACCCTTGCGGGTCTTGATGGTGACCGGAACGATCTCGTCGTTGAACTTGCCGGCCTTCTGGGCGGCTTCCGCCTTCTGCTGGGAGGCGACTGCGAACTCGTCCTGTTGCGCACGGGTGATCTGCCACTGCCGCGCGACGTTCTCGGCGGTGTTGCCCATGTGGTAGCCGTTGAAGGCATCCCACAGGCCGTCCTTGATCATCGTGTCGACGAATTCGAGCGCGCCCATCTTGACGCCGCCGCGAAGGTACTGGGCATGCGGGGCCATGCTCATGGATTCCTGGCCGCCGGCGACGACGATCTCGGAGTCGCCGTTGAGCAGCGCCTGATAGCCGAGCGCGACGGTACGCAGACCCGAGCCGCAAAGCTGGTTGACGCCCCAGGCCGGGCTCTCGACCGGAATACCGGCAGCGATCGAGGCCTGGCGAGCCGGGTTCTGACCCTGCGCTGCGGTCAGGATCTGGCCCATGATGACTTCGGAGACCCGGCCGGGCTCGATGCCACCGCGCTCCAGCGCGGCCTTGATGGCAATGGCGCCGAGGTCGTGGGCGGGAAGGGTTGCGAAGGCTCCGTTGAAGCTTCCAACCGGGGTGCGGGCGGCGCTGACGATGACGACATCGTCTGACATGGGCATCTCCTGGGGCTTGAGGTTCTTTGAATTGGGGGCAGGCGGGCGATCAGAAACGGCTCACCAGTCTCACCCGGCATCCTGTTAACGTCGTTGCGACATGTCAATCGGCTGGGGGGCAGATTCATACCGCAGCGCACTCACAATAGCGCATCTGTCGCTTTCGCAAGCAAGTTTTTGCTCTGCGATTAACCGTGGCGCACAAAACGGTAGCGTGAGCCCTTTGAAAATGCTTATTTTGTTGCGTTGCGTACTCTTCCCGCCCTGCGGCATGGCCCGGAGGGTTCCCGTTCTCAGCGTTTGCAAGTGAGAGCCCATGGCGAAATCAGACCAACCCACCACAATCAAAAAATACGCGAACCGCCGGCTCTACAATACCGGAACAAGCACCTATGTGACGCTGGAAGACCTCGCCGCCATGGTGAAGGAAGGCGAGGATTTCCTGGTCTATGATGCCAAGACCGGCGACGACATCACCCGCTCGGTGCTCGCCCAGATCATCTTCGAGCAGGAGAACAAGGCCGGCCAGAACCTCCTCCCCACCACCTTCCTGCGCCAGCTGATCCGCTTCTACGGCGACAGCATGCAGATGGTGGTGCCGAAATATCTGGAGCAGTCGCTGGCGACGCTGACCCAGGAGCAGGAGAAATTCCGCAAACAGCTCGCGAACACCCTGTCCGGCACGCCCTTCGCGCCGCTGGAGGAGCAGGTCCGCCGCAACATGGAGCTGTTCCAGCAGACCTTCTCGATGTTCAAGCCGTTCGCGACCCCGCAGCGCTCGGCAACGCCGGAGCCCGAGCCCGACGCCAACAGCGAAGCGCCGAAGAGCGACAACATTGACGAGCTCCGCCAGCAGATGAAGGACATGCAGGAGCGCCTCGAGCGGATGTCGAAGAAGGAGGAGTAGGCTCCTCCTCGCCTGCCAGCGCATGGGCTGGCCCTGCGCCTTTACTGTATCGAACATTTCAACACACACCGCCGTCATGCCCCGCGAAGGCGGGGCTGCCGGCACGCCGCGGCTTGTCCGTATTCCGCGCCGCTTCTGGGAATACTGGATCGCCCGCTCCAGTGCGCAATTGCGCACAAGGCGGGCGATCACGCCGCGTATGTGGCTACGTCTCGATCTCGTCATGGCGAGCCACAGGGCATAGCCACCCCGTCCCAACTCAAGTTTGAAAACGCGCCCCTGTCTCCGGCACCCCGCCGTTGGCGCGCAGTCATTTACCCGACGATCCGTTGCAGCTTCTTCCCGAACGGTCACGGTCCGTAAACTAAGGCGTTTAAGACAATATTCCCGGATGGCGGCTTAGGCTCCGGGTCCCGATTACGCCCGTTCATTGTCCCGCTCCCGACGAAGCGCCCTTGCCGATGACGACGCCCAGCACGACAGAGCCGCGCACGAGCGTCCAGCACGGGCCCGAAGCCTTGCTCGCACTGAGCCAGCTTGCGCTCGACCGCATGGAGCAGGGTGTCTGCGTCTACGATTCCGACAACCGGATCGTGCTGTTCAACCGCCGCTATCTCGATCTCTTCAATCTGTCGCCCGACGTCGTGCGGGTCGGCGCAAGCTATCGCGAGGTGCTCGCACACAGCGCCTGGCTCGGCAATTTCCCGACCAGTGAGGTCGACAGTCTCTACAACGAACGCATCTCCCGGATCGAGGCTGGCCAGGCCTTCAGCACGGAGCAGCGGCTCTCCAACGGCCTCGTCCTGGCGCTCGATCTGAAGCCGCTCCCCGAGGGCGGCTGGATGACGATCTGCGACGACGTCACCCGCCTCGACCGGCTCGAGGCGGAGCTGCGTGTGCAGACGGAGCGCAGCCAGCATGCGCTCACCAACATGTCGCACGGACTCATCATGTACGACGCGCAAGGCAGCGTCGTCGTCTGCAATGAGCGGTTTCTGCGCCTCTACGACCTCGATGCCGATGTCGTGAAGCCCGGCGCGTCGCACAGCGCCGTGATCGCGCACTGGGTCTCGCGCGGCAATCTGCCCGGAATGTCCGCGGAGGAATTCCACGACAGGCGAATGAATGATGTGCGCACCAGGACCTCGGACGCCGTGCTCGTGATGCGCGACGACGGTCGAATGGTGCAGGCGATATCGCGCTTCCTGCCCGACGGCGGCTGGGTGACCGTGCATGAAGACGTCACCGAGCGGCTGCGATACGAGGAGGCGTTGAAGCAGCAGAACCTCATGCTCGACGCGGCGCTCGAGAACATGGCGCATGGGCTCGCCTTCTATGACGGCGACATGCGGCTCAAGGTCTGCAACAACCGCTACCGCGAAATCTACCGGCTGTCGGCCGAGGAAGCGCGGCCAGGCACGCATCTCGCCGAGCTGATCGAACGGTCGATGGCGAACGGCGCCTTCGCATCCGAGTACAGTCCGCAGCAGATCCTGGAGGCCGCCCGCGCGCGCATCGCGAGCCGCGACGACTCGTCGATGCGGCGGAGCATGGCCAACGACACCGTCGTGTCGGTGCGCTACTGCGCGCTGCCGGAGGGCGGCTTCGTCGCGACCTACGAGGACATCACCGAGCGCGAGCGCGCAGTCGAGGAGCTCAGCGAGCAGTACCGCCGGTTCGACGCGGCGCTGAACAACATGAGCCAGGGGCTGTGCATGCTCGACAGCCAGTTGCGCGTGATCGTATTCAACAGACGCTACCTCGAGATATACGGGACGTCGCCCGATGTCGTGAAGCCCGGCGCCTCCATGCGCGAAATCATGGAGCACGGCTGCGCGCTCGGGAATCATCCGAATACGACGGCGGCTGAACTTTATGCCGACTATGTCGAGCGGTTGCGCGAGGGCGCGCACACGATGCATCGCCACCTCAGCGACGGCCGCATCATCAAGCTCAACCACACCCCGATGGAGCATGGTGGCTGGGTCATCACTTATGAGGACGTCACCGAGCGCCACAAGACGCAGGCCCGCGTCGCGCACATGGCGCGCCACGATTCGCTGACAGACCTGCCCAATCGCGTGCTGTTCCGTGAGCAGATGAGCGAGGGCCTGACCGAGGTGGCGACCGCCGGCCGCGCGATGGCGGTGCTGTGCCTCGACCTCGACAACTTCAAGACCGTCAACGACCGCCTCGGCCACGCTGCCGGCGATCGGTTGTTGCGCTGGGTTGCGGCGCAGCTGAAAGAGCAGGCGGGTGAGCACGCCACCGTGGCGCGGCTCGGCGGCGACGAATTCGCGCTCATCCAGCGCGGGACGCAGCCGGAAGCGGCAGAAAAGCTCGCACGCCGCCTGATCGAGATCATCGGCAGCCCGCCGCAGCTCGAAAACCAATCGATCCACGTCGGCGTCAGCATCGGCATCGCTGTCGCGCCCGATCACGGGCTGGATCCGGACGAGCTGATGAAGTGCGCCGACCTCGCGCTCTATGGCGCGAAGGCCAAGGGACGCGGCGCCTATCAGGTCTTCGAGCCGGCGATGGAGGAAGAGGCCCGCGCGCGGCATGCGCTGGAGGCCGATTTGCGCGGCGCGATCGAGAGGCACCAATTTCATCTGATGTTCCAGCCTCAGGTTCGCCTCGACACATCCGAACTGACCGGTTTCGAAGCCCTGCTGCGCTGGAAGCATCCATCGCGCGGCATGGTCTCACCGGCGGAGTTCATTCCGATCGCGGAGGAAACCGGGCTGATCGTGCCGATCGGCGAGTGGGTGCTGCGCACGGCGTGCGCGACGGCGGCGAGCTGGCCGGACATGACCATCGCGGTGAACCTGTCGCCGGTGCAGTTTCGCGCGCGCGGTCTGGTTGCCATGGTCACGAGCGCGCTCGCCGAGGCCGGTCTGGCGCCACATCGGCTCGAGCTCGAGGTCACCGAGACGGCGTTGCTCGACGACAACGAAACAACGGTCGAGATCCTGCATCAGCTCCGCGCGCTCGGCGTGCGCGTCAGCCTCGATGATTTCGGCGTGGGCTATTCCTCGCTCAGCTATCTGCGCAAATTTCCCTTCGACCGCATCAAGATCGACCGTTCCTTCGTTGGCACGCTCGGCGAATGCCCGGAAAGCGTCGCCATCGTCCGCACCATCGCCAGCCTCGGCGCGGTGCTCGGCGTCGAGACTACGGCCGAAGGCGTCGAGACCGAAGAACAGCTCGACTTCGTCCGCGCTTGCGGCTGCACAGCCGTGCAAGGATTTTACTTCGGCAAGCCATGCCCGGCCGCGGAAGTCGGCCGCACCATCGAACGGCTGAGCACAATCAGGCGCGTGGCGTGAAGGTTCGCTAACCGCCCCACGAAACTATCACCCCGCCACGGGCACCACGCCGTCCTGCGGCGTGCCCCACGGCCGCTCGGCTGAGGCGAGGCCAATCAGCCTTCCCTGAATGTATTCGCAGCCCCAGTCGCGCAGCATGTTTGCGGCTTCCTCGTCCTGCACCCATTCGGCGACCGTCTTGATGTCGAGGCGGCGGGCGAGGTCGATCAGGGTCTGCACGAAGGCGCGGTCGTCGGCGGAACGGGTGATGTTCTGCACGAAGGCGCCATCGATCTTGACGATGTCGACGCCAAGCTTGCGCAGATTGCGGAACGAGGTGTAGCCGGCGCCGAAATCGTCGATGGCGATGCGGCTGCCGAAATGCTTGAGACGGCCGACGAAGGCGCGGACTTCGTCGATGTCCTGGATCGCCACCGTCTCGGTGATCTCGACGATCAGCCGCTCGGCAACCCCGGGATGAGCCTGCATCAGCGATTCGATCGAGGCCCACCAGTCGGCATCCATGGTGGTGTCTGGCGAGATGTTGAGGCTGAGCCTGACCTCGGGCGAGGCGGCAAGCTCGGCGACGACAAGTTCGAGCACGCGGTGGTCGACGAGGCGGATGAGGCCGAGCCGCTCGGCCACCGGCACGATGTCGGGCGCGAGCAGCGTCCGCCCGTCGCCCTGCTCCATCCGCACCAGGCATTCATAGAACGCGCCGTCGCGCGTCGCGGCCGAGACCACCGGCTCATAGGCGAGCACGATGCGGCGGTCGTTCAGCGCAGTGACGATCTCGTCGGTGACACGGATGTTGACCCGGCGTTGCGCGTCACGCTCGGCATTCGGCCGCCAGGTGCCGAACGAGCCGGCACGGCGGCGCTTTGCGGCATCGAGCGTCTCATGCGCGCGGTTGATCGCCTCGTCGGTGTTGCGGGCATAGCGGGGAACGCTGACCGCGCCGATCGAGGCGGTGACAGAGACCGGGCCCGACTTGGTCGGCACCACCTCGTCGCGGATACCGGCGAGGAAGCGCTCGGCGGCGACGTTCATGTCGTCCACGGTGCAGTTCTTCAAGATGAGGCCGAACTTGTTGCCCGAGAAGCGCCCGAGCACGTCGCCGCCGCGAAGCCGCGCGCGGATGCGCTTTGCCACGTCGAGGATCACGGCGTCCGCAACGTCGAAGCCGAAAGCGTCGTTGACGCGGGCGAGATGATCGATGCCGACCAGCATGAAGGCGGAGGCCGAACGGAAACGCACAGACTCTTCGATCGCCTCGGCGAGCGCCGCGATCAGATGGGTGCGGTTGAACTCGCCGGTGAGGGGATCAAGCCGGGCGAGCTTTGCCAGCTCTTCGTCGCGGGCGTGGCGCTCATTGTTGATGCGGATGGTGCCGATCGCGCGGACGGGCCGGCCATCGGCACCTGCGAACCATCGGCCCGTCTCCTCGATCCAGACCACGGGATCGGAGGCGCTCATGCGCACGCCATATTCGGCCCGGTAGGGCGTGCCGTCGGCGCCGTGTACGGCGGGTGACTGGGCCAGGGCGGCCGTGCGCAGCGACTGCGACGGCTCGATCAGCCGGGCAAATCCGGCGCCGGTCGCCAGCCGCTCGGCGGGGATGCCGGGGAAGACGGAGCCGACCTGCTCGCCCCATTGAATGGCATCGCTCGCGATATCCCAGATGAAGACGGCCTCGCCGAGGGAGGCCAGGATGTCGGAGGCTTGCGGCAGGGCAGCGGTCAAAGGCGCCTCGTTTCGGGACAGCGAAGATGATCTCACGCTCCTGAGGATAGAGCGAGATTCGGCTTTGACCCTAGGCAAAGTTCATAAACAATTTGGAAACCACGTTTCGAAGCTGGTCGGGAACCAGAACGGCCCGGCCGGCATAGGCCTTGCGAGTACCTCACACGCACGGCGACCCGCGTCCCGAAACGCGACAGTCTCGCCGGATTTTGAACCGATTAACGGTGTTTGCGATGGTGAGTACGGATCGAGCAGGGAAAGCGGACGGCGGCACCGGGACCGGGACCGCGCTGGTCGTGCTGACCCCGACGCTCGAATGGGCCCACAAGGTGGTGGTGCTGCCGCGCCCCGACCCGAGCTTCGTCACCCAGCTCATCGCCAATGCCGAGCACCTGCCGCAGGCAAGCCGGCTGCGCCGGGCCAGTCCGGCCGATGCGAACATGGCCTATGGACTTAAGCACCCCCTGGGCACCGTGAGCGCCAGAACCCGCCAGTTGGCGTGAAGGACGTCAGTTAGCCTCACAATCTCGGCCGCCGGCATTCTTCACCTTTCCCGTAGGGAGAGGTGGACCGCTGACGCAGTGACGATCTCCGTCTCCGTAGGGCAGTCAGCGCTGCGGCGTATCCGGCGAGGTCGGCGTGCCGTTGCTCGGCTGGAGATGCGGCGAAGGGATTTCCGGGGAGGGCGCAGCTTGCGGTGCTTTTGGCGCTGGGGGGTCCATCAGCACGGATTCGGCGACGGATTGCGCGGACGGTGCGGGTGCAGGAGGCGCTACGGTTGCCGGCTGCGGCGCAGGCGCCACGCGTGGCTCGACGACCGGTTCATCCGCCGCCTCCTCGACCTGGCGGCGCGCCTTGCGCGGTACCGGTGCGGCCTCGGTGACATAGGCGCGGCGACGGGTGCGCTGGGCGACGCCGCCGATGAAATCGGCCATCGCGAGCAGCACCAGCAGGAAAAAGATGGAGTTGCCGAATTTGGGCCACATCACGAATTCGGCCACGGCCGCGCCGAACACGATCAGCGACAGCAGATGATCCATCAGGAATTTTGCACCGGGCCGGGCGCCCTTCACGACTTCGAGCAGCAGCAGCACGATTCCGAGCGCGAGCAGGAGATCGCCCAGCGTGACCGGCCACGGCTCGCCCGTGATCATCGGCACCTTGAACAGCACATCCGTGAAGGACACGGTGGGCATCAGGAAAACGATGATGTTGTAGACCGCGAGCGGAATGAGAAGCAGCGGGAAACCGACCATCGCTTGTGCGCCTTCCTGATCGAGACATCCGGGCAGGACAATGCGGCGGCGAAGCGTTTGCTCCGCCGCCGTCACCGTCTTAACTCACTGATTGGCCGAATCCAGGCGGACGAAACGCCCTGCCTGTCGATACGCCGGCCTCAGGACTCTTTCTTCTTCAGGACCTGCCGGCCCTTGTACATGCCGGTCTTGAGGTCGAGATGGTGCGGACGGCGGAGCTCGCCGGAGTCCTTGTCCTCGACATAGGTCGGCTTCTTCAGCGCGTCAGCCGAGCGGCGCATGCCACGGCGCGACGGCGAGGTTTTTCTTCTCGGAACGGCCATTATCAATATCCTCTAGGGATTGGTGTTCGGGGCATCGTCCGGCCTTCCGGACGGCTCAGCACCCGCAATACGGGGCGAGCTGAATGCCGATCAAGGCCGGGCTTATAGAGGAAGGCTGTTCGTAAAGCTAGGGTTTTGGACCGGAAAAAGCGCCTGAAATGGGCTCAAAATCCGCGATTTTCCCGCCAGCAGGTCGAAACGGCGTGCGCCCGCGCCATATAGGTCACCGCCAGCCGCCGCACCCCGGGTCCCGGGGTGCGGGCGCTGCGTTTGACCGGATTTGGCAGGATCGAGGCCAAAAGCCCGGCCTCCCGGGGCGAGAGACTGGCCGCGGACTTGCCGAAGGCATAGGCACTCCCCGCTTCGACCCCGAACTGCCCCTGCGGCCCGAGCTCGGCAATATTCAGGTAAATCTCCAGAATCCGCGGCTTGGGCAGGACGAAGTCGATCCACAGGGCCAGCGGAAACTCCAGCACCTTCCGGATCGGACCCCGCCCCTGCCAGAGGAACAGGTTCTTCGCCACCTGCTGGGTGATGGTGGAGGCGCCGCGGAACGGCGTTCCGTCCTCCTGCGCGTCATCGATCGCCTCGCGCAGCGCGCCCCAGTCGATGCCGTGATGCTTGCAGAAATGGGCATCTTCGGCGGCGACCACCGCACGCGGCAAATAGGGCGACATCGCCGAAAGATCGATCCATTGCCGCTGCATCGGCGCGCCGCGCAGGCTGCGCCAGGCCATCAGCGTCGAAACCGGGTGTCCGGTGCGGTAGAACGGCGCGATCAGATAGGGCAGGAGCACCGCGACGATCAGCACCAGAGCCAGGGTTTTGACGATGCGAAAAATCGACCTTGTCCTGCGCCAAAATGGAAGTGATGAACGGGCCCGGCGATTAAGCCTGTGATAATTCGGGCCTTTTCCAGCAGTTTTAAGGCGTTCCAAGTGATTGACGGAAGCGCCTGCATAAAGGATTGTCCGGCCGAATTTTAGTTCTGGAGCCTTTCTTGATGACCGGCACGACCCCGTCCGATTTCGCCAAACGCCTGGACAAGACCGCCGAAGATACCGAGGCCCTGCTGGCCAGGTTGTTGTCGGACGACATCCTGCCAGACGAGATCGCGCGCCCCAAGCGGCTGATGGACGCAATGCGCTATTCGAGCCTCGGCGGCGGCAAACGCCTGCGGCCGTTCCTGGTGGTCGAGAGCGCCACGGTGTTCGGCGTGCCGCGCGAGGCCGCCCTGCTCGTGGGTGCCGCGCTCGAATGCATCCACTGCTATTCGCTGATCCATGACGATCTGCCCTCGATGGACAATTCCGACCTGCGCCGCGGACGCCCGACGCTGCACAAGCAGACCGACGACGCCACCGCCGTCCTTGCCGGCGACGGGCTCTTGACGCTCGCCTTCGACATCGTGACCCGCGACGAGATCCATCGTGACGCCAATGTCCGGCTCCTGCTCACGCGCGCGCTGGCACGCTGCGCCGGCATCGGTGGCATGGTCGGCGGGCAGATGCTCGATCTCGCCGGTGAAGGACGCTTCGGCGACCGCGAGCCGGTCGACGTCGCGCGGATCCAGCAGATGAAGACCGGCGCGCTGCTGCGCTATGGCTGCATCGCCGGCGCGATCCTGGGACAAGCCTCGCCGAAGGAGTATCAGGCGCTCGACGATTACGGCCGCGCACTCGGCGAAGCCTTCCAGATCGCCGACGATTTGCTCGACGTCGAGGGCGATGCGGCGGCGCTCGGCAAGCCGTCCGGCCAGGACGCAGCCCTCGGCAAGACCACTTTCGTCACCCAGCTCGGCATCGAGGGCGCCAAGCAGCGCGTGCGCGACCTGCTCGCGCGGGCCGACAGCGCCGTCTCGATCTTCGGCGACCGCGCTGCGGTGCTGCAGGCAGCCGCGCGGTTCGTGGCGGAGCGGAAGAACTGATCGAACGATGACGGACGGCGGCAAAGAAGATCCGGTCCTCGTCCGCTTCCGGAAGATGTCGCGGCCGGTGCGCCTGGTTTATGCGCGGCCGCGGACCTTCATCGCGCTGGCTGCGGGCATTCTGGTCAGTCTGTTGCTGCCGGGGTCGTTGCGGCTGGTGACCCGGCTGCTGCTCGGCTGGGACGCGCTGATCACGGTCTATCTCGTGCTGGTCTACAGCATGATGCTGAACCAGGACCACAACCACATCCGCCGGGCCGCCGTCATGCAGGACGATGGCCGTTTCGTCATCCTGCTGGTGACAGCGGTCGGCGCATTCGCGAGCATCGCGGCCATCGTCGCCGAGCTCGGCACCCATCGCGGCATCGGCGAGCTGTCGCTCGCGATCAGCACCATCGCGCTGTCATGGGCTGCCGTGCACACCACTTTCGCGCTGCATTACGCCTACGACTATTACCGCCACGCCAAGCCGGGCGGCCTGCAATTTCCGAGCGGCGACGAGCACGACCATGCCGACTATTGGGACTTCGTCTATTTTTCCTTCGTGATCGGCATGACGGCGCAGGTCTCCGACGTCGGCATCACCGACAAGACGATCCGCCGGACCGCGACCGCGCACGGCATCATCTCGTTCATCTACAACACGGCGTTGCTGGCGCTGACGGTGAACATCGCGGCGAGCGCGATCGCGACATAAGTCAAGTCAGCCGGGCGCGCCGGTTCGCTCAGCCGGACCCGACGTGCCCGCGATGCTGCGGCAGATCGTCCGTGATCTCGTACCAGGGCGCCTTGGAGCCGACGAACATGTGCGCGGTCGGACGGATCGCGGGATCGTCGAGCAGGGTTCCCATGGTGACATGAACCCATTGGCCCTCGCGCACCACCGAATAGAGCAGCGAGCCGCAGCGTCCGCAATGCGCATCATGGGTCATGTCGTCGCCATAGATCAGCCGCGCATCCTCGCCCGCGACCACGCGGAACTTGTGCCGCTCGATTCCGGCGAACGGCTTGAACGCGGAGCCGGTGGTGCGGCGGCAGTTCGAGCAATGGCAATTCAGCGCGTAGACGAATTCATCCGCGACGTCGTACTGCACGGCGCCGCAATAACATTTTCCGGCAAGGCGGCGACGATCTGTCGTGCTTGTCACGATCTTTCTCCAGCGCGGACTGCGGCGTGACAATCTAGCGTGTCGGCTCGCCCGGGCCGATCAGCTTTTCGAGAGCAAAATGCTGGCGGTTTCGCAAGGCCCGCCTTACGCTGCCTTGTCGCGCCAACATGCCAGAGAAGGAGAGAAGCATGGGGTATGACCGTTCGAGCGTCGAGGCCGTGGTGCAGGGCTATTTCGATGCGCTCTATGAAGGCGACGCCGACAAGCTCGGCGCGGTGTTCCATCCTTCCGCCGATCTGCGCTGGGTGGAAAAAGGCGAGCTCAAGATCCTGACGGTGCCGGACTGGCTCGCCTGGGTGCGCAAGCGTGCCTCCGCAAAGTCGGAGGGCAAGCCGCGCGAGGATTTCATCGTCACCATCGACCGCTCGGATGACAAGACCGCCTTCATCAAGGTCAAATGCCAACTGCCGCCACGCTATTTCACCGACTATCTCGTCGCGATGAAGCTCGCCGACGGCTGGCAGATCGTGTCGAAATCGTATCGGTATGACCTGAAGGAGTGAGGGGACGGCGGCCGCACCGGACTCGGAGATGCTCCCCGTGTCGCCACCATGTGAGAGCGCGGACGAATCGCACGATGCGTTCCCCCCCCCCCTTGCGGGGGAGGGAGCACACCGTGATCCGCTACGCCATCGCGCGTCACAAATTTGTCTGAGCTGCGGAGAAAACCGAAGTGCGCGTCGGGTGGCGTGTCGCTCACCAACAAATACTACCGCTGCCAAGGATCCCCATGCCTCTCGATCGCCGCTCCCTGCTCGCTTCATTGTGCTGCCTCGCCACCGGGCCCGTATTTGCCGAGGGCGCACCGCCTGCACTGGAAACTTACGAGCGCGGGAGCGGCGGCAAGGTTGGCTTCTATGCTGAAAACCTCGGTTCCGGCAAAAAGCTCGGCTGGCGCGCCGACGAGCGGTTTGTCATGTGCTCGACGTTCAAGGCGTCGCTCGCCGCCTGCGTGCTGGCGCGGGTCGATCGCGGCGAGGACCAGCTTGCGGCGATGATCGGTTATGGCGAGGCCGACCTGCTCGACTATGCGCCAGTGGCGAAGGAGAACCTTCCGAAAGGCGCGATGTCGGTCGCCGACATGTGCAAGGCCAGCGTCGAGCTCAGCGACAACACCTGCGCCAACCTCCTGCTGGCGCGGATCGGGGGACCGGCCGCGCTCACCGCATTCTGGCGCTCGCTCGGCGACGCCACTTCGCGGCTCGACCACAATGAGCCCGAGCTCAACCGTTCGCCGCCGGGCGACCCGCACGACACGACCACGCCTGCGGCCATGGCCGGCAATTTCCGCCGCCTCGTGCTCGGCGAAGCCTTGTCCGCGGCCTCGCGCGCTGAGCTCACCGGCTGGATGGTGAACTGCAAGACCGGCGCAAAACGGCTGCGCGCCGGCCTGCCGGGAACCTGGAGGATCGGCGACAAGACCGGCAACAACGGCAAGGACGCCTCCGGCGACATCGCGGTGGCCTGGCCGAAGCCCGATACGCCGATCCTGATTGCGGCCTACACCCAAGGCGGCAAGCCGACCGGCGCGCAAATCGACACGGTGTTCGCGGCGATCGGCAAGATCGTCGCCGCGCAGCTCGGATGATCCAGCCGCATTGACCTGCGCGGCGCTTCCTGATCAAGAAAAGACATCATGGAAGCGAAATTTCAGATTTTTCTGATCCTGCTCGGTGTGCTCGCAGCCACCGCGCTGGCGGCGCGGCGCTTCAACATCGCGCCCGCCATCCTCCTGATGCTGGCGGGCGTGGGGCTGGCCTTCGTGCCGGGCATGCCGCGGATCGAGCTGCCGCCGGAAGTGGTGCTGCTGCTGGTGCTGCCGCCGCTGATCTATTCGGCGAGCGTCGCCATGAGCTGGCGCGAGTTCAAAAACAATTTGCGTCCCATCGTCCTGCTCGCGGTCGGCTGCGTGATCTTCACGGCGGCGATGGTGGCGACCGCTGCGCACTTCCTGATTGGCATCCCCTGGACCATCGGCTTCCTGTTGGGTGCCATCGTCGCGCCGCCCGACGTCGTGGCGCCGCTCGCGATTGCGCGAAAGCTGCACATGCCGCGCCGCATCCTGATCGTGCTCGAGGGCGAAGGGCTTGCCAATGACGCCACCGCGCTGATCCTCTACCGCTTCGCGCTCGCCGCGATCATGACCGGCAGCTTCTCGCTGCCGCTTGCGACCGGCGAATTTTTCCTGATCATTGCGGGCGAGGTCGCCTACGGCATCGGGATCGGCTGGCTCTCCTTGCGCGCCCGCAAATGGGCCCGCGACCCGCAGGTCGAGATCACGCTGTCGCTGATCACGCCCTACCTCGCCTACTGGCTGCCCGAGCATGTCGGCGGCAGCGGCGTGATCGCCACCGTCGCCTGCGGGCTCTATGTGAGCTGGAACGGACCCCTGTGGATTTCGTCGGCCACGCGCCTGCAGGGCATCTTCTTCTGGGACCTCGTGATCTACCTGATCGAGGGCATCCTGTTCCTGCTCACCGGTTTCCAGATGCGCGCGCTTTACGAGAAATCGAAGGCGTTTCCGCTCGACGAGATCCTGATCGCGACCGGCGTGGTCGTCGTCATCGTGGTGATCGCGCGCTTTGCCTGGCTCTATCCGGCGACCTATCTGCCGCGGATATTGAGCCCGAGCCTGCGCCGGCGCGATCCCTCACCGCCCTGGCAATGGGTATTCACGCTGGCCTTCACCGGCGTGCGCGGTGCCGTGTCGCTCGCCGCCGCGCTGGCACTGCCCTTCGTGCTGTCGGGTGGCGAGGCCTTTCCCTACCGCGACCTGATCCTGTTCGTCGCCTTCGGCGTCATCTTCGTCACGCTGGTCGGCGTCGGGCTCGGCCTGCCCAAGGTGGTGCGATGGCTCGGCGTGGCCGAGGCCGGCCGCTCCGAGCACGTCGCCGAGCATGAGGCCGAGATCGCCGCACGGCGCCAGGCGCTCGATGCAGCGCTGAGGTCGCTCGATACACTGGCCGAGGAGAAGGAGCTGTCCGACGAGCTGGTGCATCTCTTGCGCGCCCGGCACGAAATCCGCGCCAGCCAACTTCCCGAGTCACTCGATCCGAGCCGCCACGACGTCTCCGCCGCCGGCACCACGCTGACGCGCGAGCTGATCACCGCCGAACGCAGGTTCATCCACGAGCTCCTGCGCGAGGGCAAGATCACCGACGAAGCGAGGCGGCGGATCGAGCGCGATCTCGATCTGGAGGAGGCGAGTCTGGCGAACCGGGAGTTCCAGAGGGTGCCGCTGTAGCGACACTCTCCGTTGTCGTCCCGGACAAGCGCCGCGAAGCAATCCAGAGTCTTTCCGCGGCAACAGTCTGGATTGCTTCGCTGCGCTCGCAATGACGGCTGTTGGGCCAGATTAGTGCTTCGCGCAATACTCCCTCACCGCCGCCCCCACCGCCGCTGCAATCACCTGCTGCCGCTCCGGCGAGTTCATCGCCATCTCCTCGTCGCGGTTGATGATGGAGCCGGCCTCCAGCAACACCGCGGGGCTGCGCGTGCGCGAGAGCACGACGAGCTGGTCAAATCGATAGACGCCGACATCCTTGTCCAGCAGCTCGTGACGATAGCGGCCCATCAGCGGCAGCGTGTACTGGTGCGCGTAGGTCAAGTCCTGCGCCTTCAGCTCCCTGCCCAGAAGACGGGCGAAGGCGAGGCTCGCTGCATATCGCGGATTCTGCCGCGAGACGAACAGCGAATAACCGGCGAAGCGGTCGCTGAAATGGCTCCTGGCGCCTTCGAATTCCCACTCTTCCAGAAACTTGTCCGGCACAGCGTCGTGATGGATCGAAAGGAAGAAATCCGCCCGCCAGTCGTTGGCGGCGTTGACGCGCTTGAACAGGCTCGGCCTCGCCCTGCCCTCAGTCACGAGCAGACGCGTCGCGGCAAACCCTTCCGACTTCAGTTTCTCTGCGATGAGCCTTGCAAGCCGCAGGTTGAACGCGAACTCGGGATCGTTGCGTGCGCTGTCTGCGCCGAGCGCTTCCGCGGTATGGCCGGCGTCCACGATGATCCGGAAGCTGGCGGGCTGGCACTTGACCGGCGCGGGCTTGGGCCTGGGCTTTGCGCGCACGATCTTCCGCGCGACCACGGCGTGGGTCATATCGATCGACGCGAGCAGGAGCAGCGAGGCGACGACGGCTGCAACGATGCTCCGCGCGGATGGCAAGCGCTACTCCGCGGCTGCGATCGGGCAGGACTGATCGATGACGCCGACGATCCCGGAACCGGATTCGGTCAGGAGCGTGTTGTCCTCGGCGCGGAGCATGGAGGCCCTCCCGATGAGATCCTGCTTTCGAAGATTGGTGCGGGAGCGATGGGGCGTCAATGCCATGCATGACGCGACAGGACGAGAGCACGCGACGCGATAGACCATTCCGGCGCCCGGCTCTGTCGCGATTTTCCTATCGATCACGAGACACTGTGGCTGCTCCGTTACTGGCACGGTGCCCCTAAGCGCCTAGTGTGAAACCCGAAATCGATATTCCCTATGTAGAGGCCACACATGAAGATTGCCCTGATGACCGCGGCGGCTATTGCTCTGTTCACCGGTGCTGCGGCCGCAGCAGACTTGGCTCCGCAGACTTACACCAAGGCGCCGGTTGCGGCGGTTTACAACTGGACGGGCTTCTACATTGGTGCCGACATTGGCGGCGACTGGACGCAGGGCGACGCCTATACCTCGTTCATCGAGCCTAGCGGCGGTGCCGTCGGCATTGGCGCCTTCAATCAACGCCGCGGCCTGAGCTCCAGTGGCTTCATCGGCGGCGTCTATGCCGGTTACAACTGGCAGGCTTCAAATTGGGTGTTCGGCGTCGAAGCCGACATTTCGGGCCTCGCAAATTCCAGCGCCAGCGCGACCGCGCCGAACGTTGGGTTCCCGAGCGGTGCGCTTCTTGCCGGCGGCTTCGTGTTCAACCGCAGCCAGGATTGGCTTTCCACGGTCCGCGGCCGCGTCGGCTTCCTCGCGACACCCAGCCTTCTGCTCTATGCAACCGGCGGCGCGGCGTTTTCCGAGAACCGTTACTCCGCAACATATACGGAGTCCGGCGGCGGCGTCTGGGCAGCCAACTTCAACAGCACGAAGGTCGGCTGGACTGTCGGTGCCGGCGCCGAATGGATGGCATCCCAGAACTGGATCCTGCGCGCTGAATACCTGTATGTGAGCTTGCCCGGCGCGTCGATCGCCACAACCAGCACGACTTTCGCTCCGAGCTACGTCGTTCCCTTCAACTGGAACAGGACCGACGAGCATATCGCCCGCGTGGGTATCGCCTACAAGTTCGGCGGCCCGGTCGTCGCGAAATACTGAGCGGCAACCTTCCGAGAGATCAAAAGCCCCGGCATCGTCCGGGGCTTTTCATTTGCACGGACCGGATCGGTCGCTCACACCGGCCGCTCACCCTTCACCGTGACCCGCGTCCCTGACCGCGTGTGCGGCCAGTAGTCCCACATCGCGCGGTGCTGGGTACAGCGATTGTCCCAGAAGGCCACGGCGTTCTCGGTCCAGCGGAAGCGGCACTGGAACAGCGGATTTTCGGCGTGCTGGTAGAGATAGGCGAGCATCGCATCGCTTTCGTCGCGAGGGATGCCGTTGATGTTGCGGGTAAAGCCGCGGTTGACGTAGAGCGCCTTCTTGCCCGTCACCGGATGCGTGCGCACCACGGGGTGCTCGGCATGCGGGTAGCTTGGCCTGTCGGCGACGCCGTAATTGGCGTAGAGCCCGCGATAGATCGGCTCGCCGTCATGCAGCGCGGTGAGGCCGTCCAGATAGGCCTTCATGCGATCCGACAGCGCCTCATAGGCGGCATACATGTTGGCGAACAGCGTGTCGCCGCCGCGCGGCGGGCATTGCTTGATGTAGAGGATCGAGCCCATCGGCGGCTCGAGATCGCAGGACACGTCGGAGTGCCAGCCCTCGCCGTTCGCCCGCGGCGAGTTCTTGTCGGCATAGATCTTCATCAGCGCCGGATCTTCGTCCTCATGCGGAGCGGCGGGATGAAAGTGCAGCTCGCCGAACTTGCGGCCGAAGGCGAGATGCTGCTTTGGGGTGATGTGCTGGTCACGGAAGAAGATGACGAGGTTTTCGGCGAGCGCGCGATGAATCTCGTCCATCTGCCGGTTGGAGCGCGCATCGTCGGAGACGAGCTCGCCGATGTCGGCGCCCGAAATTTCCGCGCCGATGATCGGCGTGAGTTTTTCGACGATGATGCTCTCATAAGGCGCGCCGTCCTCCACCATGTGGCGATAGCGTGGGCCTTGCTTGCCGGCGAGCGAGCTCATGGGTGTTGCTCCCAATCGTTTTGATTGCGAGCATCGTAGCGCGCGGCGATGGAAGCGCAATGCGCGGCCGCTAACTCAACTCGTCGTCCTGGGGCGCGCGCAGCGCGAGCCCGGGACGACGGCGGAGAATGAGGCGACGACGGAGCAAAACTACTCCGCCGCAGTCTCCGGCACCTTGGCGCCCTGGCCGTAACGCTGGTCGATGTAGTCGATCACCAGCGCCTTGAAGTCGGCCGCGATACCGGGGCCGCGCAGGGTGCGGAACTTCTTGCCGTCGACGAAGACAGGCGCTGCCGGCGCCTCTCCGGTGCCGGGCAGGGAGATGCCGATATTGGCGTGCTTGGACTCGCCGGGGCCGTTGACGATGCAGCCCATGACCGCGACGTTGAGCTCTTCGACGCCGGGATATTTCGTCTTCCAGGTCGGCATCTCGTCGCGAATGAAATCCTGGATCGAGCGCGCCAGCTCCTGGAACGTGGTCGAGGTGGTGCGGCCGCAACCCGGGCAGGCCGCAACCAGCGGCACGAAGGTGCGGAAGCCCATGGTCTGCAACAGCTCCTGCGCAACCTGCACCTCCCGGGTGCGGTCGCCGCCGGGCTCCGGCGTCAGCGAGATGCGGATGGTGTCGCCGATGCCCTGCTGCAGCAGGATGCCGAGCGCGGCGGATGAGGCGACGATGCCCTTGGTGCCCATGCCGGCCTCAGTGAGGCCGAGATGGATGGCATAGTCGGAACGGCTCGCCAGGACTTCATAGACCGCGATCAGATCCTGCACCGCCGACACCTTCGCCGACAGGATGATGCGGTTCTTGGGCATGCCGAGCTCTTCGGCGCGCGCCGCCGAGAGCAGCGCGGACTGCACCATGGCTTCGCGCATCACGGCGCGGGCATCGCGCGGATTGGCCGAGGCCGCGTTCTCGTCCATCAGCTTGGACAGGAGTTCCTGGTCGAGCGAGCCCCAATTGGCGCCGATACGCACCGGCTTGTCGTGCTTGTTGGCGATCTCGATGATGTCGGCGAACTGGGTATCGCGCTTGTCCTTGAAGCCGACATTGCCGGGATTGATGCGGTACTTGTCGAGCGCTTCCGCGCAGGCCGGATAGTCGGCGAGCAGCTTGTGGCCGATATAGTGGAAGTCGCCGATCAAAGGCGTGGTGAGGCCCAGCTTGCGCAGGCCGTCGCGGATGTGCGGAACGGCGGCAGCGGCCTCCTCGCGGTCAACGGTGATGCGGACCATCTCGGAACCGGCGCGCGACAGCGCTGCGACCTGGGCGATG
This sequence comes from Bradyrhizobium ingae, assembly GCF_055791185.1. Classification (NCBI taxonomy): domain Bacteria; kingdom Pseudomonadati; phylum Pseudomonadota; class Alphaproteobacteria; order Hyphomicrobiales; family Nitrobacteraceae; genus Bradyrhizobium; species Bradyrhizobium ingae. The sequence goes on from NZ_JBVUBB010000017.1 coordinate 37,573, forward strand.
GTGCCGTCGATATCGGCCGTATCGGTGTTGGTCATCGACTGCACGACGATCGGCGCGCCGCCGCCGACGGCGACGTCGCCGACCTTGACCTGGGTGGTGTTGTGGCGCGGCGCGGGCCCCGCGATGTCGGAATCGATGGTGTTTTCAGGCTTGTTCATGGGGTCCAAATATCAGGTTTTGGTGACATTCAGCAATGCATCACGCGGGGCGACAGCGTCTTGGCTGGGACGGTTAACGAGAAAAAGTCCAGCAATTACAAGGACTGCCGCTGCCCCAAACGTGAGGCTGAGGGTGTCATGCAGGATGAAATAGCTAGCGACGACGCCAAACAAAGGGGTGATGAAGGTAAAAGAGGACAATTTGCTGGCCGAGTAGGCCTTCACCAGCGCGAACCAAAGCGTGAACGTGGTTCCTACCACCCAGACCGCCTGGAACACCATCAGCATGATCGAGAGCGGGCTCGGGGCACGGGGAATGGTCTCGCCCAGAAGGTACGCAACCAGGCCCAGAATCGGGATCGACATCGCGACCTGGTACCCGATGGCCTTTTCCGGCGGGGCGAAGCGCAGCCGCGTCGACTTGGCAATCAGGGTGGTCCCGGCCCATAGCGCAGCGCCGCCGACAATCATGAGGTCGCCGAGCAGGACCTGTGAATCCACGTTGGGCTGCGGCACGCCGATCGCAAGCGCCACGCCGGCAAAGCTGACGGCGAGCCCGAGCCACTGCGTGCCGCTGAGCCGCTCGCCCAGCACCTGGTAGGAGCCGAGCGCGACGAAGAACGGCGCGGTGTAGAGGAAGACCACGGCGCGGGAGGCCGGGGTGAAGCGCAGGCCCTCATAGATCAGCGCGAACTCGCCGCCGAACATCAGCCCGGCAATGAGGCCGGCAGCAAGCGTGCCGTCGCGCTCAAAGAATTTTGCGCCACGCAAGGTGCCGATGATGAACACCACCGGCAGCGCGCCGATCGAGCGGATGGTCGCCTGCAGCATCGGCGGGATGTCCGGGATGACCAGCTTCACCGCGATCTGGTTGAAACCCCAGGTCAGGCACAGCATGAGCATCAGGGCGATGGCGCCGCCGCTCAAGGGGCGGCCGGCGGACGAGCTTGTTGGTTCTATCGACATGTCTTCCCGGGACCGGCTTTGCGCCGTTGTTATCAAGAAGCTTTCTGGCAGTGGGTGCAGGTGCCCGTGATCTCGACCACAGACAGTTTGGGGGCAAAACCTGACGCACGCGCAGCCTGGTTGAGGCCTTGCGCGACGGACGCAGCCGGTATCTCGCCAACGAGACCGCAGCGCTCGCAGATCAGGAACGCGACCGCCGAGGTCGCGTCATGGTCGTGGGCGCAGGCGAGGTAGGCATTGCGACTTTCGATCCGGTGCACGAGGCTATTGGCCATCAGGAACTCAAGCGCGCGATAGACCGTGATCGGCGCCGGCCGCGGCATCGATTTGGCCAGTTCGTCGATCACCTCATAGGCGCCCAGCGGTCGATGGCTGGAGAGCAGCGCCTTGAGCACCTCGCGGCGGATCGGCGTGAATTTCTGCGCGCGCTGCTCGCAGACGGTTTCCGCATGCGTCAAGGCCTCCGCGGTGCAGCGGCCGTGATCGTGGTCAGGCGCGGGAAAGGCCGGCTTTGCAAGGCTCATGGCGCAGACCTTTAGCATTTCCGGAACGGGAACCCAAAGGGTGCGGCCTCGAATGGCTGCCAGCCATGCTTTTCCGGCGGAGCAGCGCCGCGTCAACTCGCCATGAAATAATCATAAGCTTGCTTATTATATGCCAAGCTTATTGGAGACCAAGCTTATGAGCCGCACGTCGGTCGATCAGAACTTCCTGTTCACGCTCGGCGAACTGTATCGCCTGCTCCGGGTCTATGCCGACAAGGAGGCATCCGGCTACGGCATCACCCGCGCACAATGGGCGGTGCTGGCCAAGGTCGAGCGCAGCGAAGGCATGAAGCAGTCCGAGCTCGCCGAGCTTCTGGAGATGCAGCCGATCACCCTGACGCGGCTGATCGACAAGCTCTGCGACAATGACTGGATCGAGCGCCGCAGCGATGCCTCCGACCGCCGCGTCAACCGCCTCTATCTGAAGAAGGCTGGGCGGGCGCTGCTCGGCAAGATGAGCGGCCTGAAATCAGAGCTCACGGCCAACGCTCTCGACGGCATCAACCCGGCGGATGCCCACCGTCTCCTCACCCAACTCGAAACAATCAAGGAAAACGTGCGCAACGTCATCCAGACCAGCGGAGCGGAACAAGCACGTAAGGAGCAGCGCTATGGCTGATCAGGTCCTGAAATTCGCGCCCGAGCAGAAGGGCAGCCCAAGCGGCAAGCCCACCAAGAAGCTCGCGGCCGAGCCGCATCGCCGGCTGCTGGCGGGCCTGCGCCGTTATCGCCGCTTCCTGCTGATGGTGGTGCTGCCTGCGGCGGCCGCGATCGGCGGCATCGCCTTCTATCTGCATGGCGGCCGCTATGTCGGCACCGATGATGCCTATGTCGGCGCGCAGAAAGTGCTGGTCACGCCCGACATCTCCGGCAAGATCGCCAAGGTCGTCGTCCGGGAAGGCCAGCTCGTCAAGCAGGGCGACGAGCTGTTCGAGATCGATCCGGTCCCGTTCCGCCTCGCGGTGGAGGAGGCCAAGGCGCAGCTCGCGCAGGCCAAGACCACCTACGACAACCTCGTCGCCAACGTCAAAATCTACGGCCAGATGCTCGATCTCGCCCAGCAGGGCATGGACCTCAAGCAGCGCGACGTCGAGCGCAAGCAGGCGCTGGTGAAGAACAATTATGGCTCGCAGCTCGACCTCGACAACGCCTCGAACGCGATGGTCACGGCCGGCGCGCAGGCACAGTTCGTCAAGCAGCAGCTCTCCAATGCGAAGACGCAGCTGCTCGGCAATCCCGACCTGCCGCTGGAGGAGTTCCCCCCCTATGTGCAGGCCAAGGCAAAGCTGGATGACGCCCAGCGCAATCTCGACCATGCCGTGCTGCGCGCGCCGATGAGCGGCGTGGCGACGCAGGTCGACCAGATCCAGCTCGGCCGCTTCGTCGCCGCTGGCACGCCGGTGTTCTCCATCGTCGACATCGCCCACCCCTGGGTCGACGCCAACCCGAAGGAGAGCGATCTCACCTATGTCACGGTCGGGCAATCGGTCACGCTCGAGGTCGATGCGTTCCCCAACCATGTGTTCAAGGGCAAGATCGGCTCGCTGTCGCCGGGCACCGGCGCGCAGTTCGCGATCCTGCCGCCGCAGAACGCGACCGGTAATTTCGTCAAGGTCGTGCAGCGCGTGCCGGTGCGGATCTATTTCGACGAGAGCGACAAGTTCGTGAAGAAGCTGAAGGCCGGCATGAGCGTCTATGCCACCATCGACACCGGCCACCAGCGCTCGCTCGCCGGCCTGTTCGGCCTGTCGGCGACCGCCAACCAGGACAAGGAAGACTGATCTCCATGTCCGGTCCGGCCAACACAGCGATGGTCCCCGGCATGCGCCGGAACATGGTGACGATCTGCGCCATGACCGCGACCATCATGCAGGCGCTGGACACGACCATCGCCAACGTCGCTCTGCCATACATGCAGGGCACGCTGTCGGCCTCGCAGGACCAGATCAACTGGGTTCTGACCTCCTACATCGTCGCCGCCGCGATCATGACCGCGCCGGTGGGATGGATCGCCAACCGCTACGGCCGCAAGCGCATCTTCATCATCTGCTCGGCCGGCTTCACCCTCGCCTCCGTGCTGTGCGGGCTCGCGCAGGACATCAACCAGATGGTGCTGTTCCGCCTGCTTCAGGGCGTGTTCGGCGCCGCGCTGGTGCCGCTGTCGCAGGCCGTGATGCTGGATTCCTACACGCTCCAGGAACGCGCCAAGGCGATGTCGATCTGGGGCATGGGCGTGATGATGGGCCCGATCATGGGCCCCTCGCTCGGGGCCTGGCTGACCGAGACCTATTCCTGGCACTGGGTGTTCTTCGTCAATTTGCCGTTCGGCGCGATCACCGTGCTCGGCCTTGCCGTCTTCATGGACGAGACCAGGAAGGACCTCAGCCTCAAATTCGACTGGTTCGGCTTCACGGCGCTGGCCATTGCGATCGGCGCGCTGCAGCTTGCGCTCGACCGCGGCGAGCAGCTTGACTGGTTCGAGTCCGCCGAGATCGTGACCGAGTTCGTGGTCTCGGCCGTCGCCTTCTATTATTTCTTCGCCCACTCCTTCACGACCTCGCGGCCGTTCATCCGCTTCGCGCTGTTCAAGGACCGCAACTTCCTCACCGGCTGCATCTTCATGACGGTGATGGGGCTCGTGCTGTACTCGACCATGGCGCTGGCCTCGCCATACCTGCAGAACGTCATCGGCTATCCCATCATCACCGCGGGTGAACTGCTCGCAACGCGCGGCTTCGGCACCTTCCTCGCCATGATGGCGGTCGGGCGCATGATGCGCTATTTCGAGGCGCGCACGCTGATCATTGCGGGACTGACGCTGACCGCCGGCTCGCTGTTCCAGATGACCGGATGGACCGACCAGACCCAGGCGCTGGAGATCATCACCGTCAGCATCTTCCAGGGCTTTGGCTTCGGCCTGGTGTTCGTGCCGCTCTCGACCGTGTCGTTCCTGACGCTGCCGAACGATCTGCGCACCGACGGCACCTCGATGCTGACCCTGCTCCGCAACGTCGCCAGCTCGGTCGGCATCTCCATCGTCATCGCCGAGCTGACCCAGGGCTCGCGCAGGACCTATGCGATCCTCTCCGAGCACATCAACCCGTTCAACCACGCGCTGCAGATGCCGGACGTGGCCGGCATGATCAACCTCTCGACCGACGCCGGCCGCGCCATGGCCGACAAGCTCGTCGCCATCCAGGCGCAGATCATCGCCTTCGCGCATGACTACCAGCTCGTGATGATCTTCATCCTCTGCACCATCCCGCTGGCCCTGATGATCGGCTCAACCAAGGCCGCGCTGCGCAAGCAGACGGCGGGGCCGGAACATGCGGTGATGGAGTAGCGGCCGCTCGTGCCCCGGACGCAGCGCAGCACGCAGTGATGCGCTGCTGAGCCGGGGCCCAGGCCGAGTGGCAACATAGGTCCCGGTTCTGCGGCGCATCGCTACGCGCTGCACCACGCCCGGGACACGAGCAAATCACTCCAAAAACTCCTCGCAGCCGAGATCGGCGACGGCGAGCAGCACGCGCTGGAGGTTATTCCACCAGATCACCGACGGAATGTTGGCGCTCCATTGCCAGACCGGGTTGGTGATTTGCCAGAGCACCGACAGGCGATAGTCCTTATCGAGCGCGCCGCGTGTGTAGCCGGTGACGCCGCGTTCGATCAGCGTGTCGTGATAATGGTTGAGTAGCGGCCGTTCGAGTGCCTGCCGGGTCTCGGGATACCATTGCAACGCCATCATGTAAGCGAGGTCGCTGGTGGGCGTGCTGATGCGCCACTGGTCGAAGTCGAAAATGCGCACGGTGTCGGTGACCGCGGCGCGCGGCAGCAGGAAATTCCAGGTATGGGCGTCGCCATGGATGATGGTGACGTTGCGCCGCGAATGGTAGCGCTGGAACAGTCGGCCCGACTGCTCGATGAAGCGGTGGTAGAGCAATCGCCGCTCCTCGCTGAGGCGATCGCCAAGCAGATCGGCAAAGCGGTCGTAGTGCCCGGCGAAGGTTTCCATCAGCCTCGCGGCGTCGTCGGTGCTCATCCAGCTTCCCACGGCTTCGCCGAGGCTGGGGTGGTCCCACCAAGCCGCATGCATGTGCGCCAGCGACGTGACGATCGCCACCGCCTGCTCGCGTGAGGGCGGCAGCGGCCAGGCGGATGCAATTTCGTGGCTATCGGTCAGGTCCTCGAGCAGAAGATGCCAGGCGAGGCTGTCTTCGTCGAAATGTCCGTCGAAGCAGCGCGGCACGAGCCGCAAGGGCATCTTGGGCGCGAGCTTGGTGTAAAAGGCCACTTCGTGCCGGCCGGCATTCGGCAGCGACTTGGCGAACGCCGCATGGGCCGTCTTGAGGATCAGGGATTGCGGCGCGCCATTGGACTCCCCGACATAGCGCAGGCCGAGGCGGATGATGTGCGACAGGATCGTGTCGCGCGACGACAGCACCCTGACCTCGCGCACCGCACCGCGGTCGAGCGCGCCGGTCTTGCGTAGCGCAGCGGTGAGATTCGCGGCCTCAGCGACCGCCGGCAGTTGTGGAGTTGTCATGAAGCGCGCCCCGGGTGCCGCGCTCATCCTGCACGATCAAACCGGAAAGCGCCAGCCGCACTGAGCCGCCGGAAAGCCGGCAGCCCAGGTCTCACACGTCGAAGAACACCGTTTCCTCATCGCCCTGGAGCCGCAGGTCGAGGCGATAGACCGGCTTGCCGGCCTCGCGCTTGGCAATCAGCGTCGCGCGGCGATCGGCGGGCACCAGCGCCAGCACCGGATCGGAGGCGAGGCCTGCGTCATCGCTGAAATAGATGCGGGTGTAGAGATGCCTGAGCATCCCGCGGGCGAACACCGCGACCAGGAGATGCGGCGCCTGCGGCTTGCCGTCCGGATCCGGCACCACGCCGGGCTTGATGGTGTCGAAGGAATAGTTGCCGTCCTTGTCGGTGCCGCAGCGGGCAAAACCGCGAAAGCTAGCGTTCGGCAGCGCGCGCTTGTCCTGCGGATCGGCAAAGCGTCCCTGCGCGTCCGCCTGCCAGATCTCCAGCATGCAATCCGGCACGGCGACGCCGTCGCCATCGAACACCTTGCCCTCGATGCGGAGGCGATCGCCGGAGGCGTCGGGCGTGAGCGTCGAGTTGGTGAAGGCGTCGTTCCACTCATAATCGCCGGCCGGCGTCAGGCCGTATTTGAAGAACGGACCGACGGTTTGCGACGGCGTGATCCCGTTGGGTTTCACAGAATCCTGCACTTAGGTGTTCTCCATTGGCGTGGCGTTCTTGCCGCGCAGCACGATGTCAAAGCGATAGCACAGCGCCCATTCGGGCTTGGTGTTCTCGAGATCGAAGGAGGAAACCATCCGCATGCGCGCCTTCTCGTCCGGCACCGAGTTGAAGATGGGGTCGAACGGGAACAAGGGATCGCCGGGGAAGTACATCTGCGTCACCAGGCGCGTGACGAAGGAATGGCCGAACACCGAGAGGTGGATGTGCGCGGGCCGCCAGGCATTGTGATGATTGCCCCAGGGATAGGCGCCGGGCTTGATGGTGACGAAGCGGTAGTAGCCTGACGCATCGCTCTGGGTACGGCCGGCGCCGGTGAAGTTCGGATCGAGCGGCGCGGGATGCTGGTCGCGCACATGCACGTAGCGGCCGCAGGCATTGGCCTGCCAGATCTCGACCAGCGAATTGGGCACGCCGCGACCATCCTCGTCGAGCACATGGCCGTGCACGATGATGCGCTCGCCGAGCGGCTCGCCCTTGTGCATGCAGGTGAGATCGTTGTCGCCCTCGCGCACGGTCTCGTGGCCGTACACCGGGCCGGTCAGCTCCGACAGCGTGTGGCGCATCGGGATCAGCGGCTTGTTCGGCGCCCGCTTGATCGAGCTCTTGTAGTCGGGCGACAGCGGCAGGGGATGCGCCTTGTTGCTGTCGACGGGATAGATGAATGTCATTGGCGAACTCCTCCCCGGCCGTTTTCGTCCAGCCGGTCAACGCTTCTGCCAATCATTATAGGATATAACTAATTTGGGGAAGCGGTTTGGAGGCCTCCATATGCTGTCGTTCCGGGGCAGCCCGGTAGGGCTGAACCCCAATGCGCAATTGCACGTTGGGGTTCGGTGCAAGTGCACCGCCCTGGGATGACGAGACGCTACGCGTCTCGTCAGTTCAGCTTCTCGATCGCGACCGCGACGCCCTGGCCGACGCCGACGCACATGGTGGCGAGCGCGAGCTTGCCGCCGCGCTTCTCCATGCCGTGCACGGCGGTGAGCACGAGGCGCGCGCCGCTCATGCCGAGGGGATGGCCGAGCGCGATGGCGCCGCCATGCGGATTGACGAAGTCGGCATCGTCGACGACGCCAAGCTGGCGCATGCAGGCAATGCCTTGGGAGGCGAAGGCTTCGTTCAGCTCGATCAGGTCGAAATCGCTAATCTTCTTGCCCAGACGCTCCATCAGCTTGCGGGTCGCCGGCACGGGCCCAATGCCCATGATGCGCGGCGGCACGCCGGCCGAAGCGAGGCCAAGGATGCGCGCGCGGGGCGTCAGGCCATGCTTCTTCACGGCAGCTTCGGACGCAAGGATCATCGCGGCAGCGCCGTCATTAACGCCGGAGGCATTGCCGGCCGTCACCGTGCCGGGATTGCGCACGATGGGCTTGAGCTTGGCGAGGCCTTCAAGCGTGGTCTCGGGGCGAGGATGCTCGTCCTTGTCGACCGTGATCGGGCCGGCCTTGCCGCCCGGAATGGTGATCGGCGTGATCTCCTCGGCGAAATAACCGGCGGCGATCGCCGCGCCCGCGCGCTGCTGCGAGCGGATCGCGAAAGCGTCCTGATCGGCGCGCGAGACCTGGAATTCCTCGGCGACGTTCTCGCCGGTCTCAGGCATGGCGTCGACGCCGTATTGCGCCTTGAGCAGCGGATTGATGAAGCGCCAGCCGATGGTGGTGTCAAAGATCTCGGCCGAGCGTGAGAAGGCTTCCTGCGCCTTGCCCATCACGAAGGGCGCGCGGGTCATGGATTCGACGCCGCCCGCGATCGCGAACTCGATCTCGCCCGAGCGGATCGCGCGGCCCGCCGCGCCGACGGCATCGAGGCCGGAGGCGCAGAGCCGGTTCAGCGTCTGTCCCGGAACCGAATCCGGCAAACCTGCAAGCAGGAGCGCCATGCGCGCAACGTTGCGGTTGTCCTCGCCGGCCTGGTTGGCGCAGCCGAAGAACACTTCGTCCACCTGCGACCAGTCGAGCTTGGGATGCTTGGCGATCAGCGCCTTGATCGGGGCCGCGGCGAGGTCATCGGCGCGCACCTTGGCGAGCGAGCCGCCGAAACGGCCGATCGGGGTCCGGACGGCATCGCAGATAAACACATCACGCATCGTTGTTCTCCCTGAGCGCCGCGGTTCGGCCAAAATTCTTCAATGTCGGCGGAGTTTTAGGAGGGCGCTCGCGGCAGGTCAATTGACGGTTTCGCGCGCGATTCGCAGGGGGCCGACGCCGGCAACGCATGCCGCGCTGCGGACAACGTGGAAAACCCGCCTCGCCCGGCCAAAGCGATAGGACCACGGGACGAAATTTTGTAGGTTGCGCCGCCCATGACGATGCAACAGCCCATTCCCCCACCAGAACCTGAATCCGCGCCCGCGCCGCAAGCAGAAGCTGCGGCGCGCGTCACGCCGATGATGGAACAGTATCTGGAGATCAAGGCGGCGCATCAGGGCCTGTTGCTGTTCTACCGGATGGGCGACTTCTACGAGCTGTTCTTCGAGGACGCCGAGATCGCCTCGAAAACGCTCGGCATCGTGCTGACCAAGCGCGGCAAACACCAAGGCGCCGACATCCCGATGTGCGGCGTGCCGGTCGAGCGTTCCGAGGATTACCTGCACCGCCTGATCAGCGCCGGCCACCGGGTTGCGGTGTGCGAGCAGACCGAGGATCCCGCCGCCGCCAAGGCGCGCGGCAACAAGAGCGTCGTGCGCCGCGGCGTGGTGCGGCTGGTCACGCCGGGCACGCTGACCGAGGACACGCTGCTCGATGCGCGCGCCAACAATTATCTGCTCGCGATTGCGCGCGCCCGTTCCTCATCCGGCGGCGACCGTTTCGGACTCGCCTGGATCGACATCTCGACCGCCGAGTTCATGGTGACGGAATGCGCCGGTGGTGAACTTGCGGCGACGCTCGCGCGCATCAATCCGAATGAAGCGGTCGTCACCGACGCGCTCTATAACGACAGCGAGCTCGGACAGACCTTGCGCGAGCTGCCGGCGGTGACGCCGCTGACCCGCGACGTCTTCGACGGCGCGACCGCCGAGAAACGCCTGTGCGATTACTTCGCCGTCGCGACCATGGATGGGCTCGCCCAGCTCACACGCCTCGAGGCCACAGCGGCGGCCGCAGCCGTCACCTATGTCGACCGCACCCAGGTCGGCAAGCATCCACCACTGTCGCCGCCCGCGCGCGAGGCCTCGGGCGCGACGATGGCGATCGATCCGGCCACCCGCGCCAATCTCGAGCTGACGCGGACGCTGGCCGGCGAACGGCGCGGCTCGCTGCTCGACGCCATCGATTGCACGGTCACCTCGGCCGGTTCGCGGCTGCTCGCGCAGCGGCTCGCAGCACCATTGACAGACGCGGCCGGCATCGCACGGCGGCTCGATGCAGTCAGCGCCTTCGTAGCTGATTCCGCTGCACGCGAGGATGTCCGCAGCATCCTGCGCGGCGCGCCCGACATATCGCGTGCACTGGCGCGGCTCTCGGTCGGCCGCGGCGGACCGCGCGATCTCGCAGGAATCCGCGACGGCATTTTGGCCGCTGACCAGGCACTTGCGCGGCTCTCCGAGCTCGAGCAGCCGCCGCAGGAAATCGCGGCCGTCATGGCGGCTTTGCAGCGGCCGTCGCGCGAGCTGGCATCCGAGTTTGCCACGGCGCTCGCCGAACAATTGCCGCTGATCAAGCGCGACGGCGGCTTCGTCCGCGAAGGCTACGAGCCGGCGCTCGACGAGGCGAGAAACCTGCGTGATGCCTCGCGCCTGGTGGTTGCCTCGATGCAGGCGCGCTACGCCGACGATACTGGCGTGAAGGGCTTGAAGATCCGGCACAACAACGTGCTCGGCTATTTCGTCGAGGTGACCGCGCAGCATGGCGACAAGCTGATGTCGGCGCCGCTGAACGCAACCTTCATCCACCGCCAGACGCTGGCGGGACAGGTACGCTTCACGACATCCGAACTCGGCGCGATCGAAGCCAAGATCGCCAATGCCGGCGACCGCGCGCTCGGGCTCGAGCTCGAAATCTTCGAGCGGCTCTGCGCCAAGGCGCTCGAGATCAGCGAGGATCTGCGCGCCGCCGCGCATGCTTTCGCGCTGCTCGATGTCGCGACGTCGCTGGCCAAGCTCGCGGTCGACGAGAGTTATGTGCGGCCCGAGGTCGACAGGTCCCTTGGCTTTGCCATCGAGGCCGGCCGCCATCCGGTGGTCGAGCAGGCCCTGAAGCGCAATGGCGAGCCGTTCATTGCCAACGCCTGCGACCTGTCGCCGGCGCCCGCGCAAAAATCCGGCCAGCTCTGGCTGCTCACCGGCCCCAACATGGCCGGCAAATCGACCTTCCTGCGCCAGAACGCGCTGATTGCGCTGATGGCGCAGATCGGCAGCTTCGTGCCGGCTTCGCGCGCCCGGATCGGCATCATCGACCGCCTGTTCTCGCGCGTCGGCGCCGCCGACGATCTCGCCCGCGGCCGTTCCACCTTCATGGTCGAGATGGTCGAGACAGCGGCGATCCTCAACCAGGCCGGCGAGCGCTCGCTCGTCATCCTCGATGAGATCGGGCGCGGCACGGCCACCTTCGACGGTCTCTCGATCGCCTGGGCCGCAATCGAGCACCTGCACGAGAGCAACCGCTGCCGCACGCTGTTCGCCACGCACTACCACGAGCTGACCGCGCTCTCGGCCAAGCTGCCGCGGATGTTCAATGCCACGGTGCGGGTCAAGGAGTGGCAGGGCAACGTCGTGTTCCTGCACGAGGTGCTGCCGGGCTCGGCCGACCGCTCCTACGGCATCCAGGTCGCAAAGCTCGCCGGCCTGCCGCCGGCCGTGATCACACGCGCGAAATCGGTGCTGGCGAAACTGGAAGCCCAAGACCGCGGCCAGACCGCCCGTGCCCTCGCCGACGATCTGCCGCTGTTCGCAGTGCCCTCGCGCGCCGCCGCCGAAGCCGCGCCGCCGAGCGAGGCCGAGCTGCTGATGGAAGCGGTAAAGGCGCTGCACCCCGACGAGATGACGCCGCGCGAGGCGCTCGACGCGCTCTATGCACTGAAGGCCAAGCTGCCGAAGCAGTGACGGCGCCGTATGGTGGGTTACACCTACGGCTAACCTACCCTACGAATTCGGTGCGTGAATTACGCCCTCGCCGCGATCGCCGCTGCCTCTGCCGCGGCGCGTTGCATGCTGGTCGACATCTCGTTCGTCACGGTGCTCTGCTCCTCGATCGCGGCCGCCGTCGAGGTCACATATTCGCTGACATTGCTGATCGCCTGCTTGATCGAGCCGAGCGCGCTGACGACGTCGCTGGAGATGCCGTTGAGACTACCGATCTCCTGGCCGATCTTGTCGGTCGCCTGCTTGGCCTGGTTGGCAAGGCTCTTCACCTCAGAGGCGACCACGGCGAAGCCGCGCCCGGCTTCGCCCGCACGCGCCGATTCAATCGTGGCATTGAGCGCGAGCAGGTTGATCTGCCCGGTGATGCTGTTGATCATCTCGACGATACCGCTCATCGCCTGCGCGGCTTCGGTCAGGCGCTGGGCCTGCGCGTCGGCGGAAGCGACCTGCTCCACCGCGCCCATCGCGGTCTCGCGTGACTTCGTCATGGCTTCCGAAATCTCTCGCACCGAGGCGTTGAGCTCCTCGGAGCCGGCAGCAACCGACTCCATCATGCCTCGAACGCGCTCATTGCCCATGCGAACCAGCACCTGCCTTGTGGTGTCGGTCGCATATTTCACCACCTTGAACGGCTTGCCGTTGAGGTCGAGGATCGGATTGTAGGAGGCCTGGATATAGACCTCCTTGCCGCCCTTGCCGATGCGCTTGTACTCGCCCGCCCGGTACTGGCCGCGGTTGAGCGCAGCCCAGAACTCGCGATACGCCGTGCTGTCGCGCTCCGTCGGCTCGACGAACATGCCGTGATGCTTGCCCTTGATCTCGGGCAGCGAATAGCCGAGCGTTCCGAGAAAATTGCCGTTGGCGGTGATGATCGTGCCGTCCATGTTGAACTCGATCACCGCCTGCGCCTTGTCGATCGCAGCGATCTGGCCGGCGAGATCGGCGTTCTTCAGCTTGTCCGCAGTGACGTCGGTTGCGAACTTGACGACGCCGAACGGTTTGCCGCTCTCGTCGAGCAGCGGATTGTACGAGGCGAGGATCCAGACCTCGCGGCCGCCCTTGCCGATGCGCTTGAATTCACCGGACTGGTATTCGCCGCGATTGAGCTTTGCCCAGAACTCGCGATAGGCCGCGCTGTCGCGCTCGGCCGCCGGCATGAACATGCCGTGGTGCCTGCCCTGGATCTCGGCGAGCGAATAGCCGAGCGCGTTGCAGAAATTCTCGTTGGCCGTGACGATGGTGCCGTCGAGCTTGAATTCGATCATCGCCTGGGCGCGGCCGATCGCAGCGATCTCCGAAGCGTCGGTCATGTTTCTGATCTTCTTGCCGGTGATGTCGGTCGCGACCTTGACGACCTTGACCGGCTTGCCGTCGCCGCCAAGCACGGGATTGTAGGATGCCTCGATCCAGATCTCGCGGCCGCCCTTGGCGACTCGCTTGAACTCGGCCGCCTGGAACTCGCCCCGGTTCAGCGCCGCCCAGAATGCCTTGTAGGCCGCACTGCCACGCTGGTCGGGCGGCACGAACATCGCATGCGACTTGCCCTTGATCTCTTCCAGGGCATAGTCGACCGCGTTGAGGAAATTCTGGTTCGCGGTCAGGACCGTTCCGTCCATGGCAAATTCGATCACAGCCTGCGAACGGCTGAAGGCAGCAAGTTGCGCCTGCGCATCACTTTGGAACTTACGACCAAACATCAATGCTATCTCCGTGTGAAATTTCGCACCAATAAAGTTCGTGTCGCGGAACCGCGCTGTTGCAGCGTGCGGCAACGCCGCCGGTCTTCCGATCGACCATCCGCCAGCGGATCGCAAAAGCGAGAAAAGTGAGCCGGGCGAATGCGCTATCTTCCAGGAGAAAGTCGAAGAAAGTTCTAATAAATGTGTCGGAAATCGGCAGTCGCGACTCGCGCAAAAATATAGGCAGATATGCTGACCAATGCGACGGAATTAGCCGCTGGCATTTGAAATGATAACGGTCATTCAACGCGTTGGGACAACGCCAGCTAATTTTTCGTCGCATGATCGATGCGCGGCATGGTTGTGCGCCGTGCAGCCGCTATGGCGGGCTTCCGCAAGTGCTATTGCCGCGACGGCGATCTGACTGCGCGCCGCCCGGTCCACCAGAGCGTCAGGTTCCAGCTCACGCAGGTGGCAAGCGCGAGGCTGAGGCCGATCGCCGAGCCGAACTGCACGACCGCCACATGCAGCACCGCGATCGCCATGCCAAACCCAAGCAGGCCCCAGGCGGAGTTGGCCAGGACGGCCGCGGTCGGCGGGCCGCCGATGCGCGGGTGCAGGATGATCATCATGCTGGTGAAGACGATCGGATAGAGGGCGATGACGCCGGAGACCCTCGGCCCGACCCAGCCAGACGTCGAGACCACGATGGCAACGAGGGTCGCAACCAGCGATGCGCGAAAGGGAATGTCATACCAGCGGCGCGTCACCAGCGGCATCTTCACATAGCGGTAGCGTGCCAGCAGCGGAATGCAGATGCCGAACGCGACCAGATTGACCGCCAGCCCTGCCGTCAGCGTCCAGTCGAACAGGCGGATGATGGACGCCAGCACGATCCAGACCGCGACCGCGCTGCCGACGCTCACGGCAAAGCTATGCCGCTGCGCCAGCACCACATAGGTGAGCCCGAGGAAGATCGTCGCGGCGTTGACGGGAAGGCTCGCCAGGGCACCCTGCGCGATGAAGGCAGCATCATGGTCGATCGCAAGGAAGACGTAGGAGGGCCCCGCGGAGATCGGCAGCGTCGCGACCAGCGCGCCGATCACCGGGCCCGAGCGCTCGGTGATAACAGACGCCGTTACGACGAACGCCGCAGCGACCGCCATGCGCAGGAGGAGGAACAGGATGAAGGTGAGCTCTGGGGGCATTTTTGCGCGGGATGATTTTTTTGAAGTGAATTATCCGCGGGCTCGTTCACCTCTCCCGCAGGGAGAGGTCGATTTGCGCAGCAAACCGGGTGAGGGCTTTCGGTCCCACGAGAGAGCGCAGCCTCTCACCCGCGCCGAAGCCTGTCATCGGGCGCGACCTCTCCCCATGGGAGAGGTGAACGGCTACATCCTCTGCATCGACACCGAAACCTTCGGGCCGTTCTTGATGGTCTGATAGACCACGCAATAGCGCTCGGTGAGCTTGAGCAGCAGATCGAGCTTGTCCTGCGGGGCATCGGTGTCGACCTCGAAGCGCAGGCGGATCTCGGCGAAGCCGACGGGCGTCTCCTTGTCGACGCCGAGCGTACCGCGGAAGTCGAGATCGCCTTCAGCGTAGACATTCCCGGTTTTCAGCGGCACGTCGATCGCGGTCGCGACCGATTTCAGCGTAACGCCGGCGCAGGCAACCAGCGCCTCGAGCAGCATGTCGCCCGAACAAAGCTCAAGCCCGGAGCCGCCGGTCGCCGGATGGAGGCCTGCGACCGCAAGCGCGCGGCCCGTCTCGACCTTGCAGGCGATGCCGTCGCTGTCGGTCGAGCCTTTGGCCTTCAGCGTGATCAGCGCAGCCTTAGGATCGGTCTTGTAGCGTTCCTTGATCGGGGCCTGCATCTGGCGGAGCTGTGCGGCGTCCATTTTTGTTCTCTCCCGGAAGATCGCCCCTCGATGTACCGGCTGGGAGCAAGATTGTCACCACCACATTGCCTGGCCGGGACCCTGGGTTGCGTCACGGTCAGGCACGTTGCGATCGAGCGAGCGGTCGAGCGAAGTCAGGACGTTGCGCTTGAAGCTGTCGAACAACGGCGAGCTGCGGTCGCGCGGGCGCGCAAGATTGATCTCGATCTGGTCGAACAGCCGGCCCGGCCGCGGCCGCATCACGAGCACGCGATCGGCCAGCACCACGGCCTCGTCGACGTCATGGGTGACGAGGATCAGCGTCGGGCGCGTATCGGCCCAGAGGTCGAGCAGATGATCCTGGAGGTCCCTGCGGGTGAAGGCATCGAGCGCCGAAAACGGCTCGTCGAGCAGCAGCACCTCGGGCTGCGGCACCAGTGCACGCGCGATCGCGACGCGCTGCGCCTGTCCGCCCGAAAGCTCGCGCGGCCAGGCATCGGCCTTGTCGGCAAGTCCGACACGCTCAAGCGCCCGTGCGACCCTTTCGCGCCGCTCGCCTGCGGGAAGGTCGGCGATGCCAAAGCCGATATTGTCGGCCACGCTGAGCCAGGGCAGCAGCCGCGGCTCCTGGAAGATGATGCCGATCTTGGCATGTGGCGAGGATATCGCCTCATCATCGAGCGTCACCGTGCCTGAGCTGGCGCGATCGAGGCCGGCGATGGCGCGCAGCAGCGTGGACTTGCCGCAGCCGGAACCTCCGATGATGGCGACGATCTCGCCCTGCCTGATCGCGGCCGAGAAGCGCGCCAGCGCCTCGACCCCATTGGGATAGGTCTTGCTCACCCGTTCGAGCGCCAGCATCACAACCCTCCGCGCTCGCGCCCGAAGGCATCCTGCCAGCGCAGCATCGGCGCCGCCGCAATCTCGATCAGCCAGTCCGTGAGCTTGCCGAGGATGGCGAAGATGACGATCGCGGCCACGATCTGCGCGGGCTTGCCGAGCTGCTGGCCATCGATCAGTAGATAGCCGAGGCCTTCCGAGGCACCCATGAATTCGGCGGCAACGACGAACATCCAGCCAAGGCCAAGCCCGACACGCAGCGACACGACGTAGGCCGGGAGCACCGCGGGCAGCAGGATACGGCGGATCATGGCCGGGCCGGACAGGCGGAAGATGCGGCCAACCTCGACGATCTTGCGATCGACGGAAAGGATCGCGCCCATCACGCCGAGATAGACCGGGAAGAACACGCCGACCGCGATCAACGCGATCTTGGATGTTTCGAAGATGCCGAGCCAAAGGATGAACAGCGGCACCCAGGCGATCGAAGGAATCGCACGCAGCGCCTGCACGGTCGGATCGAGCAGCCGGCGCGCCAACGACCAGTAGCCCGCGATGGCGCCAAGCAGCGTGCCCGCAACGACGCCGAGCACGAAGCCGAGCCCGACGCGCGACAAGGTCGCGGCGATGTGCCGTGTCAGCTCGCCCGAGCGGGCGAGCTCGAGGATGGTGGCAAAGACGCGCGAGGGCGGCGGCACCAGCCGGCCGTTGGAATAACCGAGCCAGACCACGAGCTCCCAGCCCAGCGCGAGCGCCAGCGGCAACGCGAGCCCGAGCAGCGGCCGCGCATAGCGCGCAATGCGCGGCGCACGCGCCACGGCGCTATCGGCCTGTTCCACCGCTGGAGCTTCGAAGGTCATAGCCATAGCAAGCGCGTCTTGTAAGGGATTGCAACCGTGTTGCCGCGCTCTCCGCTGTCGTCCCGGGCAAGCGAGCGGAGTGAGCGCTGATCCGGGACCTATACCCCCAAGGAGAAGTTGTGGCGCGAGCTAGTGGTTGTCAGCCTCCGACCAACCACTCCCGGGGGTTATGGGTCCCGGGCTCGCTTCGCGCCCCGGAACGACGGCGGAATTTGTTGCGAAGGCGCGCCTCTTCCCGCCGTCAATTCGTCGGCAGCGGCACCTGGTCGTCGATCAGGGCATCGAGCGTGGCCTTCACATCCACCTTGGCGTCGACGACGCCGGCCTGCTGGAGGGCGAGGCCGGCGGCGAGGATCGACTCGCGCTGCGGGGCGCCGATGCGGCTGTGGGTCAGCTCGGTGCGCTCCTTGAGCTGCTTGTCGACGACGACGTCGGGCAGCTTCGTCACCGCGATGAAGGTCTTCTTCAGCTCGTCGTAGTTCGCCAGCGAATATTTTCGCGCGTCCTCATACACGGCGAGCACGCGACGCACGATGTCCGGATAATCCTTCAAAAACTGCTCGCGCACATTGAGGATGCCCCAGGTGTTGGCGTCGGCCTTGCGGTAGAACAGCTTTGCGCCCTCCTCGACCTCAGCCTGCGCCATCATCGGATCGAGGCCGGCCCAGGCGTCAACGTCGCCGCGGATCAGCGCGGTCTTGCCGTCGGCATGCTGGAGCAGCACCGGCGTGATGTCCTTCTCCGAGAGGCCTGCCCCCAACAGGGCGCGCACCAGGAAGATGTGCGGATCGGTGCCACGCGTCACCGCGACGCGCTTGCCTTTCAGATCGGCAACGCTTGCGATCTTGGAATCCTTCGTCGTGACCAGCGCCGTCCATTCGGGGCGCGAATAGACGTAGATCGACTTGATCGGGTTGCCGTTGATCCTGGCGACCAGCGCCGCCGAACCGGCAGTCGAGCCGAAGTCGATCGAGCCGGCATTGAGGAATTCGAGCGCCTTGTTGGAGCCGGCCGATTGCACCCAGGTGATGCTGATGCCGTCCTTGGCAAACTCCTTCTCCAGCAGGCCCTTCTGCTTCAGGACCATCGACACCGGATTATAGGTTGCCCAGTCGATGCGCAGCTCCCTCAGCGGCTCGGCCGCGAACGCTGAACCGGGCGCCAATATGAGCGCCGCAGCGCCCGCCAACAGAAGACGTCGCGAAAATCTGATCATGTCCGGCCTCCTCTAAAACTTCATTGTTTTTCAATGAGTTACATCTAGAGGTCAACGAGAAAATCCCTGTCTTGAAACCGCGCCGGCCGAGAACAAGTTTGTCGAATGCCGGCCTTTCCAAGCATGGAACGACTATTGCGAGAGAATGGCGGGTGACAGCGCCTGTCACCTCTTATATCCGGTGAAGCATGGACAGTGTCGCGACCCAGCACAAGCAGGAGATGGATGATCGTTTCGACAGCGCACGGGTGACCGCCGCAGTCGACGCGCTCGCCGCAAAGCATGAGGGACGCGAGGACGCGTTCCGCACGGCGATGGCGCAACTGCTCAAGACAGAGCTGATCGCGGCGCGCGCGGAAGCGCAGAAGATCCTGCTGAAGGACCGCCACGGCCGGCGCTGCGCCGAGCGGCTGTGCCACGTGCAGGACGAGATCATCCGCATCCTCTATTCGGCTGCGACCCGCCATCTCTACCGCTCGCCGATCCCGACCGGCGCCGAGCGCATGGCCGTGGTGGCGACCGGCGGCTATGGCCGCGGCCTGATGGCGCCGGAATCCGACATCGATCTCTTGTTCATCCTGCCCTACAAGCAGACGGCCTGGGGCGAGCAGGTGGCCGAAGCCATCCTCTATTGCCTCTGGGACATGGGCCTGAAAGTCGGTCACGCCACGCGCTCGGTCGATGAATCGATCCGGCAGGCGCGCGGCGACATGACCATCCGCACCGCGATCCTGGAGACGCGTTTCCTCACCGGCGACCAGCCGCTCTATGACGAGCTGGTCGCGCGCTTCGACAGGGAGGTGGTCCAGGGCACGGCATCGGAGTTCGTCACCGCAAAGCTCGCCGAGCGCGAGGAGAGGCATCGCCGCGGCGGCCAGTCGCGTTATCTGGTCGAGCCCAACGTCAAGGACGGCAAGGGCGGCCTGCGCGACCTGCACACGCTGTTCTGGATCGCGAAATACGTCTATCGCGTGCGCGACACCGACGAGCTCGCCGAGCGTGGCGTGTTCGACGCGCAGGAGTACCGCACCTTCCGCCGCTGCGCCGACTTCCTCTGGTCGGTGCGCTGCAACCTACATTTCTACTGCGGCCGCGCGGAGGAGCGCCTCTCCTTCGACCTCCAGCGCGAGATCGCGGTCCGGCTCGGCTACACCTCGCATCCCGGCATGCAGGACGTCGAGCGCTTCATGAAGCATTACTTCCTGGTCGCCAAGGAAGTCGGCAACCTCACCGCCATCCTGTGCGCGAAGCTGGAAGACCAGCAGGCCAAGCCCGCGCCGGTGCTGAGCCGGATGATGGCGCGCCTGCGGCCAAGCACCGTGAAGCGGCGCGTGCCCGACAGCGACGACTTCATTGTCGACAACAATCGCATCAACCTGGCCGCACCCGACGTGTTCAAGCACGATCCGGTCAACCTGATCCGCATCTTCCGCCTGGCGCAGAAGAACAACCTCGCCTTCCATCCCGACGCGATGCGCAACGTGACGCGTTCGCTGGGCCTGATCAACGCGCAGCTCCGCGAGAATCCCGAAGCCAACCGGCTGTTCATGGAGATCCTGACCTCCAATGACGCCGAGACCGTGCTGCGGCGGATGAACGAGACCGGCGTGCTCGGCCATTTCATCCGCGCCTTCGGCAAGATCGTCTCGATGATGCAGTTCAACATGTATCATCACTACACGGTTGACGAGCATCTGATCCGCTGCATCGGCTTCCTGCAGGACATCGAGCGCGGCAACATCGAGGAATTCGCGCTCGCCAGCGACCTCATGCGCAAGACGCGGCCCGAGCACCGGCCGGTGATCTATATCGCGACGCTGCTGCACGACATCGCCAAGGGCCGGCCCGAGGATCACTCCATCGCGGGCGCCAAGGTGGCGCGCCGGCTCTGCCCGCGGCTCGGCTTCAGCCCGGCCGATACCGAGCTCGTGGCCTGGCTGATCGAGGAGCATCTGACCATGTCGACGGTCGCGCAGTCGCGTGACCTCTCCGACCGCAAGACGATCGAAAACTTTGCCGCCGTGGTGCAGTCGGTCGAGCAGATGAAGCTGCTCACGATCCTCACCACCGCCGACATCCGCGGCGTCGGCCCCGGCGTGTGGAACGGCTGGAAGGCGCAGCTCCTGCGTTCGCTCTATTACGAGACCGAGCCGGTGCTGACCGGCGGTTTCTCCGAGGTCGACCGCGGCAAGCGCCTCGCCGCGGCGCAGGCCGAATTCCGCATCGCCTTCGCGGAGTGGCCAAAGGATGAGCTCGATGCCTATGTCGGCCGGCACTATCCGGCCTACTGGCTCAAGGTCGAGCTGCCGCGCAAGATGCGCCACGCACGCTTCGTGCGCGCGAGCGAGCAGGCCGGCCACAAGCTCGCGATCAATGTCGGCTTCGACGAGGTGCGCGGTGTCACCGAGCTGACGATCTTCGCCGCCGACCATCCCTGGCTGCTGTCGATCATCGCGGGCGCCTGTGCGTCCGCCGGCGCCAACATCGTCGACGCCCAGATCTACACCACGACCGACGGACGCGCACTCGACACCATCTCGATCTCGAGGGAATACGACCGCGACGAGGATGAGGGCCGCCGTGCCACGCGCATCGGCGAGATGATCGAGGACGTGCTGGAAGGCAAGCTGCGGCTGCCCGAGGTGGTGGCGCGGCGCACCGTGCGCAGCAAGGCGCGCCCGTTCGTGATCGAGCCCGAAGTCATCATCAACAACCAGTGGTCCGACCGCTACACGGTGATCGAGGTCTCCGGCCTCGATCGCCCCGGCCTGCTCTACGAGTTGACCACGGCGATCTCCAAGCTCAACCTCAACATCGCCTCCGCCCATGTTGCGACCTTCGGCGAGCGCGCGCGCGACGTGTTCTACGTCACCGACCTCCTCGGTGCGCAGATCAACGCTCCGACGCGGCAGGCTGCGATCAAGAGCGCGTTGACACATGTGATGGCCGGCGAGAAGGCGGTCCAGCCGGCGGCGTGAGGCGGCAAGTCGCGCACTACTCTCGGCTACACCTCCACGCCCTCATGCCTCAGCAGCCAGCGTTTGCGCGCGAGGCCACCGCCGTATTTCACCAGCGATCCATCAGCGCCGATCAGGCGGTGACAGGGCAGCACCACGCTGATCGGATTGGAGCCGTTGGCATGACCGACGGCGCGCACCGCCTTGGGCATGTCGAGCTTTGCGGCCAACGCGCCATAGCTCATCGTCGTGCCTGAGGGGATCGCTGCGAGCGCCGTCCAGACCTTGCGCTGGAACGGCGTGCCGGCGACACGCCACTTGATGGTCTTGAGCTTCGCAAGATCACCCTCGAAATAGTTGGATAGCGCCGATCGCATGTCGGCCGGCGCGCGCAGCGTGCGCAAATCCGCCGCACCGTAATGCAGGCGCAGCAGCTCGCGCATGCGGTGCTCGTAGTCCTCCCAATCGAGCGCGCGCAGGACGCCATCGGCGTCGACAACGAGCAAGGCGGTCCCGATCGGCGTCGCGAGGTGATCGAGGCCAAAGGCTTCCGGAGACTGTATCGGCTTCACCATGATCATCTCTGCCAAAACGAGCTGGCACATTGTCGCGGCACGCCCGTCGACGCCACCCGAAAGCTGATGCGCCTTGCGCAGAGGCGGGGCTTCCTCCACAATTCCGGGCAGAGATGGCACCGCTCAAATCGGGTGGAAACAGACCATCGGCACATAATTCCGTCAGGAGGAAGATTCCGAGATGAACAATCGTCTAGCTTACTTGGCCGCCACGGCGACCTTCGCCCTTACACTCGCGGCCTCGCCGGCGCTCGCCCAGAAGAAATACGACCCCGGCGCCAGCGATACCGAGATCAAGATCGGACAGACCAATCCGTTCAGCGGGCCGGCCTCTGCCTATGCCACGATCGGCAAGACCCAGGCGGCCTATATGAAGATGATCAACGATCAGGGCGGCGTGAATGGCCGCAAGATCAACCTGGTCCAATATGACGATGCCTATTCACCGCCGAAAGCGGTCGAGCAGGTCCGCAAGCTGGTCGAGAGCGACGAGGTGCTGCTCACCTTCCAGCTTCTCGGGACGCCCTCGAATGCGGCCGTGCAGAAATACCTCAATTCCAAGAAGGTGCCGCAACTATTTGCCGCCACCGGCGCATCGCGGTTTACCGACCCCAAGAACTTCCCGTGGACGATGGGGTACAATCCCAACTACTTCGTCGAAGGCCGTATCTACGGCCAGTACATCATCAAGAACCATCCGAACGCCAAGATCGGTGTCCTCTATCAAAACGACGATCTCGGTAAAGACTATCTGAACGGCATCAAGGCCGGCCTCGGCGACAAGGCCGCCGGCATGATCGTCGCCGAAGCCTCCTACGAGGTGTCCGATCCGACCATCGATTCACAGATTCTCAAGATCAAGGACGCGGGCGCGGATCTTTTCTTCAGTGCGACGACGCCGAAGCAGGCAGCGCAGGCGATCAAGAAGATCTTCGAGCTCAACTGGCATCCGATTCATATCCTCGACATCAACTCCGTCTCGGTCGGCGCGGTGATGAAGCCGGCGGGGCTCGAAGCGTCCAAGGGCGTGATCAGCGTGAACTACGGCAAGGATCCGCTCGATCCGACCTGGAAGGACGATCCGGGCATGAAGAAGTATTTCGAGTTCATGGCAAAGTACTATCCCGAAGGCGACAAGGATTCGCTCTTCAACGCCTACGGCTACTCGACGTCTCAATTGATGGTCTATGTGCTGCAGAAGTGCGGCGACGACCTGACGCGCGAGAACGTCATGAAGCAGGCGACCAGCCTGAAGAATGTTCAGCTCGATCTGGCGCTGCCGGGCATCGTCGCCAATACGTCTCCGACCGATTACCGCGTCAACAAGCAGCTTCAGATGATGAAGTTCAACGGCGAGCGTTGGGAGCTGTTCGGCCCGATCCTGGAGGATGCGGGTCCGGCAGGTTAATGGTCGCGAGAAGACCGTATCAACAACGTCATGCCCGGGCAGAAGCGCGTCTTCGCGCTAGATGTTCCGGGCATCCACGTTCTTGAGGCGAGATAAAGACGTGGATGGCCGGGTCAAGCCCGGCCATGACGCCATGAGAGACCGAGTGTTACGCCGGTATCTCTCCGAAGTTCTTCCCCACAGGCAGCACTGCGTGCCGGATCAGGCGGGAATCCTCCACCGCGGCTTGCCGATGCTTGACCGCTTCGCGATAGACGGGATCGCGGATCATCTCGACGAAGGCGCCCACGCTTGGGTATTCGGCGATGAAGCAGTGGTCCCAGCGTTCCTCCTGCGGACCGATCAGCATCAGCTCGAACTTGCCCTGCCAGACGATACGGCCGCCGAGGCGTGTGAACACCGGGCCGCTTTCGCGACCATAGGCCGCATAGGCCTCGGCACCGGACGCTTTCCGGCCGTCCGGATAGGCCGCCTCCTTGCGGAGGCGCACCAGGTTGAGCATGTGGATCGGGCCCGGGCGGTTGTTCTCCCGGAATTGCGCGAACACGTCCTTGGTCGGATCGATATGGCCCATCGGAGTTCCCTCTCGTCGATGGCTTGATCCTAGCTTTGCCGCACGCTTCGCGGAACCACCGGCGCGGGTCCGCCTCATCTCCTAATCCCGCGTTAAGCTTTGCGTAACCGGGCCTTAAACAGCCACAGCTAGCGTGCGGCGGGGCGGACTGACCGGGCGTTTTGTGGATGGCGTGGGGAAAGAAAAAAAGCGGGCGCAAGGAGCCGCTGTTTGGCTTGCCCGCAGCGCTGGCCGATCTGCGCCTGACGGCTGCCGATCGCATCCCCAATGCCTCGGACGACAAGCCGAAAAAGTCAGCCAGCAAGCCCAAGCGCAAGAGCGATGATGACAATGACGAGCCGCCGCGCGAACGGAAAGCACCTGTGAGCCGCGGCAACGCCAAGCGCCGATCGAAATCGCGCTTCAGTGCGAGCATCGGCCGCCTGTTCTATTGGGGCGCGGTGCTCGGCCTGTGGGGCGTGATCGCCGTGGTCGGCGTCGTGATCTGGGTCGGCGCCCACCTGCCGCCGATTCAATCGCTGGAAATTCCCAAGCGCCCGCCGACGATCCAGATCGTCGGCATGGACGGCAGCGTGCTGGCGCAGCGCGGCGAGATGGCCGGCGCCAATGTGGCGCTGAAGGATCTGCCGCCATATCTGCCGAAGGCCTTCATCGCCATCGAGGATCGCCGCTTCTATTCGCATTTCGGCATCGACCCGGTGGGCATCCTGCGCGCCGCCGTCACCAACGTTCTCCATCGCGGCGTCTCACAGGGCGGCTCGACGCTGACGCAGCAGCTCGCCAAGAACCTGTTCTTGACGCAGGAGCGCACCATGCAGCGCAAGCTGCAGGAGGCCGAGCTTGCGATCTGGCTGGAACGCAAGCACTCCAAGAACGAGATTCTGGAGCTCTACCTCAACCGCGTCTATTTCGGCTCCGGCGCCTATGGCGTCGAGGCGGCCGCGCAGAAATATTTCGGCAAGTCGGCGAAGAACGTCACCGTTGCCGAGGCCGCGATGCTCGCGGGCCTCGTCAAATCGCCCTCGCGCCTTGCGCCCAACCGCAACCCCGAAGGCGCGGAAGCGCGCGCGCAAGTCGTGCTCGCCGCGATGGCGGATGCAAAATTTATCACCGAAGCGCAGGCGCAGGCCTCGATCGGCCATCCCTCCTACAACGTGAAGCCGGCGGGCGCCGGCACGGTGAACTACGTCGCCGACTGGATCGGCGAGGTGCTCGATGATCTCGTCGGCCAGATCGACACGAGCATCGTGGTTCAGACCACGATCGATCCGAAGCTGCAAAGCCTGGCGGAGGCCGCCATCATCGACGAGCTCTCGGCGAAAAGCGTGAAGTTCAACGTCAGCCAGGGTGCGCTGGTGGCCATGACGCCGGACGGCGCGGTGCGCGCCATGGTCGGCGGCCGGAACTATTCCGACAGCCAGTACAACCGCGCCGTGACGGCCAAGCGCCAGCCGGGCTCCTCGTTCAAGCCGTTCGTCTATCTGACCGCGCTCGAGCAGGGATTGACGCCCGACACCATCCGCCAGGACGCGCCGATCGAGGTCAAGGGCTGGAAGCCCGAGAACTACACCCATGAATATTTCGGCGCGGTGACGCTGACCCAGGCGCTCGCGATGTCGCTCAACACGGTCGCCATTCGCCTCGGCCTCGAGGTCGGGCCGAAGAACGTGGTGCGGACCGCGCACCGGCTCGGCATCTCCTCGAAGCTCGAGCCCAATGCCTCGATCGCGCTCGGCACCTCCGAGGTCTCGGTCGTCGAGCTGGTCGGCGCCTATGCGCCGTTCGCCAATGGCGGCCTCGCCGTGTCGCCGCATGTGGTGACGAAGATCAAGACGATAGAAGGCGGCAAGCTGCTCTACATGCGCCAGGGCGACGAGCGCAACCAGGTGATCGAGCCGCGCTATGTGGCGATGATGAACACGATGATGCGGGAGACGCTGATCTCCGGCACCGCCAAGAAGGCGGAGATCCCGGGCTGGATGGCCGCCGGCAAGACCGGCACCAGCCAGGATTACCGCGACGCCTGGTTCATCGGCTACACCGCCAATCTCGTCACCGGCGTCTGGCTCGGCAATGACGACAACTCACCCACGAAGAAGGCCACCGGCGGCGGCCTGCCGGTGGAAGTGTGGTCCCACTTCATGCGCGCCGCGCACGAAGGCGTGCCGGTGGCAAACTTGCCGAACTCGCAAGTCGGCTGGGGCCTGTCGAACCTCGCGCAGGCAGCCTCGCAAGTGTCACCTCCGACAGCGGCTGCGCCTGGACCCGCACCGGCAACCAATAGCGGCTATCGCCCGCCGCCGACGCGCGCCAACGCGCGGCCGGAGGCGGCAGCGGGGCTCGACGGCTGGCTGATGGACCGGTTGTTTGGCGGGAACAGGTAGAGTCCGCCTAGGGTCGTTGCGTCCCCAAAACAAGAGTCTCGAAAACAACCCATGCAAAGTGGCCGGCCGGACCGCTGTGATGCACGGTGGATTGTACGAAATTATTGATACGGCGGGGCAATCCAGAGGCCCGGCGCAATCATCGCAGCGTGTGAAGTGAATCGAGCGAGGCGCGTGAACGTGGCCTCGTTCTCAAATGTCATTCCCCGCGCAGGCGGGAAATCCAGGACGCCGCGGCCTATCGATTCCAGCGAGACCGTTTGGGAGTACTGATCGCCCGGTCAAGCCGGGCGATGACAGCGTCAAATATGGCTGGCAGCTTAGACCTAATCCTCGATCCCGTAGCGATGCAGGTCGTTGCCGTGCGTATCGAGCCACTTTTTCGCGCGCTCCATCGATGGGCACACCTTTCCGCAGACGCGCCAGAAGCGCGGCGAGTGGTTCATCTCGACGAGATGGGCGACCTCATGAGCTGCGAGATAGTCCAGCACGAAGGGCGGCGCGAGGATCAGGCGCCAGGAGAACGACAGCGAGCCCGCAGAGGTGCAGGAGCCCCAGCGGCTGGACTGATCGCGGATCGAGAGCCGCCTGACGCGAACGCCGAGCTCGGCGGCATAGGCTTCCGCCGACCGCTGCAAATCGTGACGCGCCTCGCGCTTGAGGAAGTCATGCACACGGCGATCGATATGTTCGACGCCACCGGCAACGCAGATGATGCGCTCGCCGCTATCGCGCGTCTCGGTCCACACCGTGCCGCGCACGCCGGCGCGATGCACGATCCGATGCGGCAAGCCTCGAAGCGGTATCACAGTGCCCGCCTGGAACGGCGCGGCCTTCGGCAAGCGCCCAAGGCGCGCGGCAATCCAGGCGCCGTGACGCTGCGCGAAGTCTTTTGCCTCCGCGAGCGTGCCGCGCGGCGGCATGGTGAGGATCGCTTCGCGATCGCTCGGATGAATTCTGAGCGTATAGCGCCGCGCGCGACGATGCCGGCGCAGCCGGATCGCGAAGAATTGCGACCCGTGATGGATCACAAAGGTCTTGGGTTCGTGAGGCCGCCGATAAAGGAGCGCGCGAGTGGCCATGTCTGTCAGTCCGGGGAGGAGAAGTTCGCCCGGATTCTGCCATAACCGCCGCCAGGGAAAGCGCTCGGCGCAAAAACAAATCATTTGCCCAATATACAGGGGTTGGCAGCCCGGGAGCCCCTATAGACTGGGGTTGGAACCCGATTTTTTCGCCCCCGCCCGGCGCATGCTGGGGCCCCAAAATCTGAGGCCCCGCTCACTCCTAGAAGACTACCTAATTACCTCGAATCTGAGGGGAACCGGGACCTGCTCAAGGCCCCTCCCGAGCGCGGGAAACCCGAAAAAGCGGCCTATTCGGCCGCCAGCGCCAATGAAGCCTTCGGATTCGCCGCCGAAATCATGAAATCGTGGATGCGCGGCACGATTTCCGACTTGAAGCGCGAGCCGTTGAATACGCCGTAATGTCCGACGCCCTTCTGCACGTAATGCACGCGGCGATGATCGGGGATCGAGCTGCACAAACCATGCGTCGCTTCGGTCTGACCGAGACCCGAGATGTCGTCGTTCTCACCTTCCACCGTCATCAGCGCAACGCGCGTGATCTTGGTGGGATCAACCCGCGTACCGCGGTGGGTCATCTCACCCTTGGGCAGCGCGTGCTTGACGAACACGGTGTCGACCGTCTGCAGGTAATACTCGGCGGTCAGGTCCATCACCGCGAGATATTCGTCGTAGAAGTCGCGATGCTTGTCGACGAGATCACCGTCGCCCTTCACCAGATTGGCAAACAGCTGCTTGTGCGCATCCATGTGCCGGTCGAGATTCATGCTGATGAAGCCGTTGAGCTGCAAAAAGCCCGGATAGACGTCGCGCATCATGCCCGGATGCGGGAACGGCACCTTGGTGATGACGTGGTTTCGGAACCAGTCGATGCCCCGCTCCTCGGCAACCTTGTTCACCGCGGTCGGATTGCGGCGGGTGTCGATCGGGCCGCCCATCAGCGTCATCGAGGTCGGCACGAACGGGTCGCGCCGCGCTTCCATGATCGAGACGGCAGCGACGACGGGAACGGAAGGCTGACACACCGCCATCACGTGGGTGTTGCCGCCGAGCACATGCAGCATCTCGATGACGTAGTCGATGTAGTCGTCAAGATCGAAGCGGCCTTCGCTCAATGGGACCATGCGAGCGTCGGCCCAATCGGTGATGTAGACCTCATGCGCGGGCAGCAGGGCCTCGACCGTGCCGCGAAGCAGCGTCGCGTAATGGCCGGACATCGGCGCCACGATCAGCACGCGCGGCTGCGCGCTGCGCAGCGGACGGGTAAACTTGCGATCGAAATAGAGCAGCCGGCAAAACGGCTTTTCCCAGACCGGGCGGACCTCGACAGGGACGCGGATGCCGTTGACCTCGGTGTCGTCGAGCCCCCATTCCGGCTTGCCGTAGCGGCGCGTCGTGCGCTCGAACAACTCGCAGGCTGCAGCCAGCGACTTGCCAACGTCGGTGTGCGACCACGGATTCAGGGGATTCTGAAACAGGATCTTGGTGGCGTCGGTGACCGCGCGCGCCGGATTGAGAGAGGCATGCGCCATCTCATACATCCAGTACATCGGCGTCGTTAAGACCGGACTGCCTTCGGCCACCAGGGGGGGTGCGCCGCCAAACTCACCAATAGGCATATCGTATATCCTCTCGCATCGCAGCATACTGCCGAATGCGTAATATTGCGTCAATGCATGGTTCCGTACATGTACGGGCTCTACGTCGCAAAAACGAGCCTGAATCCACGGGAAAGTGAAGCTATTCACCGCTGGAGAGCAGCGAGCCGTGCTTCTTGGCGCTGCGCAAAAGGGCAAGGAATGCCCAGAAAGATGCCGCCAGAAGCCCCGCATTGATGGCGAGCGCATCGAGCATCAGGTCGGCGCGGAAGCTTTGGTCGATCAGGAGCGCCCGCATCCCCTCGAATACGTAGGTCGGCGGCAGCGTCCAGGCGACAATCTGCAGCCAGTGCGGCAGCACGCTGACGGGATAGTAGATGCAGGCGAGCGGCATGATCGCGAACATCAAGGTCCAGACGATGCTTTCGGCTCCGAGCCCATTCCGCAACACGAGGCCCGAGACGAAGATGCCGACCGCCCAGCTCGTGAAGATCAGATTGCAGAAGAAGGCGATCAGCGGCAGGCCGAGGCTGTAGACATTGAAGTGAAACAGAAACAGCGCGAGCAGCGTCATCGGGATGACGCCGATCGCGAGCCGGATCAGGCTCATGACCATGAGCGCGAGCAGGAACTCGATCGGCTTGAGCGGGCTCATCATGAGATTGCCGATGTTGCGCGCCCACATCTCCTCCAGGAAGGAGATGGAGAAGCCGAGCTGGCCCCGGAACAGGATGTCCCAGAAGATGACGGCGCCGATCAGCGTGCCGCCGGCCCGCGCGAAGAAATTGGCGTTCTGCGCGATGTAGAGCTGGATGAAACCCCAGGTGATGACCTGGAGCGCCGGCCAGTAGAGCAGCTCCAGAAGGCGCGGCCAGGACGACATCAACAGGTACCAGTAGCGCAGGATCATCGCATTGATGCGATGCATCGCCAGGCCGCGATGAAGGGAAATCTCGCTCATCGCACCGCCTCCCGCGCCGCTCCGTTGCTCCGGCCGCGCGCGACGTCCAGGAACACCTCTTCCAGAGTGGCGCGGTTGTAGCGGGCCATGATGGCGTCGGGCGTATCGTCGTCCTCGATGCGGCCGCGCTTCATGATGATGACGCGGTCGCAGAGCCTCTCGACCTCGAGCATGTTGTGCGAGGCGAGCAGGATGGTGGCGTTATGGGCCCTGCGGTAGGCCTCGAGATGCGCCCGCACCCAGTCGGCCGTGTCAGGGTCGAGCGAGGCCGTCGGCTCGTCCAGCAGCAGCAGCTCGGGCTGGTTGATCAGCGCCTTCGCCAGCGCGACGCGGGTCTTCTGCCCGGCCGAGAGCTTGCCGTTGGCCCGGTCGAGGAATTCGTTGAGATCAAGATCGTCGGCGAGCTGCGCGATGCGACCGGACAGATCCTTCACCGCATAGAGCTTGCCAAAGATCGTCAGATTTTGCCGAACCGTAAGCCGCATCGGCATGTCGACATAGGGACTTTCGAAATTCATCCGCCCGAGCACGTCGGCGCTCTGTTCGGGCATCCGACGCCCCAGCACCCGCACGCGGCCGGAAGTCGGCAGCACAAGGCCCATGATCATCGCGATCGTCGTGGTCTTGCCGGCGCCGTTGCCGCCGAGCAGGCCCGTGATGCTGCCGCGCGAAAGCGAAAAAGAGATATCGTCGACCGCGCGGGTCTGCTTGTAGACTTTGACGAGATGGTCGACCTCGATCGCCGCGGACAGGGTGCTGTCCGCGACAGTCGGCCGGCTTGAAGCCTTGTCATTCTCGGTCATGCTGGGCGTTCTTCTGCTATTGCGGCGGCAAGCGCAAGACTTGTAACCAGTCGGATTGTGTGAGCCACCCCCGTTTGCGATCCGAGAAGGCAGTGCCCAATTGGCCGACATGACTGAAATTGCCGCGTCCGAGTTTCGCCATTCGCAGCGACATATCCGCCTGGATACGATCCTGCGGTTGCGCTGGCTTGCGGTGCTCGGGCAGCTCGCCGCCATCTTCATCGTGGCACAGGGGCTGGAATTCAACGTTCCGATCATCCCCTGCGTCACCATCATCGGGCTGTCGGCGGTGCTCAACCTCGCCCTGCAAATGGCGGTCAATCCGATGCAGCGGCTGGAGGGCATCCACGCGGCCGCATTGCTGGCGCTGAACATCGTGGAACTGGCCGGCCTGTTGTTCTTCACCGGCGGATTGGAGAACCCGTTCTCGTTCCTGTTCCTGGCCCCGGTCCTGATCTCCGCGACGGCGCTGCCGGCCCGGCTCACCTTCGGCCTCGGCCTGCTGGCGGTCGCCTGCGCCTCGATCCTGTTCTTCTTTCATCTGCCGCTGCCCTGGGACAGCGACGATCCCCTGGTGCTGCCGCCGATCTACCTGGTCGGCGTCTGGCTTTCGATCGTGCTCGCGATCGGCGTCACCAGCCTCTACTCCTTCCAGGTGACGGAAGAGGCGCGCAAGCTCGCGGACGCGCTCGCCGCGACCGAGCTGGTGCTGACGCGCGAGCAGCACCTGACCCAGCTCGACGGACTTGCGGCCGCGGCCGCGCATGAGCTCGGCACGCCGCTGGCAACCATCTTCCTGATCTCGCGCGAATTGGAGAAGACGGTGGAGGATCCGAGCTTCGCCGCCGATCTGAAAACCCTGCGCGAGCAGACGCAGCGTTGCCGCGACATCCTGAGCAAGATCACCCAGCTCTCCTCCACCGGCGCGCCGTTCGATCGCATGAAGCTGTCGGAGCTGATCGAGGAGGTCGTGGCACCACACCGCGATTTCGGTGTCGCCATCAAGGTGCGGATCGCGGTGGCGGCCACCATGGAACCGGTCGGCTCGCGCAATCCCGCGATCCTCTATGGTGTCGGCAATATCGTCGAAAATGCCGTCGATTTTGCCCGCACCACCGTCGAGGTGAACGCCTGGTGGAATAATGACAGCATCGAGATCGTGATCTCCGACGACGGTCCCGGCATTCCGCCCGATCTCCTGAACCGGATCGGCGAACCCTATCTGTCGCGGCGGCGCCTGCAGGATGACAGCGGAGGCGAACGTCGCGGCCTGGGGCTCGGGGTGTTCATCGCGCGCACGCTCCTGGAGCGCACGGGTGCGAAGGTCTCGTTTACCAATCGGACGTTCCCCGAGCATGGTGCCGTGGTGCAGATCGCATGGCCGCGCGAGCGTTTTGAGGCTACCGAGACGACCGAAGAAACAATAGGATAGACCGCGACCTTGCGTCGCACTCCGCGGGCCCTCGACTTATGGCGGCCTTGGCAGCGCTTGATTGCGACGCCATATGTTCCAAAGCGCGATGAGATCGGGATGAACCGTCGTCGCGCTTTGGGTTGTTGTTTGAGCATGATCTTTTCGGAAAATCGCGTCGTACTTTGCGCTAACGCGGCCCTTCGGGTCCGGATCATGCTCTAGCGTTGGAGAGAGGACGAAACCTTGAACGCCATCGCCGAACTGAATGAACAGGCCGACCGCTCGCTCTTGATCGTCGAGGACGACAAGCCGTTCCTGGAGCGCCTGTCGCGCGCCATGGAGACGCGCGGCTTCACGGTGACCTCCTGCGATACCGTCTCGGACGGATTGGCCGAGATCGGCAAGGCCGCGCCGGCGTTCGCGGTCGTCGACTTGCGGCTCGGCGACGGCAACGGCCTCGATGTGGTCTCGGCGCTGAAGAAGAAGCGCCCCGACGCGCGCGCCATCGTGCTCACCGGCTATGGCAACATCGCAACCGCCGTGACCGCGGTGAAGATGGGCGCGATCGACTATCTCTCGAAGCCGGCCGACGCCGACGACGTCGTCGCCGCCCTGCTTTCGACCGGCACTGAAAAGTCCGAGCTGCCGGCGAATCCGATGTCGGCCGACCGCGTGCGCTGGGAGCACATCCAGCGCATCTACGAGATGTGCAACCGCAATGTCTCGGAAACCGCCCGCCGCCTCAACATGCACCGCCGAACCTTGCAGCGCATCCTGGCCAAGCGCGCGCCGCGGTAGTTCCGCACTCAGCATTCTCTCACCGTCACCCTGAGGCGCTCGCCTTGCAAAGCAAGGCGAGCCTCGAAGGGCGACGGCCCGGCTGCATCGCGGCCGTTCATCCTTCGAGGCTCGCCCAGCGGCGCAATTGCGCCGCAAGGCTCGCACCTCAGGATGACGGAGAAACAGATTCGCTCCTACCCTACTCCCAAGACTCGGCATGGCCCTGCGGATCGACCAGGCGGTTGATCCGGAGCGCGGCCGCCATGGCGAAGCGCAGCGTCATCTGCTTGCGCGTCGGCGCCGGCAGCTTGTGCTCGGGCGCCTCGCAGGCGAGATGCGCGCCATAGGCATCCGCGATGATCAGGCCGGTGTCTTGCGGGAAGATCTCGCAAGGCAGATCCTGCGTGAAGGCGAAGAACAGCCGGTCGCAATGGGCGCGGTACTCGTGCCATTTCTGGTCGGCGCGCAGATCCTCGACCGATGACTTGATCTCGACGATCCAGATCTCGCCGCGTTCATTCAGCGCGACGAGATCGGCGCGGCGGCCCGACGGCAGCGGCAGTTCGCTGATGCAGGAGAAGCCGAGCGAGCGCAACAGCCGCGCCGTGCCGCGCGCGACAGCAAGCGCAGTCTCGGACTGGCGGCCGTCGGTCGGCGGCACGAGCGCAATGTGGCGGGCGGTGTTGTCCATGGGGCAAGTCTAACCGATTCCAGTTGCTGCGCACACTGTAGGATGGAGACGGGCTGTAGCCTATTCTCAGTGTCGTCCCGGCCTTCGCCGGGACGACACTGAGTGTGAGGTGGGAACCTCATCTTTGCCCAACACTTATCACGCAGCCACTCACCGCCGTGCGGACCAGCGAGGCTGCCCCGACATGATCGACGACCTCTGGTACAAGAACGGCGTCATCTACTGCCTGTCCGTTGCCACCTACATGGATGCCAACGGCGACGGCGTCGGCGACTTCAAGGGGTTGTTGCGGCGGCTCGATTATCTGCACGGCCTCGGCATCACCGCGATCTGGCTGATGCCGTTTCAGCCCTCGCCTCACCGCGACGACGGCTACGACATATCGGACTATTACGGTGTCGATCCGCGCTACGGCACGCTCGGCGACTTCGTCGAGTTCACTCATGGCTGCAAGCAGCGCGGCATCCGCGTCATCATCGATCTCGTCGTCAACCATACCTCCGACCAGCATCCCTGGTTCAAGCACGCGCGCGGCTCGAAGGACTCGCCCCATCGCGACTGGTATGTGTGGTCCGACAAGAAGCCCGCGAACGCAGCCAAGGGCGTGGTGTTTCCCGGCGTGCAGAAATCGACATGGACGCGCGACAAGGAAGCGGGCGCCTGGTACTTCCACCGCTTCTACGATTTCCAGCCCGATCTCAACACCTCGAACCCGCGCGTCCAGGCGGAGCTTCTCAAGATCATGGGCTTCTGGATCCAGCTCGGCGTCTCCGGCTTCCGGATGGACGCCGTGCCGTTCGTGATCGCGACCAAAGGGCCGAAGGTCAGGACGCCGACGGAGCAGTACGACATGCTGCGCTCGTTCCGCGAATTCCTGCAATGGCGCGAGGGTGACGCGATCATCCTTGCGGAAGCCAACGTGCTGCCAAAGACCGACATGGAGTATTTCGGCAGCGACGGCGACCGCATGCACATGATGTTCAACTTCCACGTCAACCAGCACCTGTTCTATGCGCTGGCCTCGGCCGACTCGCGCGCGCTCGCCAAGGCGCTGAAGGCGACCAAGCCGCGGCCGGCCTCCGCCCAATGGGGCATGTTCTTGCGCAACCATGACGAGCTCGATCTCGGACGCCTGACCAAGGCCCAGCGCGACCTCGTGTTCAGATGCTTCGGGCCAAGCAAGGACATGCAGCTCTACGATCGCGGCATCCGCCGTCGCCTCGCGCCGATGCTCGGCGGCGACCGGCGCCGGCTCGAGCTCGCCTACAGCCTGATGTGCACGCTGCCCGGGACGCCGGTGATCCGCTATGGCGACGAGATCGCGATGGGCGACGACCTGTCGCTGCCCGAACGCTCCTGCGCGCGCACGCCGATGCAATGGTCGACCGAGCCGCATGCCGGCTTTACCGACAGCAACAAGCCGGTCTCGCCGGTCATCGACAAGGGACCGTATGGCTTCGAGCACGTCAACGTCGCCAAGCAGCGGCGCGATCCGAACTCGATGCTGAACTGGACCGAGCGCATCATCCGCATGCGCAAGGAGGTGCCGGAGGTCGGCTGGGGCGACTTTGAGGTCATCGCCGTGCACGACCCGGCGGTCTTCATCATCCGCTATGACTGGCGCAACAATTCAGTGCTGTTCGTGCACAATCTCGACGAAAAGCCACGCGAGATCGCGTTCTCGACGAAGCTGCCGGCGGGCCATGGCGGCCTGCTGATCAATCTCCTGGCGGAAGATCACAGCCGCGCCGACAAGCGCGGCCAGCACCGCGTCGTGCTCGAGCCCTACGGCTATCGCTGGTACCGCGTCGGCGGGCTCGATTATCTCCTGAAGCGGAGCGAGATCGACACCAAGGCGATGCGGAAAAGTAGGCATGGGGCGTAGGTAAGGTCTCTCCCCAAGTGTCGTCCCGGCGAAGGCCGGCCCATTACCACAGGGAGCAGTTTGGCGAAGACTCGGGGTTACCGGCTTCGCGCCGCAACTCCTCCCTGTGTTTATGGGTCCCGGATCTGCGCTCCGATTCGCTATGCTTGTCCGGGACGACGACCGTTAACGCTGCATTGTCTCCATCCATCATTCCAGGCTCGCGCAGCCCGGGACGACAAAATCATCGCACCGGCCCAATCACCACACCTTCGTTGCCGCGCAGGTCCAGCACGCCCTCGAGCTCCTCATTCTCGCGGTCGAGGAAGGTCGAGAGCAGGATCTCGCTGCCGAACGGCACCGCGCTGGTGGTGACGGCGACCGGGTCGGGGCCGAGATTGAGCACCACGACCAGCGCTTCGTCGCCGGCCTGCCGGCGATAGATCAGGAGATCGCCTTGCGCGGCGATCGGATGATAATCGCCCGCAACCAGCGCCTGATGCGCCTTCCGCAAGGCAATCAGGTGCTTGTAGAGATTGAGGATCGAGAACTTGTCGGCGTCGAGATCGACCACGTTCTCATGAACGTGGATTTCCGGCAACGGCAGCCACGGCGTGACCTCCGAGAAGCCACCAAAATTCGAGGAATCCCATTGCATCGGCGTGCGGCAGCCGTCGCGGCCGACGCCGATGCCGGGCACATTCTTCTCGAAGGGATCGCGGACATCCTCGGGCGCGATCGCGACCTGGTTCATTCCGATCTCGTCGCCATAGTAGAGCGTGGGCGTGCCGCGCAGCGTCAGCAGCAGCATGGCGGCGACGCGTGCCTGCTCCGCCCCGACGCGGCTTGCGACGCGCGGCCGGTCGTGATTGCCGAGCACCCAGTTCGGCCAGGCCCCCTTCGGCAAGGCCTTCTCGTAATCCTCGATGATCTTCTCGATCGAGCGCGCGCTCCAGAAGGTCGAGAGCAGTGCGAAGTTGAACGGCATTTGCGCGCCGGTGAGATCGTTGCCGTAATAGGCCATCAGGCGATGCAGCGGCAGGTAGATTTCGCCGATCAGGACGCGCGCGCCAAAGGCGTCCGTGACGCGCCGCATCTCGGCGATCACGTCGTGCACCTCGGGCTGGTCGGTCGAATATTGCGTGAGGATTTTTTCATTCGGCGGCCGGCCCTCGACATAGTACGGGTTCGGCGGGTTGTCGCGGAAGTCCGCGTCCTTGATCAGGTGCCAGATGACGTCGACGCGAAAGCCGTCGACGCCCTTCTCCAGCCAGAAGCGCATCACGTCATACATCGCCGCGCGAACCTGCGGATTGCGCCAGTTGAGGTCCGGCTGCCGATCGAGGAAGGCATGGTAGTAATATTGACCGGTCGGCTCGTCATAGGCCCAGGCACTGCCGCCGAACTCGGACAGCCAGTTGTTCGGCGGGCCACCATCGGGCCCGCCATCGCGCCAGATGAACCAGTCGCGCTTGGGGTTATCGCGCGAGGAGCGGCTGGCAATGAACCAGGGATGCTGGTCGGAGGTGTGGTTCGGCACGAGATCGAGGATCAGCTTCAACCCGCTCTGATGCGTGGCCTCAAGCAGCGCATCGAAATCCTCCAAGGTGCCGAACAGGGGATCGATGCCGGTGTAATCCGAGATGTCGTAGCCGAAGTCGGCCATCGGCGAGCGGAAGACCGGCGACAGCCAGATGGCATCGACGCCGAGCGATTTCACGTAAGGAAGGCGCTTGAGGATGCCGGCGAGATCGCCGACCCCGTCACCATCGGTGTCCTGAAAGGAGCGCGGGTAGATCTGATAGAAGATGCCGTCGCGCCACCAGTTCTCGTCGCCCTGTGCCATGCCGCTATCGCCACCTTCGAAATCTGCCTCGCGCCAAGCAACGCGCAGGCTGCGCCGGGGTTCAGACCAGCAGGCCTTTGAGACGGTCGTGTGACCGCGCAAGCGCCTGTTCCGGCGTCCGGGATGTCGAATCTTTTGCTTGGCGGGCCGCCAAAAATCGGCATTGTGAGGCCATGACCGAGCAAACCGAACAATCGCAGGCGGCGAAAGCGGGCGCCATCATCGTTCCCGTGACGCTGTTCGAGCAGAACTGCACCATCATCTGGAACGAGCCCAGCAAGAAGGCCGTGGTGATCGATCCCGGCGGGGACGTTCCAAAAATCCTGGACGCGATCAAGCAGACCGGCGTGACCGTGGAGAAGATCTGGCTGACGCACGGCCATATCGATCACGTCGGCGGCGCCGCCGACCTGCGCGATGCGTTGAAGGTGCCGATCGAAGGCCCGCACGTCGCCGACAAGTTCCTGCTCGACAATGTGGTCGAGAGCGGCGCGCGCTTCGGCATGACCGGCGTGCGCAATTTCGCGCCGGACCGCTGGCTTGAGGAAGGCGACACCGTCGAGATCGGCGACCTCTCCTTCGACGTCCTTCACTGCCCGGGACACTCGCCCGGCAGCGTCGTCTTCTTCAACAAGGAGTTGCGCTTTGCCCATGTCGGCGATGTCCTGTTCGCGGGTTCGGTCGGCCGCACCGACCTGCCCGGCGGCAGTCACGCAACGCTGATCGACTCGATCAAGACGAAACTCCTGCCGCTCGGCGATGATGTCGGCTTCATCTGCGGCCACGGTGCCGGCTCGCGCATCGGCCATGAGCGGATGACCAACCCGTTCATCACCGGCGAGCTGTAGATCCGGGCTGTCCTACTCCGCGGCATCTGCGAGCGCCGCGGGCTCGCTCAAGTGCCGCTCGCCCCAGTCGCGGATCGCGGATATCACGGGCACGAAGCTCTTGCCCTTGCGGGTCAGGCGATACTCGACCTTGGGCGGCACCACGCCAAAATCCCGGCGGTCGATCAGCCCGCTCTCGGTGAGCGCCTTCAATTCGCGGCTCAGCACGCGCGGGGTGATCTCCGCGCTGCCCGCGGCTCCTCGCAGCAAACCGCTCCTGATCTCGCCATAGCGGCGCGGGCCGTCCTTCAGGTCCCACACGATCCTGAGCTTGTATTTACCGGCGATCATCTTCTGAAAGGCTGCGACCGGGCAGCTCCGCAATGCCGCTTTCGCCATCTCGTCACCTCCCTACGCTCACGGGAGGATAGGAAGGCTGCGAAAAAAGTCCATACTATCAATTTTGTCCATACTTGCAGGACTGCTCCCAAGGCGCAGATGATGACGCACAAGACGAAGGGAGCGTCACATGAAGCACTTCATGATCAAATACCAGCTGAGGAACGGCGCGACGGAGGCCTGGCACCAGGAGATCGGCCGCTTCATCAAGGCGATCAACGAGGATCCGGAGCTGAAGGGCCGGATCGGCTATCGCTGCATGAAGAACCGTGACGACGACAGCTATTTCCACCTTGCCAGCGTTGCCGACGATGCCGCGCAGAAGACGCTGCAATCGCGCGACTTCTTCAAGCACTATACCGAGATGGTGCGAAAGGTCGCCGGCGGCGAGGTGACGGCGACGCCGATCGAGCTGATCGATCAGACGGCGTAGCCAGTAACTCGACCCGTCGTCCCGGGGCGCGCAAAGCGCGAGCCCGGGACGACGAGTTGGGATTGGATCTACTTTATCAA
Source organism: Bradyrhizobium ingae (assembly GCF_055791185.1). Lineage (NCBI taxonomy): Bacteria > Pseudomonadati > Pseudomonadota > Alphaproteobacteria > Hyphomicrobiales > Nitrobacteraceae > Bradyrhizobium > Bradyrhizobium ingae. The sequence continues at coordinate 76,744 of NZ_JBVUBB010000017.1, forward strand.
TCCTGCAGCCGTCAGTGCGCGGGTGATGACGGCGCTGAGGTCGAGGCCACGCCTGGCCTTCTTGCTGGGCTTGGCCTTGAGCTTGGCCTTGCCTTGCGGCTCGGTGACGGCGGTGCGGATCGACCTTGCAAGATGCGGCGCGGGCGTCAGGGCCGGCGCCGGCTTCGCCGCCGCTGACGGCTTCTTCGCCGGCTCGGCATTGCGGATCCAGTCGGTCAGGCCGAAGAATTTTGCGATGTGGTACGACGAGGAGATGCCGGCCTCGATCAGGAAGGCGCCTTCGATGCCGTAGCGATGATCGTTGTCTGCGACGCCGAGCGGCGTGCCGTGCGCCATGTTGGTGATGGCGAAGGATTCGACGATGGTCTCGCCGTCCGCATTCCACCAGGCCTGGCGCGGATAGCCGTCGACGACGGTCTCCGCCATTGGCGTCAGCGGCAGGTCGTGCAGGTCGAGCCACTGCTTGACGATCTCGTCGGCATTGCCGGGATTGACCGTGCGATCGGCGCTGCCGTGCCAGACCGAAATCTTCGGCCAGGGACCGCGATGGTCGGACGCCTTGCGCACGAGATCGCCTAGCTCGCGAGCGGGGCGCTCGGGCGAGTGAAACATGCCATCCAGCGCCTGACGCAGATTCGACGCCACGCCGTAAGGCAGTCCTGCAATGACCGCGCCGGCCGCGAAAACCTCGGGATAGGTCGCGAGCATCACCGAGGTCATGCCGCCGCCGGCAGAGAGGCCGGTGACGAAGATTCGGCGCGCATCGATGCCGTGAGTCGTGACCATGTGCGCGATCGCCTCGCGAATCGAGCTCGCCTCGCCGCTGTCGCGCGTCGTGTCTTCCGGATTGAACCAGTTGAAGCAGGTGTTGGCGTTGTTGAGGAGCTGCTGCTCCGGCATCAGGAGCGCGAAGCCGTAATGCTTTGCAAGCGTCGACCATCCCGCGCCGAGATCGTAACCAGCCGCCGTCTGGCCGCAGCCATGCAGCACGACGACGAGCGCGCGCGGTTGCTGCAATTGCGCCGGCACGTACGCCAGCATGCGCAGATTTCCGGGATTAGAGCCGAATCCCGTGATCTCCGTCAGCGGGCTGTGCTGGCCCGCGCCGCGCAAGCTTTCAGCAAAGCGCAGACCGTCCAGCTTTGGCAGACGTCTTAAGAGATCGACATTCCTGGTTAACGACACCGACAGCTCCTGATGGGGCGACTTCCAACGTCACCCCAGAACAGATAGTTGCTGCGGCGCAAAATAAAAAGTGTGTGTGGAGTTCAGGCATCCGGGAATCCACGGGGATTCCCCGAAATGCCTCAACTTCGAGCATGTGCACGACGCATCCATGTCAGAAATGCGACGCAGATCATGATTAACGTCGTAAACGAGGCGAGTGCGACGAAGAATGCTGCACGTGATGAGTGCTCGATTCGACGGCGAAATAGAGCGCACCGATGGAAGCGACACCGGCCGCATTACCGATCTGAATGGTTGTGCCGTACATGCCGGATGCCGAGCCTGCCGCGACAGGCTTCACCGTCGAGAGCACGGCCCCCGAGAGCGGCGCCATCACGAAGCCCTGGCCGTAACCGAAGACGATCATGGTGAGCGCGAGCATGATTGGCGTCGGCGCGTCGACGCAAATGGCGAGCGGCGCAGGCGCGGCTAGGCCTGCGATCTGAAGCGCGCAGCCCTCGATCAGCACCATGGTGTGCATCGGAGCGATTACCTCAGAGGTAGGATTTGTGGGATCCGGCCACGCTTCACCTTGCCCCGCTTGCGGAGAGAGGAAGAAGAAAGACACATGGCTTGCATTCCGCCGCGCGGGAGACGGTGTGATTGCGTTCGCATGCGCGAGCACGTAGCCTTCCGGACCTAACAAACAGAAACTTCAACCGGAGAGAACGCGATGGCGCGCCTGAATTTCGGTGCCTTTCTTGCCCCGCATCACCCGATCGGGGAGCACCCGATGCTCCAGTTCCGGCGCGATCTCGACCTCGTCGAGCAGCTCGACGCACTCGGCTATGACGAGTTCTGGTGCGGCGAGCACCACTCCTCAGGCTGGGAGATGATCGCCTCGCCGGAGATGTTCCTGGCCGCAGCCGGCGAACGGACCAAGCGCATCAGGCTCGGCACCGGCGTGGTGTCGCTGCCTTATCACCATCCCTTCAACGTCGCGCAGCGCATGGTGCAGCTCGACCACATGACCGGCGGACGCGCGATCTTCGGCTCCGGCCCCGGCGCGCTTGCCTCCGACGCGCACACGCTCGGCATCGACCCGATGACACAGCGCGACCGCCAGGACGAAGCGATCGCCATCATCCGCCGCCTCTTCAACGGCGAGCGCGTCACCGCCAGGAGCGACTGGTTCACGATGAACGACGCCGCGCTCCAGCTGCTACCGCTCCAGGAGGAGATGCCGTTCGTGGTGGCCTCGCAGATCTCGCCGTCGGGCATGACGCTCGCCGGCAAATACGGCATCGGCATCATCTCGCTGGGCTCGATGACGACGCAGGGTTTGATGTCGCTGCGCCAGCAATGGGAGTTCGCCGAGGACGCCGCCAGAAAGCACGGCACCAAGGTCAATCGCGCCGACTGGCGCGTGCTGCTGACCTGGCACATCGCCGAGACGCGCGAGCAGGCGCGCCGCGAGGCCGGCGCCGGGCTGATGCGCTGGCACAACGAATATAATGTCGGCACGTTGCAGAGGCCGGGCCTGACCGCGTTCTCCTCGCCCGACGAAGCCGTCGACAAGACCGCGTTCGTCGACGGCGCGGCCTCCACCATCGGCACGCCCGATGATCTCGTCAAAACCATCAAGAACGTGATGGAAGTGTCCGGCGGCGTCGGCGCCATCATCGGCTTCGTGCACGACTGGGCCAATCCGGAGGCCACGCGCCGGAGCTGGGACATGGTCGCGCGCTATGTAGTGCCCGAGATCAACGGCTACATCGACGGACTTCACCGGTCGCAAAAATTCGTGATCGAGAACCGTGCGATCTTCGAACGCGCGGGGCAGGCGGTGATGGCCAAGATCATGGAGAACGAGAAGGCCGCCGAGGCCTTGAAGCAGACCGGCCCGGGCCGCGTCGCAATACCCGCCGTCAACGCGCCGGATTTGCAGAAGGAGGCGGCGAAACGGCAGGCCTAGGGTCCGCGGCATTTGCTTGCGAACGCCGTCACATCGTTTCCGCGTCAACTGTGCTATGCTGACCGCGTAGCCGGGCGCGTGGTCGCGTGATCCCGTTCGGTCAAAACCGGAGCTCCCGCCATGTCGATGCAGAGTGTGGCCTCGCCTGCGATCAGCTGGACCGCGCCGAAGCGCAACGAGCTCAAGCATATTCCGGGCGACGAGGGCTGGCCGATCATCGGCAAGACGTTCCAGGTGCTGGCGGATCCCAAGGGCCACATCGAGGCATGCGGGGCGAAATACGGTCCGGTCTATCGCACCCATATTTTTGGCGAGACCAATGTGATGCTGCTCGGGCCGGAAGCGAACGAGCTCGTGCTGTTCGACCAGCAAAAGCTGTTCTCCTCGACCCATGGCTGGAACAAGGTGCTCGGCCTGTTGTTTCCGCGCGGCCTGATGCTGCTCGATTTCGACGAGCACCGGCTGCATCGCAAGGCGCTGTCGGTTGCCTTCAAGTCCGGGCCGATGAAGTCCTATCTCACCGATCTCGACAAGGGCATCGCGGCGCGGGTGGCGCAGTGGAAGACGAAGCCGGGCGCGATGCTGCTTTATCCGGCGATGAAGCAGCTCACGCTCGATCTCGCCGCGACCTCGTTCCTCGGCGCCGATATCGGGCCGGAGGTCGACGAGATCAACCGCGCCTTCGTCGACATGGTGGCGGCCGCCGTCACCCCGATCCGCCGCCCCCTGCCCGGCACGCAGATGGCGCGCGGCGTCAACGGACGCAAGCGCATCGTCGCCTATTTCAAGGCGCAGATTCCGCTGCGCCGCGCGAAACAGGGCGGTGAGGACCTGTTCTCGCAGCTTTGCCACGCCACCCATGAGGATGGCGCACTGCTTTCCGAACAGGACATCATCGACCATATGAGCTTCCTGATGATGGCCGCGCATGACACGCTGACCTCATCCCTGACATCCTTCATCGGCGAGCTCGCGGCGCATCCGGACTGGCAAAGCAGGCTGCGCAACGAGGTCATGGCGCTCGAGCTGCCGCCCGGCGCACCGACGAGCTTCGATGATCTCGAAAAGATGCCGCTGTCGGAGATGGCGTTCAAGGAGGCGCTGCGGATCAAGCCGCCGGTGCCTTCGATGCCGCGCCGCGCGATGCGCGACTTCACCTTCAAGGGCTTTACGATTCCGGCCGGCACGGCGGTCGGTGTCAATCCGCTCTACACTCATCACATGAACGACATCTGGCCGAAGCCGGATCAGTTCGATCCCTTCCGCTTCACCGAGGAGGCGCAGCGCAACCGCCACCGCTTTGCGTGGATACCCTTTGGCGGCGGCGCGCATATGTGCCTCGGCCTGCACTTCGCCTACATGCAGGCGAAATGCTTTGCCCGGCACTTCCTGCAGAATCTCGAGGTGTCCCTGGAGCTCGGCTACAAGCCGGACTGGCAGATGTGGCCGATCCCGAAGCCGCGCGACGGATTGCGGGTCCTGGTAAAGGCGGCGTGAGATCGCAGGGATCGTAGGAGATCGTAGGAGATCGTAGGCTGGGCAAAGCGAAGCGTGCCCACCTCTTTGATCGCAATCGTGGTGGGATGGTGGGCACAGTGCGCGAAGAGCGCGCCTTTGCTCACCCTACGGATTGCTTCGCTGTCGTCCGGCAGCCTCACCTTCCGGTATACGCGGCCTCGCGATCACAATTTTGGCACCTTCAGCGACAAAGACTCCCACTGGTCGCTCCAGCCTGCCCATGGGATGTTCCTGTTTTCGAATGATTTGAGGCCACTCGACCGGCTCCACGCGGTGCCGTCGTTCCAACGGCCAATATCCGCGCCCGCCAATGCCGAGGCAAGCTATGCTTGCGCAGGCGGCCTGTGCATCGCCTTCATTTGCATCCCCCCTTCACGTTCGCTTTGCGGTTGAACGGCAGATGATGAAACTGGTCGACGAATTCCGGAAAGGCTGGCTCGGCATCTCGCCGCCGTCGCTCGCGCTCAGCATCGGCTTTGCGACCATCTGTCTCGCGCTTGCGACGCTGGTGCGCTGGGGCCTCGCCCAGGTGCGGCCGGACATCTTCTTCACGCCATATTTTCCGGCCGTGTTCTTTGCAGCCGCGTTCGGCGGCCTGCGCATCGGTGTCATCACCGCGCTGATCGGCGGCGTGCTCGGCGTCAGCCTGAATTTCGGCGACGCCCATGCCGACACCGCGCGCTTCGTGCTGCTCGTGCTGTACTGGGCCGTCACTGCGCTCACGATCTGGGGCGTCGAGCACTACCGCTCGCTCCTGATCGAGCAGCGGCGGATTTCCAAGCGCCTGATCGAGGAAGAGGAGTATCGCAAGCTCCTGGTCGACGAATTGCAGCATCGGCTCAAGAACAAGCTCTCGACCGTGCATGCGGTGCTGCACCAGGTGCTGCACGACCAGCCGCAGGTGTGGGCCCGGGTCGATCCGCGGCTGCGGTCGCTGGCGGCGACCGACGATCTGATCGCGCGGGTCGACAATTCCGGCTGCGACATCCGCGACCTCCTGATCTCCGAGCTCGGCCCTTATGGCCATGTGCGCTTCTCGCTGAACGGCGAGCGGCTATACCTGCCGGCCAAGCTCGCGGTCACGCTGTCACTGATGTTTCATGAGCTCGCCACCAATGCGAGCAAATACGGCGCCTTTTCCGCGCCACGCGGTCTGCTGCAGGTGTCCTGGAACGTCTCCGACGATCGTCTCGCCATCACCTGGGACGAAACCGAAGGACCCAGCGTCGACAAGGTCTCGGCGCCGGGCTTCGGCACCAAATTGTTGAAATCGGCACTCCTCGCCTTCGACGGCAAGACCGAGATCTCATACTTGAAGAGCGGCGTTCATTGCATCATGCAATGTCGCATTCCCAAATCCTGACACTTTGGCGGCAACGCGAAAGCGGGCCGCGCGCATCCCTCGCAGTTTCGCGAGTGCCATTGACGCTCTGTTAATGACGATGGGCGGCGTGCGTGTCGGCGCGAACAGGTTGTGGAAACCACACCCGTATTTCTGCGTATCCCTTAACCAAAACTAAGAGGGACTTCGGCAAGATCGCGCCATTACAAAGCCGCGCCCGAACAGCAAGATTCATGAATTCTATGGACGACAGCAAATACTCCGGCGCGACTGATGCCGAGCTCGGATTCCTCAAGGAAATCGTTAGAATGCTGCCTGCCGGCGTGACCGTGCAGGACGCGCGCGGCGAGATGATCCTGGTTAACGACGCTGCAGCCCGTCATCTCGGCATCGATGGCAGCCGGCCCTCGCCGGACATGGTCCAGCGCCAGGAAGCATGCCAGCAGGCGATGCAGGCCGGACAGCCCGTGGTCATCGAGGAATCCCTCCACCTCGGAAGCGCACGCCAGGTCCTGCTCACCACCCACCGTCCGGTCCGCCTTGACGGCCGCGACCTCCTCATCTCCGCCTCCTCCGACATCACCGAGCAGAAGAATTTCGAGGACCAGCTGTTTCGCTCGGCCTATTTCGACGAGCTCACCGGCCTGCCTTCCCGGCGCGTGATCGAGCATCGCGTCAACGGCATTCTGGGGCGTGAGCGCAAAGGCGAGCGATTTGCGCTCGCCTTTCTCGACATCGACAATTTCAAGCACATCAACGACTATTATGGCCACTCGGTCGGCGACGCGCTGCTGGTCGAACTGTCGAAGCGGCTCGGCCGCGACCTGCGCGAGACCGACATGCTGTCGCGGATCTCTGGCGACGAATTCCTGCTGCTGCTCTCGCCGATCGAAAGCGAAGAGGAGGTCGCCGAATTCATCCAGGCGACGCTGAAGCGCCTCACCGCCCCCTTCTTCATCGATTCCTCCGAGATATTCGCTTCCACTTCGGTTGGCGTCAGCCTCTATCCCGATCATGGCCGCTCCTTCGAGGTGTTGCGCCAGAACGCCGACATCGCGATGTACCGCATCAAGAACGACGGCAAGGGCGCCGCGGCGTTCTTCGACGCCGGCATGGAGCGCGAAGCCCTCGCGCGCATGAAGATCGAGCAGTCGTTGCGCCTCGCGATCCTCGAGAAGCGCTTCTGCTGCGCCTTTCAGTCCAAGGTCGACATCAGGACCCAGGCCGTGAAGGGCATCGAAGCCCTGGTGCGCCTGCGCGACGATGAGGGCGTGATCCAGGCGCCTGGCTCATTCATCAACCTCGCAGTCGAGCTGGGGCTCATCGACGAGCTCAGCCACCTCGTGCTGGCCGAGATCGTGAGGTCGATCGACCTGATCAATGACACCTTTGGCGCGGAAGCGAGCATCAGCATCAACATCGCCGCCAAGCAGGCCGGCAATTCCGAATTCATGCGCTCTTTTGCGCAGGCACTGGACGCAACCGGCTTCCCGAAACGCTTCATGATCGAAGTGACGGAGGACGCCTTCGTCGCCACGAATCACTTCCAGTCAGAGATCCTGCCGATGTTCCGCAAGCTCGGCGTCGGCATCTCCATCGACGATTTCGGCATCGGCTTTTCCTCGCTCTCGGCACTTGCCGACATCACGGCCGATGAGATCAAGATCGACCGCTCCTTCATCACCGACATCCATAAACGCCCGCGCAGCCAGGGCATTTTGCGCGCGATCGAATCCTTGAGCGAAGCACTGGGCATGACGGTCATCGCCGAGGGCCTGGAATCCTATGAGGAGCTGGCCTATCTTCAGGCCGCGACCAAGATCCGCTTTGCGCAGGGCTATTATTTCGCCCGGCCGATCTTCCTGGAAGAACTGAAGCTCGCAACGCCCGCTGCCAGCGAGGCCCGCGTCAGCATCGCAAGCCGCCCCGCCCAGCAAAACCGCCAGGGCTATTCACGCGCGAACGGATACCGGCGCTAGAGCTGACCGTACCCGGGCGCGTTCCCGCAAAGTAAGAAGCGGTGGTACCTCGCGACAAACGCGCCGCGACGGTGCGAGCCGCCCGTTAGGCCGGCATTAACGATGCCGCTGCGCCCGCTTCACGCGTGCAATGCGCGCCCCCTCATGCGACACCGCATGATTCATAGCTTGCCGCGCCGGCCCACGACCTTGTGGTAACGGATTAAGGCTTGGGTAACCGGCTTTCCTAAGGTTTGGGCCATTTGTGCATAGTATGCGTGTTTCCCTGGGGGAAGGGGAATGCGTCGCGTGCCGTCCACGATAACGAGCAGAATAAGACTGGCCGTGAGGAACGGCTGGGACGCTGCCGTGCGTCGCGGCCCCGTGCTGTGGCTGACGCTGTCCGGCGCACTGCTGGTGGCCGGCATCTTCGTCGTCACCACCATGGCGATCGACGATTTCCGCGAGCGCGCGCTCGTCAACAACGAACGTGAGCTCGAGAACACGGTCGTGTTGCTGACCCGCCATTTCGATCAGCAGTTCGAGGATTCCGAGACTGTCGCCGCCGATCTGGTGGCGCGAATGAATCTCGCCGATATCAGCTCGCCCGAGATGTTCCGCGAGCGCATGTCGAGCGATGAAGCCCATCGCATGCTCGCCAACAAGATCAGCGCCGTGAACTATCTCGGCGACATCGCGATCTACGACACCAACGGCGACATCATCAACTGGTCGCGAAACGACCCGCTGCCGAAGATCAACATCTCGTCACGGGCTTATTTCCAGACCTTCAAATCCGATCCCCGATCCGAGCCGGTGCTGCTCGAAACCGTGCGCAGCCTGATCATCGGCAAATGGACCACCGTGGTGGCGCGCCGGCTGGCGAACCCGCAAGGCGAACTCCTCGGCATCATGGTGCGCCGGATCGATCCTGCGAGCTATCAGAAATATTTCTCCTCGGTCGTGCTCGGCAGAGGCGCGGCCATCTCGCTGTTCGACGGCGGCGGCACGATGCTGGCGCGCTACCCGCATGTCGACGAATTGATCGGAAAGAGCTACGCTAACGCTCCGTTGTTGCAGTCGATTGCGGCCAAGGGCGGTCAACAGACGCTGCGGATCGAGAAAAGCCCGGTCGACGGCCTGGGGCGGCTGGGCGCCGGTGCGTCGCTCGTGCATTTCCCGATCATCGTCATCGCGACCAACACGATGGAAGCGGCGCTTGCAGACTGGCGCGAACAGACCCGCTTCATGATCGTGGCGGCGACGCTGTCGGCCGCGATCATCGCGCTCATCCTCTATCTCATCATTCGCCAGATCAGCCGTCAGAGCCGCGAGGCGCAGGCGCGGATCGAATCCGAAAGGTTGCGGCTCGACACCGCCCTCAATAACATGTCGCAGGGGCTGATCCTGTACGACGCCACCGGACACGTCGTCACCTGCAACCGGCGCTTTACCGACATGTTCGGCCTGTCCTCCGACATCATCAAGCCCGGCTGCAGCATCCACGACGCGATGCACCACTTCAAGGAGCGAAACGCCTTCGAAGGCGACGTCATTGAATTCTGCGCCGGCGTGATGAAGATCGTCGCCGAAGGCAAGACTTCCACCACGATCGACGAGCTGCCCGACGGCCGCGCCTTCCAGATCGTCAACACGCCACTCGCGCAGGGCGGATGGATCGCCACGATCGAGGAGATCTCCGAGCGGCGCAATCTCGAGCAGGAGCGCGACCGCAACTACACTTTCCTGCGCGAGATCATCGACCATATCCCGTCGCAGATCACGGTGAAGGACGCCCGCACGCGGCGGTATCTCCTGGTCAACCGGATAGCCGATGACGTGTTCGGCGAATCCGGCGAATCGATCGTCGGCAAGACCGCGTTCGACATCATCCCGGAGCGGGACGCCAAAACCGTCACCCGCGACGACGACCGCCTGCTGCAATCGCCCGACGAGCTGTTCGTGGACGAGCGGGCCTGGGAAACGCGCACCGGCGGTCGTCGCCACGTCATCTCCAAGCGGATCGGGATTCGCGACAAGGCCGGCGTGCCGCGCTACATCATCAACGTCATCGAGGACGTCACGGCGCGGCGGCAGGCCGACGAGAAGATCGCGCATATGGCGCATTACGACGCGCTGACCGACCTCCCGAACCGGGTGCTGTTCCGCGAGCAGATCGAGCGCGAGCTCAGGAAGGTTGCGGACGGCGAGCAGTTCGCGCTGCTCTATATCGATGTCGACGAGTTCAAGGGCATCAACGATTCGCTCGGCCATCACGTCGGCGACGAGCTGTTGAAGGCGGTCGCGGCCCGCATCCGCGGCTGCCTCAAGCCGGGTGATCTCATCGCGCGCCTTGGCGGCGACGAGTTCGCGGTGATCCAGACCAAGGTCGAGACGTCGGCCGACGTGCTGGCCTTCGTGACGCAAATCCACGAGGCGATCCGGCGGCCCTACCACTGTCTCGGTCATCAGCTCTCGACCGACGCCTCGATCGGCATCGCGCTGGCGCCGCAGGACGGCACGGATCTCGACCAGCTGATCAAGAACGCCGACCTCGCAATGTACGGCGCCAAGGCTGAAGGCCGCCGCACCTATCGCTTCTTCGTGCCGGCGATGGATGCGTGCGCCAAGGCACGCCTTGCGATGGAGCAGGACCTGCGTCAGGCCATGGTCGACGGCGGCTTCGAACTCCACTACCAGCCGCTGGTCAATTTGCGCGCCGGCGAAGTCTCCGGCTGCGAGGCGCTGCTCCGCTGGCGTCACCCTGAGCGCGGCATGGTATCGCCGGCAGAGTTCATTCCCGTGGCCGAAGACACCGGCCTGATCAACGAGCTCGGCGACTGGGTGCTGCGCACCGCCTGTGCCGAGGCCGCAAGCTGGCCCCGCCACGTGCGGATTGCCGTCAACGTCTCGCCGGTGCAGCTCAAATGCGAGACGCTGCCGCTGAAGATTGCGGGCGCACTCGCCGCCTCCGGCCTCGATCCGTGCCGCCTCGAGCTCGAGATCACCGAGGCCGTGCTGATCCGCGACGACGAGGCCGCGCTCGCGATCCTGCACCAGCTCCGCTCGATCGGCGTGCGCATCGCGCTCGACGATTTCGGCACCGGCTATTCGTCGCTGAGCTATCTGAAGCGGTTCCCGTTCGACAAGATCAAGATCGACCGCTGCTTCATCTCCGACATCGCGGAGGGCAGCGGCGCGCCCGTCATCGTTCAGGCGGTGGTCAACATCGCCACCGCCAGCAACATGACCACGGTCGCCGAAGGCGTCGAGACCGAGGCGCAGCGCGAGATGCTGCGCGCCCTCGGCTGCACGGAGATGCAGGGCTATCTGTTCAGCGCGCCGAAGGCCGCGAGCGAGGTGCGAAAGCTGTTCGGGCCGCACAGCGCACGGGTGGCGGCGGTGGCCTGAAGGCGGCTAGGCCGGCGAGGCCGCCCGCAGCCTCGCCCGACAGATCCGCTGCGCGGTCATGGACTTACGGACCACCCACGGCGTGGAGACCCCGGCCGCGCGCCGGTCCAACCAAGGCCGACAAGGGCGCCGAGCGGAGGTTGCCGACCCCGCGCCAATCGGCTAAATGGGGCCTCGCTGCACCCGTAGCTCAGCTGGATAGAGCGTTGCCCTCCGAAGGCAAAGGTCACACGTTCGAATCGTGTCGGGTGCGCCACTTCGGTACCAATCCGAATAAAACTACGAACAATAGCGAAGGGTGGTGCCGGTATTTCGCTCGGCTCCTGTGGATGGCGCGTTGAGATGGTGATGAGCCGTCTACCGCCGTGCGACGCAGCGCGACAATTCTTGGCGCATATAGGAGATAGCAGCGCTTAGCCAGCGTGAGAGCGCTGCCTCGTCGGTGGGCGCGTTTAGGTGATGAGATTCAAACTCAGCGGGACGATCGGACCACCACGGTGCTGCGCTCGCAAGATGCATTCGTTCGAATGTTAGGTGCGCGATGCGGTCCGATAGGGACGGCGTCGCAACGATAGTCTCGAAGTCTTCCAGCGATTCGACGATTTCAGGTTCAAATTCCCGTTGATCCCGTGCTGTATGCAAGCTTTCGAACAAATCAATCTGCCAGTGTGGATGTCCAGCTCCAGAACTTTGGAAGTTTACCCCGGAGCGGTCCCAGTCGCGCAACCCGGGCCATTCAAGTCGGAGCAACTGCGGCTTTACCGGATCTCCCACCTCACCAACGTGTATGGTGAGTCCCGCTTGGCGAAAGGCAAATGGCGCCCGCCCGCTCTCCTGGTCCCATACTTCCTGATATCCCAGCCAAGCGGTGAGACCCGCAGGTAACGCAACCAAAGGGGCTACGCTTGCCACGCCTCGATTGCGCTCGATTCGCTCCACGCCTTCTCCGCGAACCCCCGTCCAGACACCGGCAGCTTGATACTCCGCTTCAATCGTGATTGTCCGTCGTCCGCGACCGAGACCGGCACTCAAAAGGCCGCCAAGTGTTTCCCAGCGCCGATCCAATTGAGCCTTGGTGGCGCGCAAGCGGCGCCGCTCAAGATCAGAGGGCATCAAGCTCGATGCCCCCATAGAGATAAGACACCGTTTCAGCCACGCTGCGGCGCCAGTCGGCCGAACTAAGATCAACTCGTCTACCTAGGCTCCCGAGTGCTCGCACCGCACGGCCCGTAACTGGATCAAACGCCAGAGATTGAAGATCAGGTACCGGTATCGGCGCAACGTGCCGAGCGCTAAGGTCAAATTGGCCGCCGGCGACGTGTGGCGCGTACAAGCCGAGGAGCTTGGCGAACACCGAAGAGTTGCACAGCGCCACAAACGCGGCAAGTACATCGCTCTCGCCCAGTTGTTCAGCGCCTGCTTCGCCTCCATCGGAATTTTGAGAAAGATTGCCGACGATACGTGATTTTAGCGTCCAGACATGGCCCATCACTGCAAAGAATTTCGCGTTATAGTCGCCTACGAACGCTCCCTCAGCGCCAAAGAACTTGGTGAGAATCCGCGGACGAGCGTTGAGGCTCCAAGCACGGGGACGCATCAAGCCCCACCAATCGGTTCGACGCGACTGAATAATGGTCGCACGACCAGCTAACCGCGCGCGGTTCGGTTCAAGGTAGCGCGTAAAGTAACGTGGAACAGTTCGCCGAACGGTCTCTTCATCTGAGAATATCGCTCCACTCGCGTCGTGAGGAAAGAACAGCCAATAGGGTTTCACTATTCGACCGCCTTGGATGGAGTCGGTCATCGTGGCCTCACGAAAGAAGCGACGCTCCTTCGCTGGCAACGCATCGTATTCATCGGCTGTAAGTAACAGCGCGCTGTTGAGCCCGGTCTGAATTCCTTGGGCGATCTCGAACAAGTCACCGACAGATGGCAAGCCGGCCTGAGAGAGAGCTCTAAGAAGCCGCTCGCCCCTCGGGCTCGGGAGACGCCAAGTTGGCCGCACCTTAAGTGCCGCGATCGGAACGGAAAAGACACTCCAGGCGTCTTCCGAAATAACGGCGTGACGAGCGTCATCGCCCATGCGGCGGAGTTGGCGAAGCGCAGCGCTTGTGGCGTGCGGGTCGTTCTCAGTAATTAGCGCAGTGAACTCTCGGCCCGGCTCGTGGCCTTTGCTAAAAACCGCAGCTGCAACTTGCACGAGCGCGTGTGAGAAGAGGCCGAAATCACCGATCGATCCGAGAAAGTGTAGATCGGCAATACCCAATAGTCGCTCGCGCCAAGCGGACGCAGCCTTCAGAGAAAGCAGGCTTGCCGGGAATAGCGTGCCCAGCGCGCCCCCAGGCTTGAGCGCTTCCAGCGCCCGCAGCACGAAGGCCATGCTATAATCACCACGACCAGCACTTTCGGTGCCTAGCGCACTAGCTAATTGGTCGCGCTGCTCAGGCGTTTGAGCCGCGAAACCGATGAACGGTGGATTCATGACGATGACGTCCGCCGATGGTATCCCAAGTTCTCCAAGAGCGTCACCGACCTGGAGCTTAATTTCCACCCCACCAGTCGGTGTCCAATCTTGAAGCGACGTGGCCACCGCAAAGCGTGCCATCGCAATGGCAGCCGGCGAGATGTCACGTCCGAAGAGTTCTAATCGACCAGTAAAGCCAACCCTGCGCAGCGTCCGCAGCGCCTCATGCAGAAAGGCCCCTGAGCCGCATGCTGGATCACAGACCGTCAGCGAATTGCGCTGACTTAGTGGCGGATCGAGACTTTCCAAGGCTCGTTCGACTAGGCTACGTGCGAGGGTTGCTGGCGTGAAGTGTGTGCCTCCGCGACTTTCGCGCGAGACCTCGGAAGCGCCGACCAAACCGAACAAGTCGAAATCGGTTGCACCGCGCAGCAGTTCGAAATGTGCTTCTTGGAACAGTTGACCGCCGGCATGACGTATTGCGAGCGATGGGTGAAGCCGTAGGAGGGACACCGGACCTTGGCGCGCCTCGTCTATAGCCGCACTCAGCCCGCGTGAGTCGAGACTGTCCAGCAGCGTTGCGGCGTCATCAGCCAAGCCATCGCTGGAAATGGGTGACGCAGCCTTCTCGTACGTCAGCAGTCGTGCCAAGGCCGCAGTAAAAATATCCGTAGCACGCACGTCAGGAATGCCTGCTGCGTGCCCAAGCGAACGAAGTCGTCTGAAAAAGTTAATCAGGTGCTCGACGACACCGCGGTTCGATCGAAGCCGGTCCTCGGTAAGGAAGCCGTAGAAGCGCTCAAGGTTACGCTCGATGCTGCCACGTTCGAATACCCGCGCCTCAGTCGGACGGTCCCACCGCAGCACAGCCACCTTGCCGTCAGTGACAGTCACGTGGTGCGGTACATCGCTTGACCAGATCCAATCTGCGGGACCGGGATCGCGCCACAGTTCCTCTTCGGATACCGACATAGCAAAGCTGCCATGGGCACCGTCAAGCAAGACTGAATGCGATCCGGGCGTAGGTGTCTCGTGTTCGAAGAGGGGGGCAACGGCCAACCCAAAGCGGCGCGCCCACTGACCCGCGTCGTCGCGCGCAGTCATCGCCGTAGTCCCACTGCAGGAAACAGCGGAAGTTGGGGCTCGGGCGGCAAGGCAAAATCCTCGGCAATGATCTGCAGGTGCGGCGTCAGTGGCAACAAGAGCAGGGCTTCGGTCGCGATCGACCGGTCTTCGATGAGTCGGGCATGGTCGTGATCTGGGAATGCGACCATCGTGCCCCACAGCCCGGGGAAGGACCGGGCCCCGATTAGCGCTCGGAACTCCGCCAGAGCTCCCTTCCAAGCACCCACTTCTGCGCCGAAGCGCTCGTTGAGTTCGCGTAGCAGCCGGAGCGTGAGCACCGTCTGCCAAGAGAACAGCGCATGTCGCCCGCGGCCCGCGCCTGGGACATCAGGCGCGACGATACCGCGGCGGGCACACCACTCACGTAGCTGGTGGGCCGTCAGGCCGGCCAACCGTGAAGCATCGGCAGCTTGCATCAGTTGCATTTATGAGGGGTATCATACCCGTCATGAATTACAACCGCTTCTTATCCTGTCGGCGGATCGGGTATCCCACAAAGCTCGCGATGGAGCTTAAGCAAGGGTGTCGAGAGAACAGCGCTGAGCAGCTAGGCGCCGAAATTATAAAGATATTTCAATAGTATACGAGTTCGCAGTTTTATTCTGAATGGCGCGCCAGTCTACGCCGGCAGCACGCCAAGTGAGCCGATGGTGTGCATTGCGAAACGGCGTGGAAGCCCTAGCGCATTTCCTTCAAGAGGTGCATGCTGCCGTTCGCGGGGCTATGAGGAGGCTTGGTTATGCGTCACCCATCCAAACCGCTACTCGACAGGGCAATCGCCTATAAGGCCGGCACGATCGGTCTCGGGTTACTTCCCATAGCCATGGCGTTCGCCGCAGTCCTCATACCGTGATCGCAGCGTCTGACACGCGAGCGCAGCCTCGTAACGCTTTCCACGTCCGCGAGCAGCAGTAGGCCCACGTTGCGCGAGCCCGCCAGGCTTTGATCATTTTCCGGCGGGCGTCGCCTTGATCGCGCTCCGCCACAGCGACGATCCTCATCGCAAGACTTGGCTGCTCTACTTCGGCCACGCGCGCGTTGGCGAGCGTGGACGGTGTCCGGCTCAGAGCGGGCAAGCTGTGCCGGGTGCCGGCACGCACCCCTGGCCAGGGACAATCGGTTGTGGCGACGGAAGCGGCGGCCACGGATGGATCGGCACAGGATGGATCGGCACCGGATCGACGGGGATAAGTGGCGGCCACCACGGCAGCGGGGGAGGACCGACATGCACGGGAGGCAGCGGACCGATGATGATCGGCAAGGTGGGGGTCACAACGTTGCTGTCGGCATGGGCAACGCCGACCAACGCACTCACAACAATAAATGAAAGGCAGGACACGCGGAAAATCATTGTTGTCGGCTCCTGTTTAGGTGCACGGCCAATACGATCGCACCGGACAAGAACGAACAATTCCATCGCGTATCGCCAGCGCCAAGCCGGACATGAGAGCTAGAGATAAACGACTAGTCTCAAAGAACTAACCGCACACCGCAGGAGCCCGGCATTCCAAGCACGACGAGACTTCGTTGCCGCGCGCGCACGACCCGCCGTGATCGGCGCTACCGTTGCGGCAAGATTTCTGAAGCAAGGCTTCGGAATCACGTGAAGAGCCGTCGTCGTCCTGCTACGTGCCGGCTCTTTCGGATCCGACCAGTAGCGTCTCGCGTCCGGTCGTCATTCGAGAGTCATTGGCCGCGGCGCGCCCATCAGCGCGCCGATGCCGGGCCTCGGCTCGAACGTTACCCGGCCCTGATGCGGGATATGAAGCCGTCAACTTGCTGTCGCAGCAACGCTCCTTGATCGGCCAACTGATCGGCTCCATTCCGGACGGAACCCGCCGCGCCAAGGGTCCGCTTGGCTCCCTGCTGTACCTCGATAACATTTCCGCTAACGACCTGGGTTCCCGCAGCCGCCTGCTGAATATTGCGGGCGATTTCCTGCGTGGCCGCACTCTGCTCTTCAACGGCGGCCGCAATCGTTCCCGATATCTCGGACATTCGGGTGATGATCGACCCTACCTCGACAATGACCTCGACCGACTGCGCGGTCGACGCCTGAATAGCGCCGATCTGCTGGCTGATGTCGCCCGTGGCCTTGGCAGTCTGGTCAGCGAGCGACTTCACCTCCGCTGCCACGACGGCAAAACCACGGCCCGCGTCGCCAGCTCGCGCGGCCTCGATGGTCGCATTCAATGCCAGCAGGTTCGTCTGGGCCGCGATGGAATTGATCAGCTCAACCACGTCTCCAATGCTGGTAGCGGCACGGGAAAGCTCCCCGACCCTTTCGTTCGCCTGGGCCGCCTTGTCGACTGCCGTCGCAGCGATGCGAGCCGATTCCTGCACCTGACGGCTGATCTCGTTCACCGACGAGCCCATTTCCTCAGTCGCCGACGCGACGGAATGGACGTTAGTTGATGCCTCGTCAGACGCATGCGCCACCTGGGTGCTCAACGCCTGGGCGGTTTCGGCGGTCTCGATCAGCTCGATCGCCGATGCGCGCAGGCTGAGCGCCGAAGACGATACCGAGGTGACCACGCCGCCCACCGCCTCCTCGAAGTTGGCCGCGAGTTGCGCGAGTTCGTCCCGGCGTCGACGCGCAGCGGCCACATTCTCCGCAGCTTTTGCTTCACCTTCCTCCCGCGCACGGCGGGCCGCGTTGTCGCGAATGATGCCCACGGCTGTGGCCATGGCGCCCACCTCGTCGGCACGCCCTTGCCCCGGCACGCGCACATCCATCTTGCCGGCCGCCATTTCCTCCATCGAACCAGTCAACCTCACCAGCGGCCTCACGACGAACAACAAGAGCCCGGCGAGTCCGACGACGATCAGCGCCAGAACGCTGGCGGAGACCCCCCAGACAATCGTCGAATAATAGCTCACTTGATCGGCCGCGGCCTTCTCCAGTGACGTGTTCGCATCATCCGTCTTTTGCGCGATCTGATCGATCACGGCGCGATGCGCAACATAGGCCTTCTCGAGTTTTGGGTAGGCGGTTTGCGCGGCAGCACCATCGCCGCGCTCAAGCGCCGGAATGAATTCGGTCCTGATGACCGTCCAGAACTTCTGAACCTCAACATCCGATTGGACAGCCAGCAACTCCTTCGTCGCCGCGTCAATGTCTGCGCCCTTCCAGAATGCTAGTCGCCGATCATATTCGGTCTGCAGCTTTGCCAGTTTGATCTTGTGCTCGCCCAGGTGCGCGGCATCCCGCGCCGCCAGATTTGCCTCGAGATAAGCTTCGATGATGTATTCCGGTGGCGGCAGAACGTCGGCTACCAAATCACTGCCGAGCTTGATTTTGCCGTAGAGCGGGCCACCGACCCGTAATTCCCTCAATGCGACGCTGTTGACCGATATGATTGCGATGACACCCACGATGATGAGCGCCGCGAAACACCCCATCATGCGTGCAATCGTGATTCTAAGCTTCATTACTTTCTCCCAATGGGTTCGCGACGCGCAATAGCTTTGGCGGATTTTCGATGGACTCGACGACACGCTTCCTCAGATGGCGCTCCGGGATGGCCACGTCGCTGCTTATTCGAGGTCGGGCAGTATCGGAGCGTGGTCGGTCCGGGAAACTTGCCCGGCCGCCTCGCACAGCGAGCAGAAGATTCCCACGATGCTCGCGTGCTGCAGGGCTCATCAATTGGCTGACGATCGTCGGCAACGAGCGCTCACCGCAATCCGTCGAGCGTATCGATATCTTGTCGCAGGCTTTCGATGCGTTTCAGGGAGAGCGAACAGGCATATATCACTTTCACGATTCGGATCGCTTCCGTCGCAGATTTCTTCCTGATGATCGCACTCTAGACCACAGCTCTGTTCGCCTTCCGAACACCCTTCGGTTGCAGGGAATGAGCAACGTATAAGCATGAGAACTAAACCAAATCTTACTGATGGTTTGGGGGCACGGCGTTGCTGTCGGCATGGCAACGCCGACCAACGCACACACAACAAGAAAGGAAAGTCATGGCACGCGGAAAATTATTGCTGTCGCTTCCTGTTTAGGCGCGCGGCCAATACGATCACACCAGGCAGGAAGAACGTTTCTACTGCGCATCGCCGACGCCAAGCCGGACATGCGAGCTCGAGAGATAAACGACTGGTCTCAAAGAATTAGCCGCACACGGCAGGGGCTCGGTATTTCAAGCGCACCGCGACGCGTTGCCGCGCATGCGCAACCCGCCGCGATCGACACTGCTGCTGCGGGCCGCGGCGCGCCCATCAGCGCGCCGCGGCCGTTGCGCTTGAGCAAAGCTCCTTCAATGCTTGCTCGGCTCGAACACCACGATCACGCCGGTCGGCTCCGGCTCGTGCGCCCTGAGGCTGGTCAGTTCCGGATCGCTCCAATCGGCGAGGCTGACGACTTCGCCGGTCCGGCTTTCCATCTCGGACGATTCGGTGGGCTCCAGCACTTTCAACCCGCTTTCATCGACGAAGAACGTGTGGTCTCCGAACAGGCTGTTGAGTTGCGGCACGGCCGGGTGACCGTCGGGTAGCACCTGGGCGCCCAACTGTTTGATGGTCTCCTTGACCTGGATGGCATTCAGCTTCATGAGCCGCTCCATTTCTTTCGGATGCAGTTTTCGGCTTGTCCATGGCGGGCTTCGGTTCACAGGCCTTTCCGCCCGGCTCAGACTTCCGAACAACGCGCGCGCGCAAATGTTCCTTGCCGATGCATTCAAGGACATACGGTTGCATGCGCCACGCTTACGGCGCGAGATTGCCGCGCCATTTGCACGATTCCGACGATCCGTCGCGGGATCGCCACAGGATGCGTCTAGAGATCGAAATTGGTGGGCAGCATGACCACATCGCGAATGGTCATGCTACGTGGCCGCGTCAGCATGAACATCACCACGTTGGCGACCTCACTCGCTTCGAGCAGGCTTCCGGAGTCCCTCGCCTCCTTCAGCTTCTCGGGCGGCCAGTCCGCGATCAGTGCGGTGATGACGGGACCGGGCGAAATCGATCCCACGCGGATGCCATGCTTGAACACCTGACGCCGCACCGTCTGCACGAAGCAGTTGATCGCCCATTTGGACGATGCGTAGACCGGCTCCCAGGGCGTCGGAAAATGGGCCGCCAGCGAGCTCGTGATGATGATGTCACCGATCCGGCGCTCGATCATGTGGGGCAGCACGTCGTGGACGTTCTTCATCACCACGTTGACGTTCAGGTTCAGCATCCGGTCGATCGCGGCGCTGTCGGCATCGACGAGGTCGCCGCCAATATAGCTGCCAGCATTGGCGTGCAGGATGTCGAGCTGACCGGTCTTCTCCAGAACGCGCGGCAGCAGCGTGGCGCAGTCCTTCGGCTCGAGCAGGTCGATGAGGAGCGGAATCGCGGCATCGCCGAGCCTGTTGCAGATCGCCTCCAGCGCGGCGGCGTCACGGTCGACCAGCACCACGCGCGCACCGGCGGCCAGCATCGCCTCGGCACTCGCAAGGCCAATGCCCGACGCAGCCCCCGTCACGACAGCAACCTTGCCTTCCAGATCTTTAGCCGGATCTCTTGTCATGGGTGCTTCTCCCTGTTCGGCTCTTCGTCCGGCGCCTGCTGCGGCGGACGTCACTCCCCGCGGTTTTCTCCCACCGACAACGCGCAGATGCGCGAGAGATGCGCGTAGGGCAGGCCCGTCTCGTTAGCCCAGGCATTGAATTGCGCCTGCACCTTGGCGAGGTCGCCCTTCGACTTCACCTCCTCGGCGATGTCGAGGCCGGCATCGCGCAGGCACGCGACGACATCCCTGGAGGTGACAAAACCATCCCAGCCGACGAAGCGCAGCAGCATCTGGCCGGTGTTGCCCCCGAGCCGGCTGCCGCGCTTGGCGAGAAGATCAAGCAGGCCGACCTCGTCCGAGGCCGGCCATTTCGCCAAAAACTTGCCGAAGCTGCCGTGCTCTTTCGCGATCTCCTGCACGAAGGCCGCGTTCTCGCGCACCGACAGGATCTTGGCACCATTGCGCACGATGCGGGCATCGCGCATCAGACCTTCCCAGAAGTCCTCGGGCTGAAAGCTCAGCTTGGCAGGCTGGAAGCGCAGGAAGGCCTGCTCGAAGCCGTCCCATTTCGTATCGATCACGCTCCAGGCAAAGCCGGCGCAAAACACCCGCTTCGTCATCTCCGCGAGAATGCGATCGTCAGGCAGCTTGGCGAGCGCCTTTGCATCGGGCTTTGCGGGCAGCAGCTTCTCCAACTGCTTGGGCCCGCCCTTGCGTTTCTCGGCCCGGGCGCGAATGGTCTTGAACGAGGTCATGCGGTCACCTGCCAGATCACCTGCCATCAGGCCGCGCCTACGACATCAGAGTTCGCCGGAGAGGTCCAGCCCTTGACGATTTGCCGCGGCCGCGGGCCGGCCGGGCTGGTCTGCTTCTTGCTTTTCGAAACGCCGGAATTCCTGCATTTTGTCATGTCCCGATTATCTGACCTGACGGATTTTCAATGCGCTGCCTGGTCGTCGCCGACCTGCATTACTCGCTGCCGCAGCTCGACTGGCTCGTCAGCGCGGCGCCACAATTCGACCTCGTCATCTTCGCCGGCGACGCGCTGGACATCTCATCGCTGGTAGATTTTCGCGCGCAGATCGTGGTGGTGAAAAAATACCTCGCGATGCTGTCGCGCCAAACTCCTGTCATCCTGTGCTCGGGCAATCATGACCTCGACGAGCGCAATGCCGAGGGCGAGAAGATCTCACGCTGGATCACGGAGGTCCGCGAGCTCGGCATTGCCTGCGACGGCGACGACTTGCGGATCGGCGACACGCTGTTCACGGTCTGCCCGTGGTGGGACGGGCCGCTGGTCAAGGCGCGCATTGCCGGGCAGCTGGGCAATGCCGCCGCAAGACGGCCGCAGCGCTGGATCTGGGTTCATCACGCGCCGCCTTCGAATTCGCCGACGAGCTGGGGCGGCAAGCGCTTCTTCGGCGACGTCGATCTCGTGCAATGGATCTCGGAGTACCAGCCGACCATGGTGATCTCGGGCCATGTGCATCAATCACCTTTCATCACCGACGGCTCGTGGTACGACCGGCTCGGCACCACCTGGGTGTTCAACGCAGGCCTCCAGCACGGCCGGCCGCCGACCCACATCGTGCTGGATCTCGATGCGGACAAAGCGTTCTGGCTCGCGGCAGACGAAGCGCAATGGATCGATCTCGATGCGCCTCTGCGGCGGCCGGCGGCGGCAATCATTGAGCCGCCCGGCTGGCTTACATCCTTGGATCGGATTGCCGATCTGAGCCTGGCGCAACCTCCTGCTGCGGCAGGTTGATCATGCTTTGCAGGACGTCGCCGACCATCGCCAGATGGTTGCCCTGCCCGGCATACTGCCGCTTGAGATCGGCAAGATAGGTGTTGGCGACGTTGAGCCGCTGCGCCAGCAAGCGCGCAAGCAGAAGTGCGACCTCCGGCTTCTGGATCAGGAATGAGGCGGCATCGTCGAATTCGTAGATCACGGAATCGATGCAGGCGCGCACCGTTGCGGTATGCGGTTGTTGGAGCAGCACCGACATCTCGCCGAACACGGCGCCGGGCTCCGCGATGGTCGCAACCACGGTGCCGCCCTTGATCACCTCGAGCTTGCCTTCCATCAGCACGTAGAGGTGCCCGGAGGCGCCGCCCTCGGTCAGGATCAGCGTGCCCGCCGGAGCCTGCCGCTGCGTTCCGCCAGTGCAATAATCCAGGACTGCGCGCATATCGAAATCCCCTGTCGGCCAGAGACTAGGCACGGGCGCGACCGGCGTCGAAGGAATAAAAGCAGCGGACTTGCTCAACTTTTCGGCATCGGCGACCATACCGCATCGCATCACAGGCTCGGCGCAGGCTCCAGCGGCAGAGACTGCAAGCCGCCGAAGCGGCGTTCCCTGCGATGGAAGGAGGACAGCGCCTCGGCGAGATCGACGGCATCGAATTCGGGCCACATCCGCTCGGTGAAATGCAGCTCGGCATAGGCGCCTTCCCACAGCAGGAAGTCCGACAGCCGCTTTTCGCCCGAGGTGCGGATAATGAGATCGACGTCGCGCAGCGATGCCTCGCCGGTGACG
The DNA here is from genome assembly GCF_055791185.1 of Bradyrhizobium ingae. Taxonomy (NCBI): domain Bacteria; kingdom Pseudomonadati; phylum Pseudomonadota; class Alphaproteobacteria; order Hyphomicrobiales; family Nitrobacteraceae; genus Bradyrhizobium; species Bradyrhizobium ingae. The sequence goes on from NZ_JBVUBB010000017.1 coordinate 99,750, forward strand.
AGCTGCGAGAAGGCCTCGCGGGTGAGGCTGGTCAGCGCGGCCGCCTTCGCGGCGGCGTTGAGGATGGCGTCGCGCGCGGAATAATCGACGGCGATGCGCAGATGCAGCGCGTTGCCATGGGCGGTCGCGCGCTCGGCACCGGCGATTGCCGCGGCAATGCCCTCGGGCAGGCGGTCGCGGCGGCCGATCACTGAGAGTCGCACGCCGTTCTTGACCAGGCTCTGCACCTCGCTTGCGAGATAGAAGCGGAGCAGCGTCATCAGGGCTGCGACCTCGGCCTTGGGCCGGCGCCAATTGTCGGTCGAGAACGCGTAGAGCGTCAGCGTGCCGATGCCTTGCTTGGGGGCCGCTTCGACGATGCGCCTGATCGTCTCGACGCCGGCCTCGTGGCCGCGGACGCGCGACAGGCCGCGCCGTGTCGCCCATCGTCCGTTGCCGTCCATGATGATGCCGACGTGAAGCTTTTCGTTTGCCTGCGTGACGTCACTTTGCATCGCAAAGTCTCCGGTCAAAAAAGGGGGGATCAGGTCGAGATGATGCCGAGGCGGCCGAGCGGCGCCGCCTCGCGGCCGGCGGCCTTGGCGGCATCGCGCACAAGGCGTTCGAGCACGGCGAGATAGTCGAGGAAACGGCGGCGACCGGCCTTGGTCAGCCGGCAGGTGGTGTGGGGACGGTTGCCCTCATAGCCCTTGGTCACGTCGACGAGGCCGGCCTCCTGCAACACGGCGAGATGCCGGCTGAGATTGCCGTCGGTCAGGCCGCAAAGCTGCTTGAGATCGGCAAAGGCAAGTCCTTTCGGATGCGCCATCAGCGAGGTCAAAAGGCCAAGCCTCGCCTTCTCGTGGATGACGCGATCGAGCCCTTCATAGGAGAAAGGCGCGCTTTCAATCTTCGACATCATGGTCTCCGGACGCAACGTAGAGAATCCCGGCCATCAGCGACTGCCCGATCACGAACGGCAGGCCCATGGTCCAGGGCGAGAGCGTGTGGGTCTGGCTCGCCAGCACGACCACCGCGAAGCCCGACACGAAATACCAGGCGCCCGCCAGCGCCACGCTGCGAGGCAGCGAGCGGACGGAGGCAAAAATGCCGAGCGACACCAGGATCTGCCACAGGCCCGGCAGCAGCCAGAGCGTTTCGGCTGAGAACTTCCACAGCACCACCGCGAGCAGGACGCCGGCAACACCGGCTGGCAGGAATTGCTCGATCGCCTGGTAGATCATGACGTCGGCAAGACCGGAGTGATGACGGCGCGAACGCGCGCGCATCTCGATCCAGATCGTGGCGCCGGAGAGCACCGCCGCAAGACCCCAGCCGAGGAAGAAGGCGAGCGGATCAGTGGTCGGGTTGTCGATCAGGAGATATTGGAGGACGGTGGTGATCAGCGCGAGCGCGCCCGTTGCGGCCATCGTTGCCGGGCCGTAGCCTCGAAAGGCGGTGCCGGCTGCGATCTGGCTGCGGATCGCCACGATATCCGCCAGCGCCTTGTCGAGATCGCGCATCTGCAACGTCGAGCCTCGCTTCGCCCTCGCACCCGATTCGGGCGCCCCTTTACTTTGTATTGCAAAGCATACCGCTTCACAAAGTAAAAGCAAGAGCGCAATCGTCCGGCCGGGCGACGGACGGCGCCGAACAACTGTCGGTTGCGCATAGGCGGATCGGACAGTTAAGATGCGGCACAAGAAGCATTCCGGGGGCTTTGCAATGTTGAAGTGGGCTGTGGCGTGCGCGCTGCACGTTTTTCTTGTCGGGTTTGCCAACGCTGCGGGACCGTTCGGGTCCGTCAATATCGGCAATTGGGTCGGGGGCGCGTTCAGTAACGATCAGACCGGTGCCTTCTCTCATTGCGCCGCGACGACGCCATATGCAAACGGCGTGATCCTGGTCGTGAGCCAAAATGCCGCCGGCACATGGTCGCTAGCCTTTGCGAGTCCCAGCTACCACTTCAACAAGGGCGAGAACGCCGCGATCGACGTAACCTTTGACGGGCAGGAGCAGGCCAGGCTGTACGCCACGGCGTATCAATCCAACATGCTCACAGCCATCATGCCGCTCAATGTTGTGCGTACGTTTCAGAAGGCGAGCCTGATGGTGGCGACGGCCGGCCGCGCCGCTCTGAATTTCGATCTGACCTCGACCGGGCCGGTAATTGCGGCCTTGGCCAATTGCGTGACCAAGGTGAAAGCCGACGGGCTAGACAAGGCCGGCGATTTCACAAAAGGCGCGGCGAAGCCGGCGGCCACGGCGGACAAGCAAGGTGCACCACCGGCCAGCAAGCCCGGCAAGGCCAAGAGCGGCTTTGGCACCGGCTTCGTGGTCAGCACTAGCGGACACATTGTCACCAACAACCACGTGATCGACGGCTGCAGCGAGCTCAAGGGCAATCTCACTGGCGAAGCCGCGATGGTGTTGCGCGTCGTGTCGAGCGATGCGAATAACGATCTGGCTTTGTTGCAGCCGTCATCGACGGTGGCATTCAAGGATTTTGCCCGGATCCGCGATCGCTCATTCCACTCCGGCGATTCCGTCGTCGCGATCGGCTTTCCCTATCATGGCTTGCTGACGTCGGACTTCACCGTGACGACCGGTATCGTGAGCTCGCTCAGCGGCATCCACAACGACACACGTTTCCTGCAAATCAGTGCGCCGGTGCAGCCCGGCAACAGCGGCGGCCCGCTGTTCGACAATGGCGGTCAGATCGTGGGCGTGGTCACAGGAAAGCTCCCGGGATTGCGCATCGCCGCGGCCACCGGCAACATCCCGGAAAACATCAACTTCGCCATCAAGACCGGCGCACTGCGCGACTTCCTCGACAATTCGGTGGTGCCCTACCAGACCGCCGAGTCGAAGGGCGAGCTCAAGACCACCGACATCGCCGGCAACGCCCGCGCCTATACGATGCTGATCTCGTGCACCGGGACGGAGCAGGCCGACGCAAAGCGATAGGTGTTGTGCGAGGCATGCTGCCTCGTCAACCTTCGCTGTCAAGCGCGCACGAGGCGGGCGATGACACGAAGAATGTAGATAGTGCTTGCCAGAAGCATCAGCAGCCGTCCGGGACCTAGCTGTGGCAGCACGCCGCCTTTGCCGCAGCAGGCTCGTACTGGTCGCGCAGCCGCACCCAGTCCATCGGATAGGGCAGGCCTTCCTCGTGACGGCCGAGCGGCGTGAGATCGAGATACTGGTAGGCCGCGTTCATCATGTCGAGACCACGGGCGAAGCACGAATAGGTGTGGAAGACGGTGCCGGCCTCGTCACGGAAGAACACGCTGATGCCGGGCAGCTCGGGACCGTAGAACCGCGTGGTGCCGAAATTGTATTTCGGCTCGCCGTTGTCGATCTCTTCGCGCGTGAACGTCACGCCGTAGTCGTGATTGAAGTCATTGCCGCCCGAGGAGACCCAGTCGAAGGTCCAGCCCATGCGCTTCCTGAACGCCTCGAGCTTGGCGACCGGCGCGAGTGAGATCGCGACCATGGTGGTGTCGCGCGCGGCCAGATGCGGCACCATGCGCTCGAAGCCATCGGCCCAGAACGAGCAGCTCTTGCAGGCCGCGTCCCAATCGGGCGCGAACATGATGTGCTGCACGACGAGCTGCGGACGCCCCTTGAAGAGGTCGGCGAGCGTCACCTTGCCGTTCGGGCCATCGAATACGTAGTCGCGGTCAAGCTTGACCCAGGGAAGGTTGCGGCGCTCCTCCGCGAGACGCTCGCGCGCCTGGCTGAACTCCTTCTCATGCGCCAGATGGGCCTTGCGCGCGTCGATCCACTCCTGGCGGGAAACGATCTGATGCTGCTGCATGATGAACTCCGTTGATCAGGCGACGAAGGCGTCGAGCTTGTCGAAGAACGAGCTCCAGCCGCGCTGATGGTTGTCGCGTGCGGTTTCGTCGAAGAACTGGGCATGATGGAAGATCATCAGCGTGCCGCCGTTGTCTGGCTTGAACGAGATGGTGACGAGCGACTCGCGTTCCGGCGTCGAGTGCCAGGCCCAGGAGAACACCAGCCGCTCGTTCGGCACGACCTCGCGGTAGATCCCGCCGGCCTCGAAATATTCGCCGTCGTCGCGGGTGAAGCTGATGCGGTAGCGGCCGCCGGTACGGACATCGAGTTCGGCCTGCACCGTCGCGGGCTTGATGTTCGGCGGGCCGAACCACTGCGCTAGCTGCTCGGCCTGCGTCCACGCGGCGTAGACCCTTTCCGGCTTCGCGCGGAGCCTGCGCGTGAGGGTGAGGCTTGGACGTTCGCCGCTGCCGGCTGCGGCTGCTTGGTTGACGGCCATGGGTCTTCCTCCACAAAAGCTGCAAGGCGATCGAAATTGTCGGACCAGAAGCGCGCGTAGCGATTGAGCCAATTCATCGCCTGCTCCATCGGCTGCGCGGTGAGCCGGCAGGCGACCGTCCGCCCGGTCTTCTCCCGCACGATCAGGCCCGCATCCGACAACACCTCGAGATGCTTCATGATCGCGGGGAGCGAGATCGAAAATGGCGCGGCCAGCTCGCTCACCGACAGGCCGTCCTCCTCGACGAGCCGCGCCAGCAACGCGCGCCGCGTCGGATCGGACAGCGCCGCAAAGGTTCGATCCAGCGTCTCGTCCCGATACTTAACCATATGGTTTAGTATAAGCGGAAGCGCGACGACGTCAAGCGCGACTGCGCGTACACTCCTCCGCACGAGTGCGTGATCGTGCGCGGGCCCGGGACCCGGTTCCGGCCCGCGCATGAAAAAGCCCCGCCTCGCGGCGGGGCTTGCGTCGTGCGCTAGCTACGGAGATCGCTACTCGACCTTCAGGCCGGCGAACTCGACGACCTTCTTCCACTTGTCGGTCTCGGCCTTGATCATGTCGCCGAACGCGTCCGGCGTCTGCACGAGCGGCTCGCCGCCGAGCTCGACCAGGCGCTTGGTCATGTCGGGCTCCTTCATGATCGTGTTGATCTCGCTGTTGAGCCTGGCGATGATCTCCTTCGGAGTGTTCTTCGGCGCGCCCATGCCGAACAGTGCGCTCGCCTCGTAATTCGGAACGGTTTCCGCGATCGCCTGCACGTCGGGCAGTTGCGAGGAACGGTCGGCGGTGGTGACGCCAAGCGCGCGAAGCGAGCCGGAGCGGATGTGCTGGATGATCGAGGGCATGTTGTCGAAGATCACCTGCACCTGGCCGCCCAGCATGTCGGTGATCGCGGGCGCCGCACCGCGATAGGGCACGTGCTGCATCTTGCAGCCGGTCATCGCCATGAACATCTCGCCGGACAGATGCACCGAAGTGCCGTTGCCCGAAGAGGCCATGTTCACCTTGCCGGGATTGGCCTTCACATATTCGATGAACTCGGCGACGTTCTTCGCCGGCACGTCCTTGTTCACGGTCATCACGTTCGGCACTCGCTGGAACGAGGCGACCGGCGCAATGTCGCGCACGAAGTTGAACTTGAGATTGGCGTAGAGCGAGGCGTTGATGTAATTGGCCGGGTTGACCAGCAGCAGCGTGTAGCCGTCGGGATCGGCATTGACGACGGACTCGGTGCCGATATTGTTGCCGGCGCCGGGCTTGTTCTCGATCACGAATTGCTGGCCGAACTTTTCCGACAGCCGCTGGCCGATCAGCCGCGCCAGGATGTCGGTGGCGCCTCCGGGCGGATAGCCGACGACCCATTTCACCGGCCGCGCCGGATAATCCGCCGCAAAGGCCTTTGACAGCGGCGCGGTTGCAAGCGGAGTGACGGCGAGCAGGCCCAGCGCGGTGCGGCGTGTGATCATCTGAAGTCTTCTCCCAGTTTGTTGTTCTTGAAGGCAACGCGTTGTAACAAAGCCCGCCGGTGACGAGAAGTGCGCTACCGGCATCGCGACGAAAGGATAAGGCATGTCCGTCACCGTTCAGGCCCTCGATCACCTCGTCATCAACGTCGCCGACGTCGCGCGCACCGCCGAGTGGTATCGCAAAATCCTCGGCATGGAAGTCAGGGTGTTCGACCCGGGCGGCGGCAAAGCGCCGCGGACCTCGCTTCAGTTCGGCAACCAGAAGATCAACGTCCGGCCGCGCGATGCCGACAAGGTGGAGTGGTTCACCGCGGACCACGCGACTGCCGGCAGCGAGGATCTGTGCTTCCTCACCACGGCCACGCCCGACGACGTGGTGGCGCATCTGACCGCGCATGGCGTCGCGATCGAGGAAGGCCCGTCGGCCAGGCAGGGCGCCCGCGGCATGTTGCGCTCGGTCTATTGCCGCGATCCCGACGGCAGCCTGATCGAGATTTCGTCGTATGAGGATGGCGGCCGGCAGAATTCGTAGGGTGGTTAGCCCCCGCGGCTGCGCGAGGCGCAGTCCGCTAGGCGTAACCCACCATGGCTGCGGGCGAGAAAGTGGTGGGTTACGCTTCGCTAACCCATCGGCAGCGGAGCCTGTTTCGTCAGAACGATCCCAGCGCGACCGGGCGGAAGGCCTGCACGAGCTGCTGGTCCAGCTTGCCGCCCATGCCCTCCAGCATCGCGAAGGCGCGGGAGTGCGTGAAGGGCATGCGATAGGCGCGCTTCTCGACCAGCGCCGCGTAGATGTCGACGATTGTCGTCAGGCGGACGATATCGCTGATCTGGTTCGAGGAGAGCTGGTTCGGATAGCCGCTGCCGTCGAGGAACTCGTGGTGGTGCAACACCACATCGAGCATTTCCGGCGGGAAGCCGCCTTGCGCTGCCAGCGCCTCGTAACCGCGGCGCGGATGCTGACGGACCTCATCCATCTCCTCGTCGGTGAGCTTGCCGGGCTTGTCCAGCAGCGCTGACGAAACGAAGGCCTTGCCGACGTCGTGCAGCAGAGCGGCGCGGGTCAGGCGGCGCTGGTCGTCCTCGCGCATGCCGAGATGCTGCGCGAAGGCGACTGCAAAGCCGGTGACGAACAGACAATGCCGGTAGCTGCCGACATGATGGCAGCCGACGGTGGTGAGCCACTCGCGCAGCGAGGAATGCTTGATCGCCTTGAGGATCTTGTTTTCGGCAGCGATGACGTCGTCGAAGGTCAGGGGCACGCCGAGCGGCAGCTTCTCGAACATTTTCGCCAGCACGCCATGCGCCGCCTCGACGCCGCGGTTCAGCGTCTTGCCGCGGTCGCTAGCGTCGTAGGTGGTGGTATCCGGAAACGCGGCGCGGATGCGCTGCAAGATGGCCTCGGGTTGCAGCGGCCGCGAGATCGTGTCGGTGGCTCCTAACGCCCAGGCCTGCATGGTGCCGTGGTGAAGCGCATCCGCCAGCACGAACAGCCGCGGCATCGAACGATAGGCATCGCCGCGCAGCTTGTTGCGTACGCGCTGCACGCTTTCGGGTGAACGCAGATTGATGTCGACGACGAGACCGGAGAGGTCGCGCGAGGGCTGCTCGGGGATCTCCTGCGTCGTCACCGTCGAGACATCGCCGACCGCCTTCAAGATGCTGGCGAGCTCGGTGCTCGCATCGCTCCGGTCGGAGGCGAGCAGAAGCCGGCGTTTGGCGGCGGATTTGGCTGGCGCGTTCATGGCTTCCCCAAAAGCAACTGAAACAGGCAACTGAAAAGAGCACTGTGCTCGACTGCACCAATCTAGCGGCATCAGGTTCTCCGGCCCTTAATGCGCGTGCTGAACGGGAACCTGAGGCATTTGTTCAAATTTGAGGGATTTTGCCGAGGTGCCGACGGGTCGGAAAGTTTCGCCACACTTACCGCCGTCATCACCCGCGAAAGCGGGTGATCCAGTATCCAAAAGGCGGCGGAGTGATGCGGAGAAGCCGCGGCGTACTGGGTGCCCCGGTCACGACAGCGAATATGCAGATACAGCGTCCCGGAAAAAATCCGCCGGAGGCTGGCCTCCGGCGGATCGTCTCGATCGCAGGGCTGCGGCCTGCTTATGCCTTCATGTTCGCCTTCACGGCCTCCGCCGTGATCGGCAGTGCTCGGACGCGGGCGCCCGAGGCGTTGAAGATGGCGTTGCCGATGGCCGGGGCGACCACCGTCACCGCGGGCTCACCGACGCCGGTCGCCTTCTCGCCATTGGCGATCACGGCGACCGCGACTTCCGGCATCTGGCTCATGCGGAGGGGCGTGTAGCTGTCGAAATTGGTCTGCTCGATGCCACCGTCCTTCAGCGTCGCCTTCTCGTACAACGCAAGCGACAGGCCCCACAGCGCCGCACCCTCGACCTGGGCTCGGATGTTGTCGGGATGCACCTGCGTGCCGACGTCGGTCGCAACCGTGAGCTTCTTCACGGTCACGGCCCCCGACGGCGCGACGGCGACATGCGCGACGCACGCCGTCCAGCTTGCGGTCGCACGTTCCTGCGACGACACGCAGGCCACGCCCATGCCTTCTCCCTTGGGCAGCTTCTTGGTGCCGTAGCCCGCAAGGCCCATCGCGGCGAGCAGCGTGTTGCGCAGCCGCTGTGCGCCGCCGTCGTTCTTGCCCGCGCCGTCGAGCAGCGAGATGCGAAGCTGGGCGGGATCCTTGCCCGTCGCAGCCGCGATCTCGTCGATCATGCTTTCGACGGCCCAGAAGGTCCACCCCGGTGCCACCGAGCGGAGCTGACCCGACGGGGTGGCGTTGTGCGCTATCTCGTTCTTGATCGCCCGCACATAGTGATTGGGCACGGTATAGAAGAAGTCCGACCCGTTCACCGTGAAGCTATCAAGCGGGCCCTTCTTGTCGACCGAGGGCGTCAGGAAATCGGGGATTCCCCAGCGCGCCGTCGGCCAGGCCGAAACAACGTCGTGGCTGATCGCGACGATCTTGCCGTCGCCGTCCACGCCGGCCTTCACTTTTTGGTAGGTGAGCGGACGCGAGAAATCCATCGTCATGTCGTTCTCGCGCGAGTAGATCACCTTGACCGGCTTGCCGACGGCCTTGGCCGCCTGCACCGCCGGCACCATCATGTCGGCATCGAGCCGCCGGCCGAAGCCGCCGCCGAGCCACATCTGGTGCATGACGACGAACTTCGGATCGATCCCGGCGGCACCAGCGGCGATCGCGCCGGAGCGCGTCGCGAACTGGTTGCCGGAATAGATGTGCAGGATGTCGCCCTTGAACTCCGCGGTGGCGTTCATCGGCTCCATCGGCGCGTGGATGTTGATGTTGGTGGTGTACTCCGCCTCCAGCACCTTGGCCGCCGAGCCGAACGCCGCATTCGGATCGCCGTCCTTGACGAAGTACTGGCCGGAATCGTCAAGGCCCTGAAGCCGCTTCGCCTCGTCGAGCAGCGACTGGCTCGACAGCTTTGCGTTTGGACCGCCGTCATAGGCGATCTTCAACGCGTCCGCGGCCTTGCGCGCGTTGGCGTAGGTGTTGGCGACAGCCACCACCCAGCCGGTCGTCGTGCCGGTCTTGTCATCCAGCGTGACGGCCTTGATGAAGCCGGGCACCTTCCTGGCGTCGCTATCGTCGACCGACTTCACGGTTGCGCCGTAGCGCACCGGCGGCGTCACCACCTTGCCGTAGACCATGCCAGGCAGCATGACGTCGATACCGTACTTGGCCGTGCCGTTGGTCTTGGAGGGAATGTCGAGCTGCGGCACCGACACGCCGATCATGGTGTATTGATCCGGCGTCTTCAGCGTGATCGCCTTGAGCTCGTCGGCCGTGAAGGTCTTGGTCGCCTTGCCGCTCTTGACGACCTCGGCAAAGGTCATCTGCTTCTTCGACTTCGGATGCGAGATCACGGAATCGCGCACCACGAGCTCGCCTGCCGGCACGCCCATCGACGTCGCAGCGGCGTTCGTCAAAGCGATGCGGCCCGCGGCACCCGCACGGCTCATGGCGTCGAAGTTCATCATGGTCGACCAGCTGCCGCCGGTGATCTGCGCACCCAGTACGGGGTCATTGAACTTCGGATCGTTGGAGGCGAGCTGCACACGCATATCTTTCCAGCCGGCTCCCAATTCCTCGCAGACGATCTGCGCCATGGTGGAAGCGATGTGCTGGCCCATGTCCGCCTTGCCGCAGGTCACGGTGACGAGACCATCCTGCGAGATCGCGTACCAGACGCTCGGCTCGAAATTGGCGGGCGCCGCAGCGAGCGCTTCGCCGATTCCGGGCACGCCGGCATAGCCGAGCACGAGGCCGGTGGCGGCGGTGCCGACCAGGAAGGAGCGGCGGCTGAGATCCGATGTCTCGGGCGTGACGTTCTTCACGTGCTGGTTCATGTGGGCCTCCGCTCGTTGCCGGAGGCGGACGCGGTGCGCATCTCGGTTGCGGCCCGCATGATCGCCTTCTGGATCCGTGAATAGGTCATGCAACGGCAGAGATTGCCGTCCATGTGCGCAACGACCTCTTCCTTGGTCGGGTTGGGATTCTTTGCCAGCAGCGAAGCGGCCTGCATGATCTGCCCTGACTGGCAGTAACCGCATTGCGGGACCTGCTCGGCGATCCACGCCTTCTGCAAGGGGTGATCGCCCTTGGCGGAGAGACCTTCGATGGTGGTGATCTTCTTGCCGGCGACGTCGCCGACCATGGTCTGGCACGAACGCACGGCTTCGCCGTTGACGTGCACGGTGCAGGCGCCGCACAGGCCGGCACCACAGCCGAATTTCGTGCCGGTCATCTGCAATTGCTCGCGGATCGCCCAAAGGAGCGGCGTATCGTTCGCCGCATCCACGGACATACTCCGCCCGTTGATGGTGAGAGTAGGCATGGTTTCTTCCCTTGCCGGTGCATGAAGCCGCTTACGGCGGCAACTTGTCCGACCGACACCCACCGGGCTTGCGTCGGCCTTGGGCGCAAGAATGATCGCGTTCGTTTGCCTAGGCAAATGCAATTTGGAATCGGTCGAAACGAACGTGATGCACGCATCACCGTTGTGCGTTGCGACAGGGCCGCTGGTGCAAACCGCCTGACGGAATAAGCGGCAAGTTCGCGCGACGCATGCATGCCATCGCGGCGCGACGGTACCCTCGAAGTAACCCATCACGCTAGGATGTTCGACGAACGAACATGGATGGGCGCGATGCCACGGATCGATCGGGACGGAGTTGCGATCCACTACGAGGTCCACGGCAGCGGCCCGCCGCTGCTTCTGACCCACGGCTATGCATCCACCTCGGCGATGTGGCATGGGCAGATCGATGCGCTCGCGAGTCACTGCACGCTCGTGTTGTGGGACATGCGCGGCCATGGCCAGTCGGACTATCCGGACAACCCCGCCGCCTACAGCGAAGCGCTGACCGTCGGCGACATGGCTGCGATCCTCGATGCGATTGGCGCAGAGCGCGCCATCATCGGCGGGCTCTCGCTCGGTGGTTACATGTCACTGGCCTTCTATCGCGCGCATCGCAAGCGCGTGCGAGCGCTCCTGATCATCGACACGGGCCCCGGCTTCAAGAAGGACGATGCGCGCGAGGCCTGGAACGCGCGCGCACGCGCCACGGCCGACAAGCTCGATCGCGAAGGCCTGAACGTGCTGGCGTCCGCGAGCCGCGAACGCGCGACCGCCAGCCACCGCGACGCCAGGGGGCTCGCGCTCGCCGCGCGCGGCATGCTGACCCAGCGCGACGCGAAGGTGATGGAGCTTTTGCCCGACATCGAGGTGCCGTCGCTGATCGTGGTCGGCGCCGACGACACGCCGTTCCTGGCAGCGTCCGACTACATGGCCGCAAAAATCCCCGGCGCACACAAGGTCGTGATTCCCGCGGCCGGGCATGCCGTCAACATCGATCAGCCGCAGGCTTTTGTTGACGCGGTGGTCCCCTTCCTGAAAACTCTGCCGCACGAGGCGGAGGAACCTGAACGATGAAGCCGACGATGGTGGCAACTGTCGCGATGACGCTGGGCATGATGATGGGCGCTGTGCATGCCGAGCAATGGGCACCGCCGCGCCTGCCCTTCGTCATGACATTGTCCAACACCGCGCCGCTGGCGTTCGGGATGGATGCCACCCAGGCGGCACAGGCACTGGGCCAGCCGCTGCAATATGTTCGCGGTCGTCCCGGAAACGAGATCTACCTCGCCCTGCGCAATCTCGGCGGAAGCCGGCTGATCCCCTACCGCCACCGCCTGTTCCTGCAATTCCGCCATGGTCGCCTCGCAGGATGGAAAGAAGACTACGGCGAGAACTGGATGTGGGAGTAGGACCACGCAGACCCGCCTCCCCTCATCCTGAGGAGCTTGCAAGGCCAGCGTCTCGAAGGATGAAGGCTCCGCTGCGGCCGCCTGGCCTCTATCCTTCGAGACGCACTCCGCTGGAGCGCTCCTCAGGATGAGGAGCCAGAGCGGAATTTCCGGATCGTTCAACAACCAACAACGAAGGACAACCTCGTGGGACAAGACATCAAACTGACCGCCTCCGACAATTTCCAGTTCGGTGCTTATCGCGCCGACCCTGCAGGCAGCCCGAAAGCCGCGGTGGTGGTGATCCAGGAGATTTTTGGGGTCAATCATCACATTCGCTCGGTCTGCGACCGGCTCGCCAAGGAAGGCTATGTCGCGATCGCGCCGTCGATCTTCGATCGCACATCGCCCAACTTTCAGTCGGGCTATTCGCCCGACGAGATCGCCGAGGCGCGCAAGTTCGTCGCCGATCCCGACTGGGCGGCGATGCTGCGCGATACGCAAGCCGCGATCGATGCGGTGAAGAGCGTCGGCCCGGTCGGCATCATCGGCTTCTGCTTAGGGGGAAGCATCGCCTATGTCGCCGCGGCGCGCCTGTCCGGCCTCTCGGCGGCAATCGGCTATTACGGCGGTGCCATCGTGCGCTTCGCCGATGAAAAGCCCAAGGTACCGACGCAGCTGCATTTCGGCGAGAAAGACGCCGGCATTCCCCTGTCCGATGTCGAGACCATCAAGAGCAAGCGGGCGGACGTCGAGGTGTTCATCTATCCGGGTGCTCAGCACGGCTTCCATTGCGACGAGCGCGCGAGCTACGACAAGGCCAGCGCCGATATCGCCTGGCCGCGCAGCATGGCGTTCTTTGCGACGCATTTGAAATAGAGCGCAAATCTCTCGCCTTCATCATTCCGGGATGGCCCGAAGGGCCAGGCCCGGAATCCATAACCACGAGCCGGGATTATGGATTCTCAGATGCGCAATTGCGCATCATAGCTCGCGACTTTCGTCGCGCCCCGCAATGACAATGATGAAGGAGTTAGAACCAGCGCTCGCCGACGTACACCGTGTCGCCCGGGCCGACGGCGGTACCGAGCGGCACCACGGCGCGCATCGCGCCACCGGCATCGCTGCGGGTCACCGTGACCACGTCGCGCTTGGCGCGCGGCGAGAAGCCGCCGGCGATCGCGACCGCGCTCTCGACGGTCATGTTCGGCACGTAGGGATATTGGCCGGGCGCGGCGACTTCGCCCAGAATGAAGAAGGGACGATAGGCTTCGATCTCGACCGCCACCGACGGCTCGCGGATATAGCCGTTGCGCAGGCGCGCGGCGATTTCGGACGCGAGCCCCGCCGTGGTCCGACCGCGCGCCGGCACCGCGCCGATCAGCGGCATGGTGATCGCGCCGCCGGCATCGATCGCGTAGGTGTTGGTGAGACCTTCCTGGCCGTAGATCACGACGCGCAGCTTGTCGCCCGCATCGAGATGATAGGACGCGTCGTAACGCGCTGGCATGGGCATCGGCGCGGCATAGCCGGCCGCGACTGGTGCGGGAGCTGCGGCAAAGGAATTGCGGAGCGCGCTGATGGCACCGCCACCGGAACCGTCGGCGACCGGCTGCGGCACGCCGGGCTGGCCATAGGCCATGTAATCGAGATCGCTGCGTGGCTGCGCCACCGCGATGGGACCGACGGTTTGCATGCAGCCGCCAAGGGCGAGCGCGGCGGACGCTGCCAAGATCGACAATCGAAACGCGCGCGCAACCCGCACTGGAGCCATCCCTTGAACCGAGATGGCTCCAGTCTTGCACCGGGTATGGTTAACAAAGCGTTGAGGGGACGTGAGACGCGACAATGCAACCAACGGGCATGGCGCGCTCCCTCTCCCGCTTGCGGGAGAAGAGTGGAGAGAGCCTTCAGCCGCATTGCATCGATGCAATGCGACCTTTCCCGCAAGCGGGAGAGGTGCAGCGAGTTCGTGGCTTACGCGCTCACACCGACGCCGATCGGGCAGGAGACGCCGGTGCCGCCCAAGCCGCAATAGCCGGCCGGATTCTTGGCGAGATATTGCTGGTGGTAGTCCTCGGCGAAATAGAACTCGCCGGCGGGCGCGATCTCGGTGGTGATGGCACCGAGCCCCTTACCTGCGAGCGCCTTCTGATAGAGCGCCCTGGACTCGTCGGCGGCCTTCTTCTGCGCATCGTTGTAGGTGTAGATCGCGCTTCGATATTGCGTGCCGACGTCGTTGCCCTGACGCATGCCTTGCGTCGGGTTGTGGTTCTCCCAGAACGCCTTCAGCAGCCGCTCGTAAGAGATCTTGTTCGGATCGTACACGACCAGCACCACTTCGGTGTGGCCGGTGCGGCCCGAGCAGACTTCTTCATAAGTCGGATTGGGCGTATGGCCGCCGGCATAGCCGACCGCGGTGACGTGGATGCCCTCGCCGAGCTCCCAGAATTTGCGCTCGGCACCCCAGAAGCAACCAAGCCCGAACACGGCCTGCTCGAGACCAGCCGGGTATGGCGGCTTGAGCTTCTGTCCGTTGACGAAATGGGTGGTTGCGGTCGGCAAAGGCTGCGCACGGCCCGGCAGCGCCTCGGCTGCGCTCGGGAGTGCAGTGGTCTTGCGCATGAACAGCATGGTCGGATCTCCGAAACGAGCTGTCCGTCGCCCAAGCAGGGGCGCCTGAGGCGGCGTGCTCGCGATACCAGTTGAATATAGGCAATTACGGCTGGAGAGGCAGCCCCGTTACGCCGCCCCCATGCACTGCGCGCGCGTCAGTCGCGCGAATAGCCGATAAGGGGCTTCCGCGGCCGAAACAGGATCATCAGGAGGATCCCGAGAATGCCGAGCACGGCGAAGACCGGCTGGTCCAGGATCAGGCGGATCACCGAGGTCCACAGCCAGGGGGCCTTGGCCTCGACCCAGGTCCGGAATGCCTGCTGGCTGGACTGATGGATATCGTTCCAGAACTGGCCGAACCGGGTGAACCGCAACGTCTGGTCCGCCACCCAGCGGGCGCCGTCATAGACCATGAAGATGAAGCCGCCAGCGAGCAGCAACAGGCCGATCAGTCGGAAAAAGCCGCGGATCATGCATCACCTTAATATGCCCGTCCGGCCGGGACGAGGCGAAACGCCGCCAGCCAATACCGGGGCGAGAGCGGAAATTCAACCTCGTCAGTACGTTACGGCAGTTCCCGGGCTGTCTGGGGGGCATTTCCAGCCCTCCCGAAGCCGTTGACGGTGCCGCAGGCCCCCTCTATAAGGGCGCCAACTGGCGGCGGGCGCAATCCCGCCGCCGCTGTTCTTTGAGCCATGCGAGGCAACCCTATTAGGCGATAGCCGCAAGGCTGGCGCGCGGGCTCCAAAGAACTGCTTAGCAACCGAACACCCTAAAACCGAGCGTCGATTTCGCGGTTCAAGCAACCGGCGCTAATCCGAGCAAGAAGCGACCGGTCACCGCAGAGGATCTTTCAGACTATGGCCAATACCACTTCCGCCAAGAAAGCGACGCGCAAGATCGCCCGTCGTACCGCCGTCAACAAGTCGCGTCGCACCCAGATGCGCGGCGCTGTCCGCACCGTCGAAGAAGCGATCAAGTCTGGCGATCGCACAGCCGCGCTGAAGGCGCTGGCGAACGCCGAGCCCGCCCTGATGCGCGCCGCGCAGCGGAATATCATTCACAAGAACAACGCGAGCCGCAAAGTGTCGCGGCTGACGCATCAGATCGCCAAGCTCGGCAAGTGATCTGACCGAACATCGCATGATCAGATGAAGCCCGGCATGCGCCGGGCTTTTCTTTTTGTCGGGCGCGTGACGAGGACCAGAGCGCTGCAGCCGGAGCTTCTGATTCAGAGCTCCGTCCTCGAAGCTCTTCGATCCGAACTCTGTTCTGTGACAGGAGTTCGCTGACGCATGAGAGCCCTCTTTGATCGAAGCTCTTTGAAAAAACCTTCGGCGCTATTTTACCTCCCGTAGTTTTACCTGCTGACGATTCTGTCACACCGGAAACTCTCACCGCAGTTGCGAAAAGCCTGCGTTGGCGCAGCAGAACGCATTCCTGCGTCGCCATCATTTCGCGTACCGTAGTTTCCAGGGGAGCTGCGTAATGAGAGGGTTACCCTGCAAAACGAGACTCGAAAAACGATGTCTCGATAATCACTTATCCACATAGTGACGGAAAGCATTTGGAAAATTGGCTCACACGGCACTCGCGTGACGCTTTTGTAAAAATTTTTTGCGCGCCGTCGGAGAATTGTCACACAACGCGCATTGCCTTCGATTCTGCACGGCGATTCAAAAACTTGGTTCTCGACCCTGTGTACAACTCGCGCGCGGCGTTAACGCAGATCAGGATTTAAGCTCCTCAACTGTGAATCAATTTCATTGCGAGTCTCGGCGCATCGTGTATTTCTTAAAGCCGTCCGCAGCGCCCACGATCTTGAGACCAGCGCGGTTTAGGAAACGGGGCGAGCGTGCAAATCGGCGGCGGTGTGCACGTTGGCGACGCTTTACCAAGCGATTGTCGGTTTGAAACCCATAGCAATATGGGAACGGTAGTGCTTTGTCCAAATGTCTCCAAGCGGGGCATTCGTGTCTCGTTCGCGTTCAGATGCAACGGAGAGACAGCGACGGGCGACCCGACAATCGTGAAGGCGGCGCCACCCGGACGAGTTAGGAAGACGGGCGGGCCTCGTGCCGGGAATGTGGAGTTCCTTGCGCGAAGTTCATAGACGACACGCAGGACCTTGCCGTGAGCAATCACGGCAGGACGGGGAGGCACCATGTCGAACGAACGTAACGCGGTATTGAATCACATCTCTTCTTCGAACGATGCCGTTTCGAGTTCGTCCTCCGACCAGCCCCCTGCGTGCCCTTGCGCGCTGAGTACGCGCTGACCTCGCGATCCCACCATTCTTGACATCACTGGTCTGCCTCGCGGCGTTCGCGCCGAACGGCCGATCTGTGCCTTCGAGATGGACTCGCTTGAGGTCGTGCCGTGGCAGGCAAACCTGCAACGGCACTCGCAACGCAACCTTATCTCCAAAGAAAAGTTACAAACGATGACATCGGAACAGGATCGCTGGTCACGCGTGAAGGGGCGGCTGCGCTCGAGCGTTGGCGAGGACGTCTACACGAGCTGGTTCGCACGCATGGACCTCGAAGGGGTGCAGGACGAGAGCGTGCGGCTGTCGGTGCCGACGCGTTTCCTGAAGAGCTGGATCCAGGCGCATTATGCCGAGCGCGTGCTCTCATGCTGGCAGGCCGAGATGCCGGAAGTGCATCGCATCGATCTCACCGTGCGCACCGCTGTGCGCCCGACCGTCGCGCTCAAGGAAGTGCCGGCACCGGTCGAAGCCAAACGCATGGACGGCCGCCCCTCCGCGGAGCTGCGCGCGACCGCGACCGCGCCGGTCTCCGCCAGCCATGACGCGCTCGGCGGCTCGCCGCTCGATCCGCGCCTGACCTTTGCAAGCTTCGTCGTCGGCCGCGCCAACACGCTGGCGCATGCGGCGGCACGCCAGGTCGCCGAGGGACGTCGCGGCGATCCCGTGATGTTCAACCCGCTCTACATCCATGCCGGCGTTGGCCTCGGCAAGACGCATCTGTTGCAGGCGGTGACCTGGGCCGGCAATTCCGGCAGCGAGCGCAAGGTGCTCTATCTCACTGCGGAAAAATTCATGTACGGCTTCGTCGCCGCGCTGAAGACGCAGACGGCGCTCGCCTTCAAGGAAGCGCTGCGCGGCATCGACGTGCTGGTCATCGACGACCTCCAGTTCCTCCAGGGCAAGTCGACGCAGGCCGAGTTCTGCCACACGCTGAACGCGCTGATCGATGCCGGCCGCCAGGTCGTGATCGCGGCCGATCGCCCGCCGTCCGATCTCGAGAGCCTGGACGATCGCGTCCGCTCGCGGCTCGCCGGCGGCCTCGTGGTCGAGATGGGATCGCTCGGGGAAGATCTGCGGCTTGGCATTCTCAAGTCGCGCGTCGCGGCCGCCCGCGCCCATCATGCGAGCTTCGATGTGCCCGAGGAGGTCTTGAACTATCTGGCGCGCACCATCACCCATAACGGCCGCGACCTCGAAGGCTCGATCAACCGGCTGCTCGCCCACTCGAAGCTGAACAACCAGCCGGTGACGCTGGAGATGGCCGAGCGCGAGGTGCGCGACCTGATCCGGCCGCAGGAGCCCAAGCGCATCAAGATCGAGGACATCCAGCGCGTGGTGGCGCGGCAGTATAATGTCAGCCGCTCCGACCTCCTGTCCTCGCGCCGCACCGCCAACGTGGTCCGGCCGCGGCAGGTCGCGATGTACCTCGCCAAGACGCTGACCCTGCGCTCGCTGCCGGAGATCGGCCGCCGCTTCGGCGGACGCGACCACACCACGGTGCTGCACGCGGTGCGCAAAATCGAGGCACTGGTCGGCAAGGATACGGCGCTGTCCGAAGAGGTCGAATCCCTGAAGCGCCAGCTTCAGGAATAAACCCCTAAGGCCATTCCGACCTGCCATCGATCGTCCCGGCTTTGCCGCCGGGGCGGGGTGAAACCGGCATGTAAATCGTGGGGAACAGCACCCCAATCCCTTGAATCGGATGGCTTTACGCGCCACCTTGCGCGACCCTGACGGCTTTGATCATATCGGCTGGATGATCCGGCTCTGTCGGGTGTCTTCCGTGCCGCGGCGCCGATTCTGGCCGCCCGGCTTTTCCAACGATGTGTTCTCTTGGGGATCGGGCGAGTAGTGCAATGAAGGTTACGGTCGAACGCGCGCAACTCCTGAAATCGCTGGGCCACGTCCACCGCGTGGTCGAGCGCCGCAACACGATCCCGATCCTCGGCAACGTGCTGGTACGCGCAGAGGGCGCAAAATTGGCGCTGAAGGCGACCGACCTCGATCTCGAGGTAACGGAGACGCTGCCTGCGGAAACCGCGACCGCCGGTTCCACGACCGTGCCGGCGCACATGTTCTACGACATCGTGCGCAAGCTGCCCGACGGCTCGCAGATCGTGCTGGAAGGCGATGGCGACCGTTCCGTACTGGCGATCCGCGCCGGCCGCTCGCGCTTCACGCTGCAGACGCTACCGGAGAATGATTTTCCCGATCTTGCGGCCGGCGACATGTCGCATTCCTTCAATCTTGCCGCCAAGGACGTGAAGCGGCTGATCGACCGCACCCAGTTCGCGATCTCCACCGAGGAGACGCGCTACTATCTCAACGGCATCTATCTGCATGCCGCAGGCTCTGCCAAAGCCGCGACCCTGCGCGGCGTCGCCACCGACGGCCACCGCCTCGCCCAGCTCGATCTGGTGCAGCCGGCGGGCGCCGCCGGCATGCCCGGCGTGATCGTGCCGCGCAAGACCGTCGGCGAGGTGCAGCGGCTGATCGAGGACAGCGAAGCCGAAGTCACGATCGAGCTGTCGCAGGCCAAGATCCGCTTCACCATCGGCAATGTGGTGCTGACCTCGAAGCTGATCGACGGCACCTTCCCCGACTACGGCCGCGTCATCCCGCAAAACAACGACAAGGAACTGGTCGTCGACAAGAAGGATTTCGAGGCCGCGGTCGACCGTGTCTCCACCATCTCCAGCGAGCGCGGCCGCGCGGTGAAGCTCTCGCTCTCCGCCGGCAAGCTGGTGCTGTCGGTCACCAACCCGGATTCCGGCAGCGCCACCGAAGAGCTCGAGGTCGAATACGCCTCCGACGCCCTCGATATCGGATTCAACTCCCGCTACCTCCTCGACATCGCCGCCCAGATCGAAGGCGAGGTCGCAACCCTCAAGCTCGCCGACCCCGGCTCGCCCACGCTGGTCCAGGATCGCGACGACAAGAGCGCACTGTACGTGCTGATGCCGATGCGGGTGTGAGGCGCGTGGCCCCGCGTCGACGCCAAACAATCTCTCATGAACCGGTTGCGCTGCGCATTGCTGTGCCCTCTCCCCCTGCGGGAGAGGGCAGCTCGGGCATCAGCCACGACCTTACTGGGGTGAGGGGTCCTCTCTCCACATATTCACTGCGGAGACAACCCCTCACCCGCCGTCGCTTCGCGACGGCACCCTCTCCCGCAAGGGGAGAGGGTAAAGCACCGCCATCACTCCACCAACAGGACGCGAGGTGAGGAGGCTGTGCCACAGGACCAGCACCATCGGCCGACCGCCAATTCGCGAAGAACATGCGGCACGAACCGACGGATGCAGAAGCCGCAATGTGGCGCTTGCTCAGGGATCGCCGGCTTTCTGCTTTCAAGTTTCGCCGACAAGTCCCAGTCGAGAATTATATTCTCGACTTCGTATGTTTCGAGAAGCGGCTTGTGATCGAAATCGATGGCAGTCAGCACGCAGAACTGCAAAGCGACACAAGACGCGATGCAGCGCTTATCGCGGCAGGGTTTCAAATCACCCGCTACTGGAACAATGAGGTGTTGCAACAGCCCACGGCCGTGTTGGAAGACATCCTTGCAAAGCTCAGTGCGCGGTAAGATACCCCTCACCCGTCGCCTCACTTCGTGAGGCGCCACCCTCTCCCACAAGGGGAGAGGGTGAAGAGTCCGGTTTGCGACGAACAGAGCATGACCCCCTCCCGCATTCATCGCCTGACGCTGACGCAGTTTCGCAATTACCGGGCGGCGGGGCTCGAGACGGCGGCTGACATGGTGGCGCTGGTCGGGCCGAACGGGGCGGGCAAGACGAACTGCATCGAGGCGATCTCATTTCTGTCGCCGGGCCGCGGCTTGCGGCGGGCGACGCTGGAAGACGTCGCCGACAATCAGGGCGACGGCGCCTGGGCAGTCTCCGCGCAGGTCGAGGGCGCGCTCGGCCTTGCCACGCTCGGCACAGGCATCGATGCGCCGCGCGCCGACAGCGCGGTGAGCCGGCGCTGCCGCATCGACCGCGAGCCTGTCAATTCGGCGAGCGCCTTCGGCGATCACATCCGCATGGTGTGGCTGACGCCGGCGATGGACGGGCTGTTCATGGGTGCCGCCTCCGAGCGGCGTCGCTTCTTCGACCGCCTCGTGCTCGCGCTCGACAGCGAGCATTCCAGCCGGATCTCGGCGCTCGAGCGTTCGCTGCGCTCGCGCAACCGGCTGCTCGAAGTGCGCAATTACGACGACCATTGGTGCGACGCCATCGAGCGCGAGACCGCAGAGCTTGCCGTGGCGGTCGCAGCGACGCGCGGCCAGACCGCGGCGAAGTTGACCGAGATGCTCAATGCGCGCGCGCAATCCTCCGCCTTCCCGTCGGCTCAAATCGCGCTCGACGGCTGGATGGAGAACGCACTGCTCAACGAGACCGCGACGTCGGTCGAGGACCGCTACCGCCAGATCCTGCGCGACAACCGCCCGCGCGATGCGATCGCCGGACGCACCACGGACGGACCGCATCTCACCGATCTGCAAGTCGTCTACGCGCCCAAGGGAATGCCGGCGCGCGATGCATCGACCGGCGAGCAGAAGGCGCTGCTGATCGGCCTGGTGCTGGCGCATGCAACACTGGTTGCCGAGATGACCGGCATCGTGCCGCTCCTGCTGCTCGACGAGGTCGTCGCACATCTCGACCCGAACCGGCGCGCCGCGCTGTTTGCCGAACTGCAAAGACTTGGCGCGCAGGTGTGGTTAACCGGGGCCGACCCTGCCGCCTTTGCCGAGATCGGCAGCTCCGGCGAGGTGTTCGACGTCGAGAACGGGCGCATCACGCCGCGCCGGTAGGGAAGTCACCGTTGAACCTGACGGGTTCCCCCGGCGACTAGTCTCTTGAGGCCACGACGGCAGTGTCGCAGCCGTTGCAATCGCGCGAGGCCCTTCAGTGGCGCGCGACATCCTTGGAGATTTGACGATGTCGACGGTAAGGCGCGGGACGAAAGTTCCGGCACGATGGCGGCTGTTTGCGTGCGGCCTCGCTCTTCTCGCAGGCAGCTCAATTTCGGCCAGAGCCGACGACGGCATCGTCGACGTACACACGCTGCCGAAGCTGGAGGGCGCGTTCGCGGACAATTCGCGCCCTGATCGCGTGCAGTATGGCGTGCCGACCGTGGTCGCGGTGACACGCGCTGCCGTCGGGAAGATGCTCGCCGCCGAGGGCTGGATGCCCTATGTACGGCCGCTCGACGAAAACAACACCGGTCTCGTCTTCAAGAAGGGACGGCAACTGCTTTCTGTCTCTTTCACGCAGGGGCTCGGCCGGCCCGACCAATCGGCGGTCGAATACAGCGCGGGGCGCATTTGGTCGAACGTGCCCTTCCCCGATGGCGCGATCGATCTCGTGTTCGACGAGACCCGGCCCTATCTCGGCTGCATCGCGCCCGCCGCCTTCGACGCAACGCTGGCCTTCTACACCAAGGAAATGGCCGCGATCAGCTGGGTCAAGCTGACGCCCGCGACGGCCGCAAGCTGGCCGAATGCGGACCTGACCGAAACCGTGCCGAACGGCATCCGTGCGTTCTACGGCCACCCCGATGACGCATCGACGGGGTTCTATCATCAGAAGCCGGTGATGCTGACGCTGACGCGCCGCGATGACGGCCGCACCAATGTCGAGATCAGGATCGCGCCGTTCGCCTTGCCGACCGATCTCGAGACAGAAGAGATGTCCGGCCTGCCGATACCGAAACCATACAAGTCGGCGGGGGGCAGAGGCGTTGCCAGTTCGAACCGGCAAGAGCTGAATGTCGCCGACCTTGCCGATCTGCCTGCCGTGCTCGCTTTCTACCATCGCGAATTTGCCGCGCGCGGCTGGACGGAAGAAGGAAATGCGCCTCTTGCCGCAGGCGATGAGGTCGCGCTCAAATTCTCTTCGCCCGAGGAAACAGGCGTGCTGCGGCTCGGCCGCAAGTATGACTTCACGATGGTCCATTTGACCGCGCAGGTGAAGGAGTCCGTGCTCGCCGCCCGCGCCAAGGCGAAGAAGGACGCCGACGACCAGTTCATGAAGGACGCGGATCAGATGGTGAAAGATGTCCTCGCTGCCGACGCGGTCAGGCGCAAAACCCAGGCCGCCACACTGTCGGATACGCCCTTGCAGGCGCAGGCCGGCAGCAACACGCCGGTGCCGCTGCCGGAGAATGCGCAGGCGGTGGATTTCAAAGGCGATGACGGCCGGCTCGAATTCAACTCCACCTCGAGCGTCAAGGCGATTGCCGCCTTCTATCGTGGCTCGATGAAGCAGGCGGGCTGGAAGGAGCAACCCTCGGTGATCAACCAGCCGAACATGGCGGTGCTGGAGTTTGCCAAGGGCGGCAAAACGATCTCGTTCACGCTGATGCAGATGGGCGCCCAGGTGAATGTCAACGCCGACGGATCCGGCCTGCGCGTGGCCGCCGCCAAGCCGGCATCCACCGGCAAGCAGGCCGGCGGCGATCAGGCTGGCGCACAGGCCAAAGCGTCCGAGCCACTGGAAGCCGACCCCGAGTCCGCCCTGCCCGTGCCGAAGCAGCGTACGTCGACCTCACTTGGCACGGCAAAGCTGCCCGGCATCGAAGTCCCGTTCCGCCGCGAGCTCGAAGCCAGCGTGCCTGCCGAGCTCGGCGACGTGCTTGCCTTCTACCGCACGGAGCTCGGAAAGCTCGGCTGGCAGGAAAAACCGGACGGAGCCGTGGTCGCTGCCGATCGCGTCCAGCTCGCCTTCGCCTCCCCGCAGGGACCGGCCATGCTGAAGCTCGGCCGTGCCAACGGCGAGACATCCGTCAATCTCGTGCAGAAAAATCCGGATGCCGCAACGAAAGCGGACATCATGCCCAAGCCCGGACAGGCCAAGCTGATGCTCGGCAACATGGGCAATCAGGAAGCGCAGCTGACGATCAACAAGCAGACCGTCAAGATCGCCGCCGGCGCCGGCGGTCCGCAATCGCCGAAGCCGCCGATGCTCGACCTGCCGCCCGGCAAGTACCAGTACTCGCTGAAAGTCGCGGGCCGCCCGGCCCGCACCGACAGCATCACGATCGCCGCGGGTGACGCCTGGGGCCTCATGGTGGGGCCGACCGGCGAGGTGCTGCCACTCCAGATGTACTGAGCTCCCCCTTTGTCTGTAACGGCCAGATTGAACCTGGCCGGTTCGCGAGGCGACTAGTCGTCTAAAGCGCGATGCGATCGCGATGAATCGTCATCGCGCGAAGTTCAAGACGCGCGATCCCCTTGGAGAGTGCGCATGACGACGGTAAGGCATGGGACGAAAGCTCCGGCACGGCGGCCGCTGGCGCGCGCACGGCGCTTCGGAACCCGCGCCGTCATACCGGGAAAATGCTGTCGTTCTCGACGCGAAAAAGCGCCCTCGAATCGGGCTTTTCGCGTGCGCCAGAATCGGCCTTGGAATGCCTTGAAAACCGGTTAAAAAACCCTATCTGCTCAATAGGTTGCGGGGGAGTACTTTGCGCTAGGCGCAATCCTCCTTTCATGGCACAAATAGCTTCCAAATCAGCGCCTTTTTGCGCCGCTGATTCGGACGTCACCTCGAAGGCCTCTCATGACAGAACCTGCTCGGCAGCCGCGTGCCGAAAACGAGCCCTCCAACGCGAGCGATTACGGCGCGGAATCGATCCGCGTGCTCAAGGGTCTCGATGCCGTCCGCAAGCGCCCGGGCATGTATATCGGCGACACCGACGACGGCTCGGGCCTGCACCACATGGTCTACGAGGTCGTCGACAACGCGATCGACGAAGCGCTCGCGGGCCACGCCACGCGCGTCGACGTCGTGCTCAATGCCGATAATTCCGTCACCGTGCGCGACGACGGCCGCGGCATTCCCGTCGACATCCACAAGGGCGAAGGCATCTCGGCGGCCGAGGTCATCATGACCCAGCTCCATGCCGGCGGAAAGTTCGACCAGAACTCCTACAAGGTCTCCGGCGGCTTGCACGGCGTCGGCGTCTCCGTCGTCAATGCGCTGTCCAGCAAGCTCGGACTTCGCATCTGGCGCGACGACAAGGAGCACTACATCGAGTTCGCCCATGGCGATGCCGTCGCACCGCTGAAGGTCGTCGGCGACGCGCCGGGCCGGCGCGGCACGGAAGTCACGTTCCTGGCCTCGACCGAAACCTTCAAAAACGTCGAGTATGATTTCGCGACGCTCGAGCACCGTCTGCGCGAGCTCGCCTTTCTCAACTCCGGCGTCAACATCATCCTCTCCGACATGCGCCATGCAGTCGAGAAGCGCGAGGAGATGCATTATTCCGGCGGCGTCGAGGAGTTCGTCAAATATCTCGATCGCAACAAGAAGGCCCTCGTCCCCTCCCCGATCATGGTGCGCTCGGAAGCCAACGGCATCGGCGTCGAGGCGGCGCTGTGGTGGAACGACAGCTACCACGAGAACGTGCTGTGCTTCACCAACAACATCCCGCAGCGTGACGGCGGCACCCATCTGGCCGGTTTCCGCGGCGCGCTGACCCGCCAGGTCAACGGCTATGCCGAGGCCAACGCCAAGAAGGAAAAGATCGCGCTGACCGGCGACGACTGCCGTGAAGGCCTCACCGCCGTCCTGTCGGTCAAGGTGCCCGACCCGAAGTTCTCGTCGCAGACCAAGGACAAGCTGGTGTCCTCGGAGGTGCGTCCCGTGGTCGAGAACGTCCTCAACGAAGCGCTGCAGGCCTGGTTCGAGGAGCACCCGTCCGAGGCCAAGATGATCGTCGGCAAGGTGATCCAGGCCGCCGCTGCCCGCGAGGCCGCGCGAAAAGCGCGCGAGCTGACGCGCAAGAGCCCGCTCTCGGTCTCCTCGCTGCCCGGCAAGCTTGCCGACTGCCAGGAAAAGGATCCGGCGAAGTCGGAGCTGTTCATCGTCGAGGGTGACTCGGCAGGCGGCAGTGCCAAGCAGGGCCGCAACCGCGAGTTCCAGGCGGTGCTGCCGCTGCGCGGCAAGATCCTCAACGTGGAACGCGTCCGCCCCGACAAGATGCTGTCATCCGAGCAGATCGGCACGCTGATCACCGCGCTCGGCACCGGCATCAGCGACGACTTCTCGGTCGAGAAGCTGCGCTATCACAAGATCATCGTGATGACGGACGCCGACGTTGACGGCGCCCACATCCGCACGCTGCTGCTCACCTTCTTCTACCGGCAGATGCGGGACATCATCGACGGCGGCTATCTCTATATCGCCCAGCCGCCGCTCTATAAGGTCTCCCGCGGCAAGTCCGAGCAGTACCTGAAGGACGAGCGCGCGCTGGAGGACTATCTGATCGACGCCGGGCTCGACGACTGCGTGTTCGTCTCCGGAAACGGCGGCGATCGCACCGGCCGCGACCTGCGCGCGCTGGTCGACGACGCCCGCATCGTTCGCAGTATCCTGCGCAATCTGCACAGCCGCTACAACCGCAAGGTGGTCGAGCAGGCCGCCATCACCGGTGTGCTGAACAAGTCGATCTACGGCAATCCCGAGAACGCCGCGGCCGCCGCGCAATATATCGCGAACCGACTGGACAACCAGGCCGAAGAGGTCGAACGCGGCTGGGTCGGGCAATTCGTCGAGGGCCAGGGCTTCCTGTTCGAGCGCACCGTGCGCGGCGTCAAGGAAGCCGCGATCATCGACGATGCGCTGCTCGGCTCGGTCGAGGCCCGCAAGCTCGACGAGTACACGACGAAGCTCCAGGATGTCTACGCCCGCTCCGGCAAGCTGCGACGCAAGGACAGTGAGCACGTGGTCCACGGCCCGGTCGACCTGTTCGAGGCGGTCACCGACGCCGGGCGCAAGGGCATCACGCTCCAGCGCTACAAAGGTCTCGGCGAGATGAACCCGGAGCAGCTCTGGGAAACCACGCTGGACACCGAGGTGCGCTCACTGCTCCAGGTGAAGGTCAAGGAGGTCGACGAGGCCGACGACATCTTCACCAAGCTGATGGGCGACGTGGTCGAGCCGCGCCGCGACTTCATCCAGGAACACTCGCTCAGCGCGACGATCGACATCTAGCCAACAGGGGCAGAAGCAGTGGCGCCCATCCAGTACATCGTCGAGGGCGGTCATCGGCTCTCGGGCTCGATCGAGCCGTCCGGCAACAAGAACTCGGCGCTGCCGATCATCGCGGCTGCGCTTCTCACCGAACATCCGGTGACGCTTCAGAACGTGCCGCGCATCCGCGACACCGAGACGCTGGTCGAGCTGATCCGCTCGGTCGGCGCGTCGGCCGAATGGCGCGAACGCAATACGCTCGTCATTCACGCCAAGAGCATCCGCGCGGCCGATCTCGATCCTGAGCTCTGCGTCCGCATCCGCGCCTCGATCCTGCTCGCAGGTCCCCTGCTCGCCCGCTGCGGCGAGGTGATGCTGCCGCCGCCCGGCGGCGACGTCATCGGCCGGCGCAGGCTCGACACGCATGTGCTGGCGCTGGAGCAGTTGGGCGCCAAGGTCACCGCGACCGACCGGCTCGAGTTTCGCGCACCAAAACTGACCGGCGCCGACGTGTTCCTGGACGAGCCGAGCGTCACCGCGACCGAGAACGCACTCGTTGCGGCCGTCGCTGCCGACGGCGTCACTTATTTGCGCAACGCGGCCTCCGAGCCGCATGTGCAGGACCTCGCCAATTTCCTCGTCGCGCTCGGTGCGAAGATCGAGGGGATCGGTACCAACACCATGATCGTGCATGGGCAGTCGACGCTGGGGTCGACGACCTATGCGATCCAGCCCGACCATATCGAGGTGGGCTCGCTGATCGGACTTGCCGCCGTAACGCGCTCGCCCCTGCGCATCGTGCGCGCCGGCGTCGAGCATTTGCGGTCGATCCGCATGGGCTTCGAGCGGCTCGGCATCGTCTGCCGCGTCGAGGGCGACGACCTCATCGTGCCGTCCAACCAGACCCTGAAGATCCAGGACGATTTCGGCGGCCACGTGCCGAAGCTGGAGGACCAGCCCTGGCCGGCTTTCCCGGCCGATCTGATGTCGATCGCGATCGTCACTGCCACGCAATGCGAGGGCGTGATCCTGATGTTCGAGAAGATGTTCGAATCCCGAATGTTCTTCGTCGACAAGCTGATCGCGATGGGCGCGCGCATCGTGCTGTGCGACCCGCACCGCGCCATCATCGCAGGGCCCAGCCGCCTGCGCGGCGCCTCGATGATCTCGCCCGACATCCGCGCCGGCATGGCGATGCTGCTCGCCGCGGTCTGTGCCGAGGGTACCTCCACGATCAACAATGCCGACCAGATCGAGCGCGGCTACGAGCGCATCGACGAGCGGCTGAACGCACTCGGCGCCAGGATCAAGCGCGTGCCGGAACGGAAGAGCTGAGGCTTTCTTCCCTTCTCCCCTTGCGGGAGAAGGTGGCGCGCAGCGCCGGATGAGGGGTTCTATCCGCGCATTCAAGTTGGAGGGTCATTCGCGGAGAGAAACCCCTCACCCGGCTTCGCTACGCGAAGCCACCCTCTCCCGCAAGGGGAGAGGGTGCAGAGAGCCTTCATGCCTCACCACGACGCAGTGCAACATCCTGCATTCACGATAGCGTCTCTTCCCCTTCGATCTGCCCCCTTTTCGACGCGCCGCAATGCTATTGCTCGGCCATGCTCGAGACCATCCGCCGCCCATCGCAGCAGCTCGCCGCGCAAAATCATCTCGCCGATGAATTCGGCGAGACGTTGCGGCTGGCCGTGCCGATGATGCTGACGCAGCTCGGGCAGATTGCGATGATCACCAGCGATCTCGCACTGATCGGGCGGCTCGGCGAGGAGGCCGTCGCAGCTGCGGCACTTGCGCACACCGTCTATTTCGTCAGCTTCACCTTCGGGCTCGGCTTGATGGCGGCCGTGTCGCCGCTGGCGGCCCAGGCGTTCGGCGCCGGCGACGTCAGACGCATCCGCCGCTCCTTGCGCGTGGGCTTGTGGGTCGCGTTCCTCATCTCGCTGCCGATGATGGCTTCGCCGCTTTATGGCGAGCACATACTGATCGCGCTCGGACAGGCGCCGCCTTCGGCCGCGCTCGCGCAGCGCTATCTGAATGGTCTTGCCTGGGGCATTGCGCCGGCGCTCGGCTTCATCGCGCTGCGAAGCATGATGAGCGCGGTGAACCGGCCACAGGCACCGCTATGGATCACGCTGGCGGCGATCCCTGCGAATTTCGCGCTGGTCTATTGCCTGATCCATGGCCTGTTCGGCTTGCCGAAGCTCGGCCTGTTCGGCGCGGGGCTTGCGACCACGCTCGTCAATCTCGGCACCTTTCTCGCAGCACTTGCCATTGCGGCGTGGCGCAAGCCGTTCGCCGACTATCATCCGCTCGCGCATCTCTGGCGGATCGACTGGCCCTTGATGCGCCAGCTGATCGTGATCGGCGCGCCGATTTCGTTCTCGCTGTTGCTGGAATACGGCCTGTTCTCCTCGGCGGCGCTATTGATGGGCCTGATCTCGACCACCGCATTGGCCGCGCACCAGATCGCGCTTCAGGTCACGGCTGTGCTGTTCATGGTCCCGCTCGGCATCGGCATGGCTGCGACGGTGCGGGTCGGCCACGCCTTCGGCCGCGACGACCCGGCGGGCGTCCGACGCGCGGGTCTCGTCGCAGCCCTGCTCGGGATTACGTTCGTCGCGGTACTGACGGTTGCGATCATCCTCGGCCGCTATGAGCTGGGACGGCTGTTCTTCGGAAGCAGCGAGGCGAGCGCACCGACTGTCAATCTGACCGCGACGCTTCTCCTGGTCGGCGCGACCTTCTTCGTCGCCGATGCGCTGCAGACCATCATGGGCGGCGCGCTGCGCGGCATCAATGACACCCAGATGACATTGGTGTTCGCGGCAATAGGCTATTGGTGCGTCGGCTTCCCGATCGCCTGGGTGCTCGCCTTCCACGCCGGCCTCGGCGCGGTCGGCGTCTGGATCGGATTATCGATCGGATCGTTCGTCTATGCCGGCCTCTTGATCTTGCGCTTTCGGATGCTGACGCGCAAAATCCCGGGATGACAAGTCCCGTTCGCGAAATCACCCCGAATGTCGATACCGGCACGGTGCTGTCAGGCGCGCAGTTCATCGACGCCTTTCGCGTCGACATTGGCACCGCAGCAGTCGACGCCCGTGAGGCCTGCACAAGGATGGTCTTGAACGGGCCACGCTGGGTCGATGCGCTGGTGCGCCTGCGCAATATTCTGGTGACGCCGTTCGGGCTGAAGAGATCGGGCGAAGGCGCACCTGCGCCCGGCGGCTTGATCGGCCTGTTCCCAGTGTTGAGCGAGACGCCCGAGCGACTGGTCGCCGGCTTCGACGATTCTCACCTCGATTTTCGCATTGTCGTCGACGTGGCCGGGGATGCAGCGAGCCGGCAGGTCACCTTGACCACTCTGGTGAAGACAAACAATTTCCTCGGCCGGACCTACCTCATGCTCATCACGCCGTTCCACAAGCTCGTGGCCCGCGGCATGATGGGAAGGATCGAGGAGCCGGTCCGCTAATTATTCCGCGGCTTTCTCCGGCCCATCGGCCACGGCTTCGGACCACTCGCCGATGACGCGATCGAGGTCGCAGAGATTCTGGTGCATCTGCTCCAGCGAGAAGCCGAGGGCGAAGAAGCGCTCCGCGGTGTCGCCGGGATGGCCGCGGATCACGCCGTCCTGACGGACGGCGGCAACCGCCTCGGCATAGTGCTGGAGCGCGACGTGCACGGGGTGGATCGGCGGCGCGCCGGCGCCCTGGCGCATGGCGTCGGCCGCCGACTTCAGGAAGCGCACGATCGCCGCGCTGACCTCTGCCAGGGGTGCCGCGAGCCTGACCTGCACCTCGACGGGCAGCGGCACCACGGTCGCGCGGCCGATCATCACGACGTCGTGGCGCAGCCGCAAGATCGTGCGCAGCAACGGGCCGGTATCCGGTCCGCTGGACAATCGCGCGGAGCGCTCGCGCTCGGCTTCGGCGCCAATGGTATTCATGCCCACCATCGCGGCGCCGATCCCGTCCTGAATCCGATGCAACGCATCATTGTCGCGGCCGCGCGTCAGACCCGCGAGCAGTTCGGTAAAGGCCTCCGCAATCAGCTCGAGCAGCTTGGCCGCGCTTGCGCGTATCTGCCGTACCGCGCGCGACGGCAGCACCAGGAACGAGACGAGCAGCCCGGTCACGGCGCCGACCGAAACCTCGCTGACGCGATCGATCGCCGAGGCCATGGGATCGGCATGATGCATGGTCGGAAGCACGAGCACGATCACGGCCGTCACCGTTGCAGAGCTCAGATTCGGATAGATCGATGCGATATAGGCAAGTGGCGCCACGGCCAGCACCAGCAAACACAGCAGGCCCAGTTCGCCGGAATAGGGGATCAGGATTGCGATGGCGCCGCCGTAGACGGCGCCGCCGATCGTGCCCAGCATGTAGTCGCGCGTCGCCTTGAGCGAGCGCCCTACGCTCATCTGAGTTACGATGATGGACGTCAGCACAGCCCAAAGTGGCAACAACAGGTGCAGCGCGGTGGCGAGTGCATAGGCGGCGGTGGCCGCCACCGTGACCCGGACCGCCAGCCCCAATTGCGTCTTTCGCAACCAGAGCCGGTCGAACAGCTGTCTTACGCTCACCATCGTCAAACGTCCCGGTCCCATCCTCGTCAACCGACCAAAATCATAGCTGATACCCGTGGCCGCGAGGCGGCTTGAAAGGGGAAATCCGCCCGCCTACCCTGCTGGCCAAAACGAGGAAACACGATGGCCCACGAAACCGCAACGCTCGCGGCCTATGTCGCCAAGCTAAAATATGAGGATATTCCGGCAGAGGTACTTGAGCGCGCAAAGGTGCTGACGCTCGATTTCCTCGGCAGCGCCATTCGTGCACGGCGCGAGGCGGAATCGACGCCGTCGCTGCTGAAGATGCTGGAAGCGCTGGCGCTCGACGGCAAGGGCGAATCCACCGTGTTCGGCGATGCCAAAACCTGGACGCCGGCGGTCGCCGCACTGCTCAACGGTGCCCTCGGCCACTCCCTCGATTTCGACGACACGCATGCCGATTCCTCGCTGCATCCGAGCGCGCCGGTGGTGCCGGCCGCGTTCGCGGTCGGCGAGATGGTCGGCGCCTCCGGACGCGACGTGCTGACCGCGATCGTTGCGGGCTATGAAGTCTGCTGCCGGCTCGGCAACGCGCTCGATCCGACTTCGCACTATGCCCGCGGCTTTCATCCGACCGCGACCGCAGGCACCTATGGCGCGGCGGCCGCAGCCGGCAAGCTGTTCGGCCTCTCCGAGGCGCAGATCATCTCGGCCTTCGGCGTCTCCGGCAGCCAGGCCGCGGGCTCGCTGCAGTTTCTGCTCAACGGCGCCTGGAACAAGCGCTACCA
The DNA here is from genome assembly GCF_055791185.1 of Bradyrhizobium ingae. NCBI lineage: Bacteria > Pseudomonadati > Pseudomonadota > Alphaproteobacteria > Hyphomicrobiales > Nitrobacteraceae > Bradyrhizobium > Bradyrhizobium ingae. The sequence goes on from NZ_JBVUBB010000017.1 coordinate 131,998, forward strand.
GGTTGGTGCCGCCGCGATGAACGGCGTGATCGCCGCCACGCTGGCGCGCAATGATTTCGTGGGCTCGACGGAATCGGTCGAGGGCAAGCATGGCCTGCTCGTCGGCTACACCGACGACGCGCATCCGGACAAGTCCGTCGCCGAACTCGGCAAGAGCTATGAGACCATGAAGATCGGCGTCAAACCCTATCCGAGCTGCCGCTATACTCATGCCGCGATCGACGCGCTGATCGCGATGCGGCGGGAGCACAATCTGACGCCAGAGCAGGTCAAGCGTGTCGAGATCGGCCTGCACCGCAACGGCATCACGCTGACCGGCGATGCCGCGACCAAGCGGCACCCGCGCTCGATCGTCGCCGGCCAGTTCTCGATGTTCTTCACCGGCGCGCTTGCGCTCGACCAGGGCAGCTTCGGCTGGGACGATTACAACCGACTTGGCGATGCCGTGATCGACGCGCTCGCCGACAAGTTCGAGGTGGTGCAGGATTCGCGGCTGGAAGGCCGCGTCCATCCCTTCGGCGCGCGCGTGCGCATCACCACCGACGACGGCGTGCATGAGCGACTGCACGCCGACCCTTCCGGCGAACCGACCTCATTTCCTGATGCGCAGGCGATGCAGCAGAAATTCTTGACGCTGGCACGCCCGGTGCTGAATGCACGCGCGGAGAAGTTTGCGGACGCGATCCTGTCGCTGGAGCGGTTCGATCGCGTGGTGAAGGCGACGCAGCTGGGGAGGCAGTAGATTCGCGCCACATCGGCGCTGCACCCTCTCCCCTTGCGGGAGAAGGGAAGAAGAGCCCACTGCTCAATTCGTACCCGCCATCTTGCCCTTGTCATGCGTCGCCGCAACCACGTCGCTTACAAGCTGGAACACCCCGTCCACCTCCGGCGGCCAGTTCAGCGAGCGGCCGAGGCGCACGATCACGAGTTGCTCGGACGGAATCACGATCGCGTATTGCCCGATCGTGCCCTTGGCGAAGAAGGCATCGCGCGGCCAGCCGTGTTCGACGCGAAACTTCGCGCCAAAGCTGTCGCCCTGGTTGGTCCAGAAGCCGACACCGATTCCGACCCAGGCATTCGGCGTGGCCGTCGCGGAATAGTTCACCCAGCCCTCGGGCAGGATGCGCTTGCCGCCAACGACGCCGTCGTTGAGATAGAGCTGGCCGAAACGCGCCCAGTCGCGTGCGGACGCCAGCATTTCGCCGGAGCCCTCGATCGTGCCTGTTACGTCGAGCTGAAGCGTGACGTTGACCATGCCGAGCGGCGCGAACAGTTCGCGGCGCGCGAAGCGGAGTGCATCTGCGGGCTTGCCGCCGACGGCGTTGCGGATCAGATGTGCGAGGATGAGGAAGTTGCCGTCGTGATAATTCCAGGCCGTGCCCGGCGCGGTCGCAAGCGGCGCGCGCTCGGCAAAGGCGGCCATGTCGTTTTCCGCATACTTCATCGTGTTGACCGGCTCGAGCACAGAGCCGAGCGAGGCCTGCAACGAGCTTCCGAGCGCGAGCCCCGCGGTGTGACGCAGCAATTGGTCGACAGTGATGGCATGGCGCGGATCATCCGGACTCTGCCAGGCGGCGGTCGGCGCAGGCCCGTCGAGCTTGAGTTTACCCTGGCGCACCAGAATGCCTGTCAGCGCCGAGGTCACCGACTTGGTCATGGAGAAGCCGAGCAGTGGGGTCTCCGGCCCGATGCCATCGGCGTAGCGCTCGGCGATGATGCGGCCGGCCTTTGTGACGACGATCGCGCGCGTGCGCCGGTAGGGCGGCTGCGCGGGTTCGGTGAAGGCGCGGTCGAGCGCGGTTGACAGTGCTTCGCTTTGCGGCGCCACCAGTCCTGGGCCGGCGATCTCCGGCAGCAAGGCAGGCTGCTTGTCATCCGGCGGCAACGCGACGTCGGTGATCCCCTGGCCGTGCTCGAGCGTGCAGCCGAGCCCCTCGCGATAGACGGCATGGCTGCGGCCGATGCCGAACAGGGACACCATCACGTCCTTGCGCGCACGATCGACCTGAAAATCCATCGCCCAGGTGAGCAGACCCGCGCCCGGCATCGCATCCGTGGTCTCGGCGAGGTTGCGGCCGGGATCGAGGCCGGAGACGAACGTCTCCGAACAGAGCGTGTGGGCGATGAAGCCGGTCGCAACCTTGGGCACGTCACGGGCCCGCGCCGCGGCGAGCGCGAGGCCGGCACAGGCAATGGCGGTAGTAGCGAGGATGATCTTGCGGCGGCGGGTCACGGGCTTTCTCCGGCTTCGGGGCGAGTACCGGAGAAGGAGCAGAGCGGGTCGATGGCGGCTCGCCGGATTTGGAAAATGACCTGGTTGAAACTGATCGGGCCTGGCCGATTCTAGAGTTATCCTGTGATTTCAAAGGCATAAGACTAAGCCACATCGGCCTTGAGGCGCCGATATTCCGTCGGTGTCACGCCCGTGACCGCCTTGAAGGCGCGGTTGAACGGGCCGAGGGACTGGAAGCCGGCGTCCATCGCGATGGTGATGACGGGAACTTCGGCCTGCGAAGGATCGGCCAGCGCGGCCTTGGCTTCCTCGATCCGGTGGTTGTTCAGGAACACATTGAAGTTGCGGTAGCCGAGCCGCTGGTTGATCAGCCGGCGCAACCGGTATTCGGGAATCTTGAGCCGGCCCGCCAGCACGCCGATGGTGATGTTCTCCTGGCGGTAGATCCGCTCGTCCGCCATCAGCCGCATCAGGGCGTCGATCAGCTTCTGGTCGGCGGCGTCTTCGGTAGCTTGCGGGCGGAAAATGACCGCCGGTGCCGCCTCCGCGGCAACCGGAAACAGATCGGCGGCGTCGACGCGCATCATCGCGTAGGCGATGGCCGCGACGATGCAGGCGAGCACGCCGGCATTGATCGTATCGGCGGCATCGCCGACGTGGTAACCCGCGACGGAGATCTGAAGCAGCGCATTCACCCCGCCATAGAGCGCGCCGGCACAGACGATGAAGACGCGAACGCGGCGGCGGCGCTCGACCAGGTCGGCCGGCCAGGAGGCGATCGTCTGCCCAATCGCAAGCGCGATGAAGCCGAGCACGATCAGGTTGACCACCGTCACCGAGAACCGCACGTGGCCCCCAGGCGCAATCCAGACGCAGCCTGCGAAGCTGAACGCCGTCACCAGCGCCCAGACCCATCCGTGCCACCAGCTTAAGCGAAACTCGTCGTCGAACAGCGCGCGCGTGAACAGCCAGAAGACCACGATGTTGCCGGTCGATAGCGCAACCAGCGGCGCATGCGATACCGGGATCCGCGACGTGACACCGACCGAATAGCTCACCGCATGCGCGGCCAAGCCAAGTGCGAGAGCAGCACCGAGCCGCCCCGCCAGCACGTTGCGGAAATCGGCGACCAATGACGCAGCCAGCACCAGCAGCAGCGCGACGCTGGCGGAGCGGAAGGCGAGCTCTGTTGCGGCAAGGGTCATCGGGTGCAATCGGGCGTGGTTGAAAGCAGCCGAACATCGTTCGTTACACCGGGTTTTTCAAGGACCATCCACGCACCAGGATTAGTGGCACCTCGCTCACAACTGTCATCCCCCGGCTCGACCGGGCGATCCAGTACTCCGAGACGGAAGTGATTGAACCGAGCCGCCGCGGCGTACTGGATTCCTCGCTTTCGCGGGGAATGACGGCGGAGTATGTGCCCGGCCTTTGCCGCGACGGCGCTGCAGATTTCTGCTAGGCTCGCGGCCAAGAAAGCCAAAAAGGAGTCCACCATGAGCTGGATGCCCGACAACGATCCCGTGCTTGGCGACCCCAAGACATGCGATGCGCTCGATCTCGTCATCGTACCGCGCACCCGCGATCTCGGCGATGGATTTGAAGTCCGCCGCGCGCTGCCGCATGGCAAGCGGCAGATGGTGGGGCCCTTCATCTTCTTCGATCATTTCGGACCGGTGCAATTCGTCTCCGGGAAGGGCATGGACGTGCGGCCGCATCCACATATCGGCCTTGCCACCGTCACCTATCTGTTCGACGGCGCGATCATGCACCGCGACAGCGAGGGCAACATCCAGGAGATCCAGCCCGGGGCGATGAACCTGATGACCGCCGGGCGCGGCATCGCGCATTCCGAGCGCACGCCGGATACGCAGCGCGCCTCGGGTCAGAAGATGCTGGGCTTGCAAAGCTGGATCGCGCTACCGGCGGCTTCGGAAGAAATCGCCCCATCGTTCCAGCATTACGCCGCGGGCGATCTGCCGATGATCTCCGAGCGCGATTTCACCGCGCGGGTGATCGCAGGCTCCGCCTTCGGCATCACCTCGCCCGTGTCGATGGTCTCGCCCTGGTTCTATACCGAGGTGACGGCCGCGGAAGGCGCGCGTGTGCCGCTCGACCCTGACCATGAGGAACGCGCGGTCTATGTCGTCGACGGTGAGGTCGAGATCGCCAATGAACGCTATGAGAGCCCGCGCCTGCTGATCTTCCGGCCCGGCGATCGCATCACCGTGAAGGCCGTGAGGCCGACGCGGATGATGTTTCTCGGCGGCGATGCTCTGGAGGGCCCGCGCCACATCTGGTGGAATTTCGTCTCCTCCAGCAAGGAGCGGATCGAGCAGGCCAAGCAGGACTGGAAAACCGGCCGCTTTGCGGCAGTTCCGCAGGAACACGAGTTCATTCCGCTGCCGGAATAGGTTATCCCGATCTCAGGCCGCGTTGTCGCGCGGCCCGAGATCTCCTGCCCGAAGGCCCTGCCGATGACCACGATGCTGACCAGCGACCTGCCGCTCCCCAAGATCGGACGCGGCAAGGTGCGCGATATCTACGCTGTCGATGACGATCGCCTGCTGCTCGTCACCACTGACCGCATCAGCGCCTTCGATGTCGTGATGGGCGAGACCATTCCGATGAAGGGCGCGGTGCTCACGCAAATCAGCGCCTTCTGGTTCGGCGAGCTCGAAGGCGTGGTGCCGCATCACGTCATCAGCGCCAATACGGACGAGATCATCGCAGCGGTACCGGCGCTGAAAGCGCACCGCACCGACATCCTCGGCCGCGCCATGCTGTGCAAGCGTACCACGGTGTTTCCGATCGAATGCGTGATCCGCGGCTACATCTCCGGCTCGGCATGGAAGGAGTACGCGGCCTCCGGCACGCTCGCCGGCGAAAAGCTGCCGGCAGGCCTCGTCGAGAGTGAAAAACTCGATCCGGCGATCTTCAGCCCGGCGACCAAGGCGGAGACCGGCCACGACGAGAACATCACGATCGCGCGGATGCGTGAGATCGTCGGCGACGAGGTCGCCTATACGCTGGAGAGCATGACGCGCGCGATCTACACGCTCGGCGAAGAGCTGGCGCGCGAGCAGGGCATCATCATCGCCGACACCAAGTTCGAGTTCGGCCGCGACAAGGACGGCCGCATCATCCTGATCGACGAGGTGATGACGCCGGACTCCTCGCGTTTCTGGGCGGTTGATGCCTACAAGCCTGGCCAGCCGCAGGCGAGCTTCGACAAGCAGCCGCTGCGCGACTATCTCGATGTCGAGCGCCGCGCCGGCCGCTGGAACGGCGACGCCCCTCCCCCGCCGCTGCCGGCGAACGTGGTGGAAGCGACCAGCAAGAGATATCTGGAAGCCTACCGGCGCGTGACGGGGAAAGAGCTGAAGATTTAGCGCCGTCGCAAGTCATCGACCGGGGACGCCGTCGAGCGATGGGCACCGCGCATCCTGGTGTCGTCCTGGCGAAAGCCAGGACCCATACCGCGAGGTCTATCGATCGCGGGCGGTCCTGGTCCCGAACGACCAATCGTCGCCAAACTTCTTCCTGGGGTGATGGGTCCTGGCGTTCGCCAGGACGACACCGGTTGTGTGGCGCCTCGCTTGGCCTTTCCCAACCATTGCCTGCCTTGAGAATGGCTTTGGCCGATCATTTCAGATCGCCCGAAACTGTTGGCGATTTCATATTTGCAAGAATCCTTTTGCGCTAGGCTCGCAGTCGTTTACGTCTCGGACGGGAATTTTCAGCGGCGGGCGCAAAGGCGTGACAGATCCAGCAATCACCTACAGTCCGGCCGCTCGATTCGATCCGACCCTCAAGCGTGCGCTGAATGACATATTGGGCGGAAGCGCCGCCAGCGTCCTGACCGTCACCTTCGGGCTCTCCTATTCACTGCTGATCTTTGCGGGGCCGCTGTCGCCCTACCTGTCATATGGAATCGCCGCGACTTTCATCGGCTCCGCCGTGCTTGCGGCCGTCATCGGATTTGGAAGCTCCCTGCCCTTTGCGATTGCCGCGCCGGACAGCTCCACCGCCGCGGTAACGGGAATCCTGGCCGCCTCGCTGGTCGAGCGCATCGAGGCGGCGAATCTACCGGCGCCATTGCTCTCCTCCGTTTTGATCACGCTCGGCCTGTCGACCGTCCTGACCGGAGTCACGCTGTGCGGATTGGGGCTGACGCGGATGGGCCGCGCGATCCGCTACGTGCCTTATCCCGTGGTCGGCGGCTTCCTCGGCGCCACCGGACTCCTGATCGTCATGGGCGCAATCCGGGTGATCACCAACCATCCGGTGCAACTCGGGACGCTGTTGCGATTCACCAGCGGCATCACGCTGTCGGAACTGGGCGCGGCCTGCGCGATGGCGCTGGTGCTGTACCTCACCTGGCATCGTTCGCGCAGCCCGTTCGGACTGCCTATCATTTTGGTCGGCGGCATGCTCACGGCGCATCTGGCGTTCTGGTTCGCCGGCATCTCGCCGGAGGACGCGCGCAGCCTGGGCTGGACCTTCCAGCCTCCACCGCCGGCCACCTTCATGCTGCCCTGGCATGCCGATGATCTCATCCGCTATCCCTGGGGCGCCGTGCCGGACCTGCTCGGCAACGTGGTCGCCGTCATCTTCGTCACGGCATCCAGCACGCTGTTCAACACCACGGGGATCGAGGTCGCCGTGCATCGCGAGGCCAATCTGGAGCGCGAGCTGAACATCACGGGGACGGCCAACATCCTGACGGGGGCGCTCGGCGGTTATGCCGGCTGCATTTCGGTCAGCCGCTCGATCCTCAATTTCAGCAGCGGCGGCCGCGGACGCTTGTCCGGCCTCACCGTCGCGGCCGTGTCGCTGCTGATGCTTGCCATCGCCCCCGACCTGCTCGGCTTCATGCCGAAATTCGTGCTTGGCGGCCTTCTGCTCTATCTCGGCGCGGACCAGCTTCACAAATGGATCATCGAGTCGCGCAAGCGGCTCTCGAAGCTCGAATATCTGTCGCTGATCGCCATCATCGTGATCATCGTGGCCTGGGGCTTCGTGCCGGGCATCCTGATCGGGGTGATCATCGGCTGCCTGACATTCGCGTTCAGCGCGGCGCGGGTGGAATCGATCAAGTACAGCTTTGACGGCTCCGAATACCGCTCTTCGCTCGACCGCTCGCGCGATGATCAGGAGGTGCTGCTGGCTCATGGCGGCACCATCCAGGGCCTGAATCTCCAGAGCTACCTGTTCTTCGGCTCCGCCAACCGGCTCTATCAGCACGTCAAGCGTCTGCTCCAGGAGCGGCCGGAGTGCCGCTATCTGCTGTTCGACTTCAAGCTCGTGACCGGCGTCGATTCCTCGGCCGCCTACAGTTTCGCCCAGATCAAGCGCAGCGCGCGCGATCTCGGCGTCGAGCTGATCCTGGTGCATCTGTCAGCCGCGGCCGAAAAGGTGTTGCGGTCCAGCGATTTCATCAGCGAAGGCGTCACCATCATTCCCGAGCTCGATCATGCGCTGGAGTGGTGCGAGAATGAGATCATCTCGCAACATCAGGGCCTGGCGCAGGAGGAGGCCAATTTGCGGGACTGGTTCGCGCGAATTCTCGACAGCGAGCGCGACGCCGACGAACTGATCCGCCGCTGCCAGCGCCTCGAGGTCGATGCCGGGGAGATCATCGTGCACGCCGGCGACCCCGCCGATTCCATGCACTTCATCCTCGACGGTCGCGTCGGCGTCATGGTGCCCGCTGAAGACGACCGCACCACGCGCGTTCGAAGCCTCGGCCGTTACACCACGATCGGCGAGATGGGCCTGGTGGCACACATGCCGCGCAGCGCGACCATCCAGGCCGAGGTCGCGAGCGTGCTCTATGTGCTGAACACCCACCAGTTCGATGCGATCAGGGATGAAGACCCCGAGCTCAGCCACAAGCTGCTGACCTATTTCGTGTCGGTGATGGCCGAACGGCTGAGCTTTGCAAACAGGACCATCGCGGTGCTACGGCGGTAAGCATCGTCATCGCGCAAATAACACGCCTCAAACTCTGTGTCGTCCTGGCGAAAGCCAGGACGACCAGAGAGGCAGCCACTCCCCTTCATTGCGCGCGCAATGGCGGAGTCAGATCCCCGCCATCATCACGTATTTGATCTCGACATATTCTTCCATGCCGTGATGCGAACCCTCGCGGCCAAGCCCACTCTCCTTCACGCCGCCAAAGGGCGCGACCTCCGTGGTGATCAGGCCGGTGTTGACGCCGACCATGCCGGACTCCAGCGCCTCGGCAACGCGCCAGACGCGGCCGAGGTCGCGGGAATAGAAGTAGGAGGCGAGACCGAACGGCGAGTTGTTGCACATCGCGACGACCTCGGCTTCGTCCTTGAAACGGAACACCGGCGCGAGCGGGCCGAAGGTCTCTTCATGCGCAACGAGTGCGTCCGGCTTGACGTTGGCGAGCACCGTCGGCTCGAAGAAGCTGCCACCGAGCGCATGGCGCTTGCCGCCGGTGACGATCCTGGCGCCGCCCTTGACGGCATCCTCGATGTGCTTTTCGACCTTCAGCACCGCGTCCATGTTGATCAGCGGCCCCTGCACCACGCCGGTCTCGGTGCCGTCGCCGATCTTCATCGCCGCAACCTTCCTGGAAAGCTTCTCCACGAATTCGTCGTAGATCTTGTCCTGGGCATAGAGGCGGTTGGCGCAGACGCAGGTCTGACCCATGTTGCGATATTTCGAGACGATCGCACCTTCAACCGCCGCGTCGATATCGGCATCGTCGAACACCACGAACGGAGCATTGCCGCCAAGCTCGAGGCCGAGCTTCTTCACTCCAACGGACGCCTGCTGATAGAGGATCTTGCCGACCTCCGTCGAACCGGTGAAGCCGACGAAACGCACCGCGGGATGCTCGCACAGCACCTTGCCGATCGCCGACGAATTGCCGGTGAGGATGTTGAACACGCCCTTCGGCACGCCGGCCTTCTCGGCGAGCGCGACCAGCGCAAGCGCCGTCAGCGGTGTTTCATTCGCGGGCTTCAGCACCACGGTGCAGCCGGCAGCCAATGCCGGCGAGACCTTGCGGGTGATCATCGAGCAGGGAAAGTTCCACGGCGTGATAGCGCCGCAGACGCCGATCGGCTGCTTGATCGCAAGCAGACGCGCATCGGGACGCTGGGTCGGGATGGTCTCGCCATAGACGCGGCGCGCCTCCTCGGCAAAGAACTCGACATAGGCGCCGCCGATATCGACCTCGCCAAGCGCTTCAGCCAGCGGCTTGCCTTGCTCGGAGGTCAGGATCAGCGCGATATCCTCGCGATTGGCCGCGATCAGTTCGAACCATTTGCGCAAGATGTTGGAGCGCTGCTTGGCGGTCAGCTTGGCCCAGGCCGGGAAGGCGCGCTCGGCGGCTTCCACCGCCTGCGTCGTTTCCGCCGTGCTCATGACCGGGACTTTCGCGAGCTCGACGCCATTTGCCGGATTGGTCACCGACCGCGACGGCGTGCCGACCCAGGCGCCGTCGATGTAGCAGGCCTCGCGCAGCAGCGACGCATCCTTCAGGCGGTCGCGCAGGGTGGATGTGGCTTGCGAGGCGCGTGCGGCGGCGGTCGGGGTCATGGCGTTGCTCCTGGGCTCAGATTTGCCCGGTATATAGGGGTAAACGGCGCATATTGCACCGCCCCGCAACGCAAGTCTGCTTCAAGCTAAGCTAGGGTCGGCGCTGCCTTAGGCGGCGCCGCTCATATAAGTCTCGCGCCGGCCGATCATGCGCTCGGCGGCCGCCTTTGCGTCGGCCTTGGTCGAGGTCGCGCAGGTCCGGTATTCGAGATCCGGCAGGGCCGTCGCCGTGCGCCGGCCAAACCACGATTTCGAGCCGACCTGCAGCAGTGCGAGAGCTTGCGCCAGATTGTCGACCGCTCCGAAGGAATGTAACGCGCCGGTGCCCGCGATCCGGACTTCATAGATGCCCGGCGAAATCGGCGCCTCAAGGTTGTCGCCCCGTCCGGCACGGGGATAGCGTTTCCATTCGCTCCAGGTCGAAATCATTTTCAGCCCCCTTGCGGCAATCGAAGCCGCCAGCATTTGCTTCAAATCCTCGGTCGGCCGCGACGATTTGGCCGTGTTCTGAACGCCTTGGTGCACAATATGTTTCACAGCAGTATGTCGGGAGCATATCGCCTGATACCCTGCGGGGTCTCGGCGAAGTGCACCCATCCACCGCAGATTGTGACGAGGTGTTGCAGTTTGGTTCGCTTGTCGTCCTTCGCAGGTGATCCGCCGTCAAGTCACGACATCGCGAACGGCGCGGGGATTGAGATGCTTGCCGCACGTGGTTGGCGGGAGGACAATCGATCGCTTCCAACAATAATCAAACCGGAGGAAACGCGCATGCAAAGCAAAGCCCAGATTGATCAGGTTCTGCGCCAGAAGTGCGATGCGAAGGCCATTCCCGGCGTCGTCGCCATCGCCGCGACCGGCAAGGACGTGCTGTATGAAGGCGCGTTCGGCAAGCGTGACCTGTCCAAGCCCGATGCGATGACCGTGGACAGCGTGTTCTGGATCGCCTCGATGACGAAGGCGGTTACCGCGGCAGGCGCGATGCAACTGGTAGAGCAGGGCAAGCTCTCGCTCGAAGCGCCGATCAACACAGTGTTGCCGGACCTCGCCTCGGTGCAGGTGCTCGAAGGTTTTGACGCCAGCGGCGCGCCCAAGCTGCGCCCGGCATCGAGACCGATCACGCTACGTCAGCTCCTGACCCATACTGCCGGCTTCTGCTACAACGTGTGGAACGGCGACTGCGCGCAATATCTGGAGAAGACCGGGACCCCGAACATCTTTTCCTGCCAGAACGTCGCGCTGAAGACGCCGATCATGTCCGATCCCGGCACACGCTGGGAATATGGCATCAACATCGACTTCGTCGGCAAGGCCGTGGAAGCCGTCAGCGGCAAGAAGCTCGATGCCTACCTGCGCGACAATCTTTTCGCGCCGCTTGGCATGAGCGATACGGCGTTCAAGATCACCGACAACATGCGCCAGCGGCTGGTCGCAACGCATGCACGCGGCGAGGACGGATCGCTGGCGCCGATCGCGTTCGAGATCGAACAGAACCCGGAATTCCACATGGGTGGCGGCGGCCTCTATTCGACGGCGGGCGACTACATCAAGTTCACCCAGATGATCCTCAACAAAGGCCGCGGCAACGGCAACCAGGTGCTCCGGCCCGAGACGATCTCGACCATGAGCCAGAACCACATCGGCGATCTCAACGTCACCAAGCTGACGTCCGTGGCACCGATGTACACCAACGACGTCGATCTCTACCCGGAGCAGGCGAAGAAGTGGGGCCTCAGCTTCCTCATCAACACGGTCAAGACTGCTGAAGGCCGCAGCGCCGGCAGCCTCGCCTGGGCCGGACTTGCCAACACCTATTTCTGGATCGACCCGTCACGCGACGTTACCGGCGTCATCCTGATGCAACTCCTGCCATTCGTCGACAAGGAGTGCCTCGAGGCCTACGCCGGCTTCGAGCGCGGCGTCTATGCCGGGCTCGATGCCGGAAGCGGCCAGAGGGCGGCATAGCCCCTTAAGTCTAAGGCGCGCCCTGTCGCGCGCGCCGAGAACAGGATGTACCGTGCCCCGAAGGCCCTCGCCCTCGGGGCACGCGGCCATCATGAACCAGGCTGGAGGACACGACCTTGGCGGACAAAGCTGACAGCTACGTTTGTGGCATCTCCGATACGCCGCTGCTCGGCGACACGATCGGCCGCAGCCTCGACCTGGCCGTGCGGCGCTGGGGCGATCGCGAGGCGCTGGTCTCGCCCAGCCACGGCGTGCGATGGACCTGGAAGGAGTTTGCCGAACGGGTCGACGCGCTCGCCGCCGGCTTCCTTGCGCTCGGCCTTGAGCGCGGGGCGCGGATCGGCATCTGGTCGCTGAACCGCCCGGAATGGACCTTGACCCAGTTCGCGGCCGCCAAGGCCGGACTGATCCTGGTGACCATCAACCCCGCCTATCGCCTCAGTGAGCTGGAATTCGCGCTTCACAAGGTCGGCTGCGCGGCGATCGTCACCGCGACGGCCTTCAAGACCAGCAACTACATGGAGATGCTCAACACGCTGCTGCCGGAGCTTGCCGGCGCCAGGCCCGGACAGTTGCACGCCGCGCGGCTGCCGGATTTGCGCATCGTCATCCAGATCGGCGGTCCTGCCGTCCCAGGCACGATCCCGTTCGACGAGGTCGCGCGGATGGGCGGCAACCGTCACCGCGAGCAGTTGGCGGCGCTCGGCGCGTCCTTGCAGTTCGACGATCCCGTCAACATCCAGTTCACCAGCGGCACGACCGGCTCCCCCAAGGGCGTGACGCTCACCCATCACAACATCCTCAACAATGGCTATTTCACGGGACGCGCGATGCGCCTCACTGAGACGGATCGCATCTGCATTCCGGTGCCGCTCTACCACTGCTTCGGCATGGTGATGGGCAACCTCGCCTCCGTCACGCTCGGTGCGGCCATGGTCTATCCCGGCGAAGGCTTTGATCCGCTGGCAACGCTGCGCACGATCGAGCAGGAGAAGTGCACCGCAGCCTACGGCGTGCCGACGATGTTCATCGCCGAGCTCGATCATCCCGAGTTCTCGAAGTTCAATCTGAAATCGCTGCGCACCGGCATCATGGCCGGGGCGCCGTGCCCGATCGAGGTGATGAAGCGCGTCAACACCGAGATGAACATGGGAGAGGTCACGATCGCCTATGGCATGACCGAGACCAGCCCGGTGAGCTTCCAGAGCGCGGTCGACGATCCGCTCGAACGCCGCGTCTCGACCGTCGGCCGCATCCATCCGCATGTCGAGGTCAAGGTCATCGATCTCGACGGCAAGATCGTCGAGCGCGGCGAACGCGGCGAGCTCTGCACCCGCGGCTACAGCGTCATGCTCGGCTATTGGGAGGACAAGGAGAAGACCGCCGACGTGCTCGACGCCAATGGCTGGATGCACACCGGCGATCTCGCCACCATCGATGCCGAGGGCTATTGCAACATCGTCGGACGCATCAAGGACATGGTGATCCGCGGCGGCGAAAACCTCTATCCGCGCGAGATCGAGGAATTCCTCTATCGTCACCCCAAGATCCAGGACGTGCAGATCTTTGGCGTGGCGGATACGCGCTACGGCGAGGAGCTCTGCGCCTGGATCCGCGTCAGGTCGGGCGAGAAGCTCACGACCGAGGAGGTCCGCGCCTTCTGCGAGGGCCAGATCGCCCACAACAAGATCCCGCGCTATGTGGAGTTCGTCGACGAATTCCCGATGACGGTGACGGGAAAGATCCAGAAATTTTTGATGCGGGATGCCGTGGAGAAGCGGCTCGGGCTCAAGGCGGCGAAGACGGCGTGAGGACTGTCATGTCAAACGACGCTGTCATTCCCCGCGAAGGCGGGTGATGACAGCGAAAGTGCGAAACGTCAGCACCACAAGCTACGCCACTGCGAGCAGCGCAGCGACAAAGCAATCCAGAGTCTTTCCACGGAGACTGTCTGGATTGCTTCGCTTCGCTCGTAATGACGGAGGATAGAGCTGTGCCTACACCGTCAGCCCGCGCTGCTGCGCGAGCTCCTTAAGCGACACAAGCGGGCGGGCGCCGATGTGCTGGATGACTTCGGCGGCGGCGAGCGCGCCGAGCTGGCCGCATTGCTTGTAGGAGAGATCCCGTGCGAGGCCGAACAGGAAACCGGCGGCGAAGAGATCGCCGGCGCCGGTGGTATCGACGAGCTTGTCGATCGGCGAAGCCGGCACCGCGACGGCGTCCTCTGACGACACTACCATGCAGCCCTTCTCACTGCGCGTGACGACGCCGAGATTGACGTCGTTGCGGAGCTGCTTGAGCGCGGTGTCGAAGTCCGACGTCGTGTACAGCGAGTGCAATTCCGCCTCGTTGGCGAACACGATATCGACCGTGCCGTTACGCATCAGCGACAGGAATTCGTCGCGATAGCGGTCGACGCAGAATGAATCCGACAGCGTCAGCGCCACCCTGCGGCGCGCATCATGCGCGATCTTCGCCGCCTTGACGAAGGCATCCTTGGCGTTCTTGGGATCCCAGAGGTAACCCTCGAGATAGACGATGCGCGCGGCCGCGATCTCGGCCGGATCGATATCGGCGGGCGACAGATCCTGCGCCGCGCCGAGATAGGTGTTCATGGTGCGCTCGCCATCCGCGGTCACCAGGATGTAGGAGCAGCCGGTGGCCGGACCATCCTTGGCGGCCGGCGTGTCGAAGGCAACGCCGGCGGCGCGGATGTCGTGCACGTAGAGCTTGCCGATCTGGTCGTCCTTGACCTTGCCGACATAGGACGCCCGCGCTCCCAGGCTCGCAACGCCGACGATGGTGTTGGCGGCCGAGCCGCCCGACACTTCCGTGGCCGGCCCCATGTCGCTGTAGATGGCGGCAGCGCGCGACTCGTCGATCAGGGACATGCTGCCCTTGGTCATGCCATGCTTGGCGAGAAAGGCCTCATCGGTCCTGACCAGCACGTCGAACAGCGCGTTGCCGATCCCGAGAACGTCATATTTCGCGTCAGCCATTCACCTTGATCCTGTTGCCCGATTGCGGTTACGCGGAAAATCCGCTTCGTATCAGCTCGAAAACTTGGCTCGCGGCCTATCACGTTAGACCCCGCGCGAGCAAGCAACGGTATTAGGCCAGATGATCCGCTCCTTCCTGACAGTCTCGACGGGAACATTGGCCTCGCGGCTGCTCGGTTTTGCGCGCGATTCCCTGATCGCGGCGCTGCTCGGCACGGGCGCGGTGGCCGATGCGTTCCTGGCCGCGTTTCAGCTCGTCAACGTGGTGCGCCGGCTGCTCAGCGAAGGCGCGCTCAATGCCGCTCTGGTCCCGGCCTGGCTGCGCACGTGCGAGCGCGACGGCGAACAGGCCGCGGCGGCCTTTGCCGGCCGCGTGCTGGGGACGATCAGTGCGGCGCTGATCGTGGCATCGATCGCGATCGCGCTCGTGATGCCGCTGATCATCACCGTCATCGCACCGGGTTTTGCCGGAAGCGACACGCGCGATCTCGCCGTGGCCAACGCGCGGCTGATGCTGCCTTACCTCGCCTTTGCTGGCCCGGTCACGGTGTTGATGGGGCTGCTCAATGCACAGGGGCGATTTGCGCTCACCGCGTTCTCGCCGCTGCTGTTCAACATCGCGCTGATCATCGCAATCGCGGCTCTCCTGCTCGGACATGCCGATGCGGTCTTCGCCGCATGGGCGCTTGCCGCGACCGTCGGCATCGCCGGCCTCTTGCAACTGGTGATGCTGGGCTCGCAGCGCAGCGCGCGCCTCGCCACGCCCTTGCGCGTCACCTTTGACAAGGAGATGCGCGGCTTCTTTGCCAAGGCGATCCCCGGCATGCTCGCAAGCTCGGGGCCGCAATGGCTGATGGTGGCCGGCGCCATCATCGCCTCCGCAACGCCGTCCGCGGTCTCCTGGCTTTATTTCGCCAACCGCCTGATCGAGCTGCCGCTCGGCATCGTCGGCGTCGCCATGGGCACGGTGCTGGTGCCGGAGCTGACGCGCGCGACCGGCAACGGCGACCGCAGCGCCGTGGCGCATGCCGAATCGCGCGCGCTCGAGCTCGCCACAGGTCTCGCGCTGCCGGCGACCCTCGGCCTGATCGTGCTGGCCGAGCCGATCGTGCGGCTATTGTTCGAGCATGGCGCGTTCGGGGCAGGCGACAGTGCGGCCACCGCACGCGCATTGATGGCGCTGGCGCTCGGCCTGCCGGCCCATGTCCTGATCAAGGCACTGTCGCCGGCCTTTTTTGCCCGCGGCGACACGATGGCACCACTGATCGCAACCGCAAAAGGATTCGTGGTCGCTGTGGCGCTCGCCTTGGTGCTGGGCCATGTCTTCGGCGCGACGGGCATCGCGGCGAGTATTGCGTGCGGCGCCTGGAGCAGCGCGCTCTCGCTGCTTCGCAAAGGCGCCGCCGAATTCGGCTTCGCGGTCGACGACGCCGCCCGCAAGCGGCTGCCGCGGATCGCGCTCGCTGCGCTTCTCATGGGTGCCCTGCTCTGGCTCGCGACATCAATTACGCCCGCCGGCGGCCGCAGCCTGCTCGGGCTGATCGTTCTCGGCCTTCAGATCGCGGGAGGCCTCATCGCCTACGGCCTGTTCCTGAAACTGTTCGGTATCGCCTCCTGGCGCGAGGCCGTTGCCGCCTTGAAGCGGCCGGCGCACCAGAACCGGGGCACGTAGGGCTTGCGAATTACACTTGACGGAGCAGCGCCGCTGTTGGAAACGACGGCCCGTCGACCTCAGGAAGGCTTGCCAGGAAAGCTTACCATGCCATTCGTTGAACGGGTTTTTTCGGGCGTCCAGCCGACGGGCAATCTGCACCTCGGCAACTATCTCGGCGCGATCGTCAACTTCGTGAAGATGCAGGAAACCCACAACTGCATCTATTGCGTCGTCGACATGCACGCGATCACGCAAGGCGTGGACGTCTGGGGCGGACCGGCCGAGCTCGCGCGCAACACCCGCGAGGTGACCGCGGCATTCATCGCGGCCGGCATCGATCCGAAAAAGCACATCGTGTTCAACCAGAGCCAGGTCGCCGGCCATGCCGAGCTCGCCTGGATCTTCAATTGCGTCGCGCGCATGGGCTGGCTCAACCGAATGACCCAGTTCAAGGAGAAGGCCGGCAAGGACCGCGAGAACGCCTCAGTCGGCCTCTACGATTACCCCGTGCTGATGGCGGCCGACATTCTGCTGTATCGCGCCACCCATGTTCCGGTCGGCGAGGACCAGAAGCAGCATCTCGAGCTCTCGCGCGACATCGCGCAGAAGTTCAACAATGATTTCGGCGATTCGATCCGCAGCAACGGTTTTGGCGACGGCCTGTTCTTCCCGCTGCCGGAACCCTTGATCACCGGACCGGCGACGCGCGTGATGTCTTTGCGCGACGGCACCAAGAAGATGTCGAAGTCGGATGCGTCGGACTATTCGCGCATCAATTTGACCGACGATGCCGACACCATCGCGCAGAAGGTCCGCAAGGCGAAGACCGATCCGGAGCCGCTGCCGACGGAGGAAAAGGGCCTGGAAGCGCGGCCCGAGGCGGACAATCTCGTCGGCATCTTCGCCGCGCTGTCGGGCCAGCCGAAGGCCGACGTGCTGCGCGATTTCGGCGGCGGCCAGTTCTCCAGCTTCAAGAACGCGCTGGTCGATCTCTGCGTGACGAAGCTGGCGCCGATCGCCGGCGAGATGAAGCGCCTGGTCGCCGACCCCGGCCATATCGACGCCATCCTGAACGATGGCGCCGACCGCGCACGCGCGATTGCGGATGAGACCATGGCGCTTTCCAAGGACATCGTCGGCTTCATCCGCAAGCGCTGATTTTTGCGCCTGCGAAGTTGGCCGACGCCGCGGTGCCGACCAACGTCCCTCTCCCAAAGACAAAGGGAGTGTGGCAGCATGCCAGGCGGGGATACGCCGGGACATGCATGAGCAGCAAGCGACGATGCTTCGAGCCGGGTCACAAGCCCAAATGCCTTGTCATCGTTGACGACACCGCCGAATGGGATCGCGCGGTCTATTACGCGAGCCGCTGGGCGATCCGCGCCGGCGGCGGCGTGGTGATGCTGCGCATCATCGAGACCGAGGACCAGAACCAGCAATGGCTGGGTGTCGCCGACATCATGCGCGCCGAGGCGCAGGAGGCGGCCGATGCCGCGCTGGACCGCGCTGCCGGCCGCGCCAACGGCATCGCCGCGATCACGCCCGAGCGCGTGATCCGGGAGGGTGCTCCGATGGAACAATTGCTCGAGGTCATCGACCAGGACCCTGATATCGCGATGCTCGTGCTCGCCGCCAATCCCGGCGCCGAGGGACCGGGGCCGCTCGTCGCGATGCTCGCCAATGCGGTCGGCACCTTTCCGATTCCGGTCACGATCATCTCGGGCGAACTGAGCGACCCCGAGGTCGACGCGCTCTCGTGAGGTGGTCTTCACCTCGCTCCGCGGGCGGGAGAGGGAGTTAACCCGCTGATGCCGCAGCGAAACTCCTCCGCCCGCCCCTTGACCGTGCGTTTGGCGTCGCCATCTGGTACTGAGAGTGCACGCGCCGGCCTTGAACCGGCGACGTCCGGAGAAAACCATGTTCATTCAGACCGAAGCCACCCCCAATCCCGCTACGTTGAAGTTCATTCCCGGCCGCGTCGTCTCCGACGGCGGCCCGATGGAATTCGCCTCGCGCGAGGCCGCCGCCCGCTCGCCGCTGGCCGAAAGGCTGTTCGACGTGCCCGGCGTGACCAGCGTGTTCTACGGCAGCGATTTCATCACCGTGACCAAGGCGAGCGGCGAATGGCAGCAGCTCAAGCCCGCGATCCTCGGCGCCATCATGGAGCATTACATGTCCGGCGCGCCGCTGCTCGCCGATGGCGTGACCGCCAGCGACGACAACCTCGACGAGGAAGATGAATTTTTCGACGAGGCGGATGCGGAGACGGTCGACATGATCAAGGACCTGATCGAGACCCGGGTGCGGCCGGCGGTCGCCAATGACGGCGGCGACATCACCTTCCGCGGCTTCAAGGACGGCGTCGTCTATCTCAACATGAAGGGCGCCTGCTCCGGCTGCCCGTCTTCGACCGCGACGCTCCAGCACGGCATCCAGAACCTCTTGAAGCATTTCGTGCCCGACGTGGTCGAAGTTCGGCCGATGTGATCAAGGTATCGTAGGGTGGGCAAAGGCGCAGTGCACCGTGTCCACCGTCCAAGGTGAAATAGCAGTGGTGGGCACATTTTCGCTTTGCCCACTCTACGAAGTGCGGCGATAGCAGGGGGCTGCGAATAGTGCGTGACGCATGGCGAATGGACGCTTGGTTCGCTAGACTGTTCACCATTCACCACTCGCCATTCGTTCTTTCATGCTGATCCTTGCCATCGATACTGCGCTCGACGCCTGCGCCGCGGCCGTACTCGACACCGAAACGGCCGAACTGCGTGCCCAGGAATCACTGCCGATGAAGCGCGGGCATGCGGAAGCCTTGATGCCGCTGATCGCGCGGGTGATGCAATCGGCCGAGCTCAGCTTCACCGCCCTTGACCGCATCGCGGTCACCACCGGTCCCGGCAGCTTCACGGGCCTGCGTGTCGGCATCTCGGCAGCGCGCGGACTTGCGCTCGCCGCCGGCAAGCCGGCGGTGGGTCTGACGACGCTGTCTGCCTATGCTGCCGCCGTCGTCAGCCAGAACAGGCCGGCGCCTGTCATCTCCGCGATCGATGCGCGGCACGATCACGTCTATTTCCAGATCGTCGCCGGCAATGGCACCCAGCTCGTGCGGCCAAGAGTTGCCAGTGTCGACGAGGCGATTGCCGCCTCGCAATTCGGCGCACCGCATCTGGTCGGCAATGCCGCCAAAATTCTCGCCGATCGCTGGCAAAAGGACGCAGCCCGACCGATCGCCGTCGATCCGCAAGGAGCGCCCGATATCAATTGGGTGGCCTGGCTGGGTGCGGCCGCTGATCCCGACACCACACCGGCACGTCCGTTCTACCTGCGCGCGCCCGATGCGAAACCGGCCGCCAATCCGCCGCTCGCAGCACACGCCGCAACCTCATGATGAATTGGCTCGCACAATGGTGGCGCGGCGGCAGCGCCGTCGTCGAGGGCGCGACCGCGCGCGACGCCGCAAGGCTTGCCGAGCTGCATGGCGCGTCCTTTGCGCGTGGCTGGGGCGAAGGCGAATTCGAAAGCATGATGAGCGAGCGCAACACGCAGGTGGATCGCCTGCGATTGGGCCGCAGGACGATCGGTTTTGCGGTCTCGCGGATGGGCGCGGACGAGGCGGAAATCCTCTCCATCGCAGTCGACCAGGCCTATCGCGGTCGGGGGTTCTCCCGCGCGCTGCTCCTCACCCATCTCGGCCACCTCGCCGGCCGCGGCGTGCGCACTATATTTCTCGAAGTTGAGGAAAATAACCGGCCCGCGCGGGCGCTCTACGACGCCGTCGGATTCATGGTGGTCGGGCGCCGCGAACGCTACTATAAGCAGGCGAACGGGGAACAATTGAACGCACTTCTGATGCGACGTGACTTGTCGTAACATCGATTCAACAAAGCGCCGGCAAGGCAGACAACCCTATGACCGTACTCAAACATTCTTCCGCGACCAAGGCGACCGGCATCGAGGCGCGCTGTGCCGCCACCGGCATGCGCATGACCGAGCAGCGCCGCGTCATCGCCCGCGTGCTCGCGGAAGCTGTGGATCATCCTGATGTCGAGGAACTCTACCGGCGCTGCGTCGCCGTCGACGACAAGATCTCGATCTCGACCGTCTATCGCACGGTAAAATTGTTCGAGGATGCCGGCATCATCGAGCGCCATGATTTCCGCGAAGGCCGCGCGCGCTACGAGCAGATGCGTGACAGCCATCACGATCACCTCATCAATTTGCGCGACGGCAAGGTGATCGAGTTCACCTCCGAAGAGATCGAAAAGCTGCAGGCGGAGATCGCCCGCAAGCTCGGCTACAAGCTGGTCGATCACCGGCTCGAGCTCTATTGCGTCCCGCTCGACGACGACAAGCCCCAGAACTAGTGCCCATCGATCTCATCATCTTCGACTGCGACGGCGTGCTCGTCGACAGCGAGGTCATCTCCTGTCAGGCGCATGCTGACGTGCTGAGCCGGCACGGCTATCCGATTACGTCGGAGCAGGTGTTCGCGCGCTTTCTCGGGCGCTCGACGCGGCAGGCCAATCTCGAGATCGAGGCCGAGCTAGGCCGCAAGCTGCCCGACATCTATCACACCGATCTGCAGGATGAGCTGTTCGGCACGTTCAAACGCGATCTGGAGGCGATTCGCGGCATTCACGACGTGCTCGACCAGGTCACGCAACGCGTGTGCGTGGCCTCCAGCGGCTCGCATCAGCGCATGCGCGTGAGCTTAGGGATCACCTCGCTCTATGAGCGCCTCGCGCCGAACATCTTTTCGGCCTCGCAGGTCAAACACGGCAAGCCGGCGCCAGACCTGTTCCAGTTTGCGGCCAGCGAAATGAAGGTCCTGCCCGAGCGGTGCGTCGTGATCGAGGACAGCGTGGCCGGCATTGCCGGCGCGCGGGCGGCCGGGATGACCGTGTTCGGCTTTTACGGGGGCAGCCATTGTCGTCCAGGCTACGCTGACGTGCTGCGTCAGGCGGGCGCCGACCTGACTTTTGACGATATGCGACAACTGCCGGACCTGGTCCGGCGGGTGAATGCGGACGCTGCTGTGGGCTGATCTCACCCGTTCAAAGTCATTCCGGGGCGCGCGCAAAGTGCGTGAACCCTGAATTCAGAGGCTTTGGCGCGAGAATCCGGGTTCGATGCTTGGCATCGCCCCCCGGAATGACGGCCCAGGGGCCTCCAATCGCTGGATTTTCCCCCTTCCAACCTATATCTGAGGGCCGTTCTCCACCTCAAAACCGGGTTCCATGACGCCGCCGCGCAAGCTGCACATCAAATCATATGGCTGCCAGATGAACGTCTACGATGCCCAGCGCATGGTGGACACGTTGGCTCCGGAAGGATTCGTGGAAACGGCGAGCGCAGAGGATGCCGACCTCGTCATCCTCAACACCTGCCATATCCGCGAGAAGGCGTCGGAGAAGGTCTATTCCGAGCTCGGCCGCCTGCGCGTCGCCAAGGACGAGGCGGCGCGCGGCGGCCGCACCATGCAGATCGCGGTCGCCGGCTGCGTCGCGCAGGCCGAGGGCGAGGAGATCGTGCGCCGCGCGCCTGTCGTCGATGTCGTGGTGGGCCCGCAGAGCTATCATCATTTGCCGGAGCTGCTGAAGCGCGCGGGCCATGACGGCCGCGCGATCGAGACGGAATTCCCGGCGGCCGACAAGTTCGGCTTCCTCGCCCAGCCGAAGCCCGAAGCGATCCGTGCGCGCGGCATTTCCGCCTTCGTCACCGTGCAGGAAGGCTGCGACAAGTTCTGCACCTTCTGCGTCGTCCCGTATACGCGCGGCGCCGAGGTGTCGCGGCCCGTGGCGAAGATCGTCGACGACGTGAAGCGGCTCGCCGACAACGGCGTGCGCGAGCTCACGCTGATCGGCCAGAACGTCAATGCCTATCACGGCGAGGGACCGGACGGGAAAAGCTGGCCGCTCGGCAAGCTGCTCGAGCATCTCGCCCAGATTCCCGGCATCGCGCGGCTGCGCTATTCGACCAGCCATCCCCGGGACGTTGATGACAGTTTGATTGCAGCCCACCGCGACCTTCCCGGTCTGATGCCCTTCGTGCACCTGCCGGTGCAGTCCGGCTCGGACCGGATCCTGGCGGCCATGAACCGCAAACATACCGCCGATGATTATCGAAAAGTCATCGACCGTTTCCGGGCTGTGCGCCAAGATGTTGCTTTTTCATCAGATTTTATCGTGGGTTTTCCCGGGGAGACCGAGCAAGATTTTCGCGCGACCCTCGCACTGGTCACACAAATCGGCTACGCTGCAGCCTACTCGTTCAAATATTCGGCCCGGCCGGGAACCCCGGCCGCGGACATGCAGGAGACGGTGTCCCTAGTCGAGATGGACCAGCGATTGGAGCGGCTCCAGGAGTTGATCGACGCCCAGCAATCGGCCTTCAACAAGGCTGCGATTGGCACAACCGTCGACGTATTGTTCGAGCGCGAGGCGCGCAAGGACGGCCAGATCGTCGGCCGCACCGCTTACCTTCAGCCCGCGCATGTGATGGCATCGCCCGACATCATCGGTAAAATCCTGCCGGTGCGCATCGACAGCCTCGAACGCTACAGCCTGCTCGGCGAGCTCGTGACGCCGGAGCCAGCGCAGCGGCCCGCTTTATCACCAATCGCCACTGGAGCCTGAAACCCTTGCCAAAAAGCGCATCGGATTCGTCTTCGTTCGCTCCCAGCCGCAAATTTGATCGCGACATGCAAGTTCCGCCCGAAACCCAGGTCGTCATCGACTTCGACGACAACCGCGCCGCTTCCGCGCTGGTCGGCCCCTACGGGCAGAACCTGGCGCAGATCGAGCGCCGGCTAGGCGTCGTCGTCGACTCCAAGGGCAATCACATCACCATCGGCGGCACGCGCGACGGCTGCGACGCCGCGCGGCGCGTGCTGGAGATGCTCTACGCCCAGGCCGTGAAGGGACAGGATCTGGACCAGGGCGAGGTCGAAGGCGCGATCCGTGCCGTGATCGCCCAGGGCTCGCTGTTCGAGTTCGACGCGAAATCGGCCAAGTCGACCTTCGAAAGCATCAATCTGCGCAAGCGCCCGGTGCGCGCGCGCACCGCCGCACAGGATTCCTATATCCGTGCGCTCAAGCGCCATGAGCTGGTGTTCGGCATCGGCCCGGCCGGCACCGGCAAGACCTGGCTCGCCGTCGCGCACGCCGCGCAACTGTTCGAGCGCAAAGAGGTCGACAAGATCATCCTGTCGCGCCCGGCGGTGGAAGCCGGCGAGCGGCTCGGCTTCCTGCCCGGCGACCTCCGCGAGAAGGTCGATCCCTATCTGCGCCCGATCTACGACGCACTCTATGATCTCATGGACGCGCGCATCGTCGAGCGCGCGCTGCAGACCGGCGAGATCGAGATCGCGCCGCTCGCCTTCATGCGCGGCCGCACCCTGACCAATGCCGTGATCATCCTGGACGAGGCGCAGAACACCACCTCGATGCAGATGAAGATGTTCCTGACCCGTCTCGGCGAGAACAGCCGCATGATCGTGACCGGCGATCCGTCGCAGATCGACCTGCCGAACGGCCAGACCTCCGGCCTGTCGGAGGCGACCCGTCTGCTCGGCGGCGTCGAGGGCATTTCACAAGTTCATTTCACCGCCGAGGACGTGATCCGCCACGAGCTCGTGGCGCGGATCGTTGCCGCCTATGAGGGATCGGCACAGCGGCCGGCCACAGGCAAGCCATAGCGAGAAAATCCGGATCGAACGACGCGGAAAAAGCGCCGTCCGTTCCGAACAGCACCATGTCGCACTCCAACCTTCCCATGACCGAGGTTCTCGTCGTTGCCGACTGCTGGCAGAGCGAGCCCGATGCCGAAGCGGTGATCCAGCGCGCGATCGCCGCCGCGGCCTCTTCCGTCGACGACGACGTCACGGACGCCGAAGTGGCCGTGATGCTGACCGATGATACCGGCATCCGCACGCTGAACAGCAACTGGCGCGGCATCGACAAGCCGACCAACGTGCTGTCCTTTCCCGCGCTCCAGCCGGAGGGCGAATGGAAGGAAGGCGATGCGCCGCGCATGCTCGGCGACATCGCCATCGCCTATGAGACGCTGCGGCGCGAGGCGGACGAGGAACAGAAGCCGTTCGAGCACCATTTGAGTCATCTCGCGGTGCACGGTTTCCTGCACCTGATCGGCTATGACCACGAAAACGACGCTGACGCGGAGGAGATGGAAGCGCTCGAACAGAACGTCCTGGCCCAACTCGGTATCCCGGACCCCTATGCAGAGCGCTGACGGATCGATTGAGATGGCGGATTCCGAACCAATTCACGACAATCCGCGCAACACCCGCAACCTGCCTGCGGTGGTGCAGCCGGGTGAGATCGCGCGTCCGACCGCCGAAGGCTGGCTGGTCCGCGCCATCCGCACGCTGTTCGGCTGGAAGGCGGGATCGGTCCGCGACGACCTCCAGGTCGTGCTCGACGCCACGACACCTGACGATGCCGGCTTCTCTGCCGTCGAGCGCACCATGCTGCGCAACATCCTCAATTTGCATGAGCGCCGCATCGCCGACGTCATGGTGCATCGCGCCGACATCATCGCGGTGAAACGCGACATCCCGCTCGGCGAGCTGATGGACCGCTTCGAGAGTGCGGGCCATTCCCGCTTCGTGGTCTATAACGAGACGCTCGACGATCCCGTCGGCATCGTGCACATCCGCGACCTCCTGACCTTCATGACGGCCAAGGCGAGGGTCTCGGACGCCACCAAGACCAAGCGCAAGAAGCCGCTGCCCGCAGGCCTCGATTTGCGCGCGGTCGACCTCGCGCTGCCGCTGCAGGACGCCAACATCATCCGCAAGCTGCTCTACGTGCCGCCCTCGATGCGGGCGATCGACCTGCTCGCGCAGATGCAGGCCTCGCGCATCCATCTCGCGCTCGTGGTCGACGAATATGGCGGCTCCGACGGCCTGGTCTCGCTCGAGGATATCGTCGAGCAGATCGTCGGCGAGATCGACGACGAGCACGACAGCGACGAGCCGCCGTCGATCGTGCGCCAGCTCGACAATTCCTTCATCGCCGATGCGCGCGCGAGCCTCGACGACGTCCGCTCCGTGATCGGCGAGGATTTCGTGACCGGCGAAGCGGGTGAAGAGGTCGAGACGCTCGGCGGCTATCTCGTCAGCTTCGTTGGCCGCCTGCCGGTGCGCGGCGAGGTGATCTCCGGCCCCGGCAATTACGAGGTCGAAGTGCTCGACGCCGATCCGCGCCGCGTCAAGCGCCTGCGCATCGCGGCTCGCAAGGAACGTCCGGCCCCGCGCACCCAGCGCGAAAGCCGCCGCCGCGAGCCCTCATCCGATCAAGGCACCTCGCCATCCGGCGACACGCCCAATCCGCCGCCTGGCGACGGAGCCGGCACGCAGTGACCCCAGCGCAACGACTTCGGATGGTCGCGCTTGCCATCATCCTCGCCTGGGGATGGAAGCGCGCGCTCATTGCCATGGCGGCCGGCGCGCTCTCTGTTCTGGCGCTGGCGCCGTTCAACGCCTGGCCGGTGCTGTTCCTGACCTTCCCGGTGCTGGTCTGGCTGATCGACGGCGCCGGCGGCGGCCGGTTCGGCGGTGTTCCCGCCGCGGCGCTGACGGGCTACTGGTTCGGGCTCGGCTATTTCGTCCCCGGCCTCTACTGGATCGGCTACGCCTTCTTCGTCGATGCCCAGACCTTTGCCTGGCTGACACCGTTCGCGGTGCTCGGCCTGCCGGCCTATCTGGCCATCTACACGGCGATCGGATTTGCGCTGGCGCGGCTGCTCTGGACCAAGGATGCCGCGCGCATCCTCGCGCTCGCGGCGAGTCTCACCGTCGCCGAGTGGTTGCGCGGCCATGCCCTGACCGGCTTTCCCTGGAATGCCTTCGGCTATGCGCTGTCCGAGCCGCTGCCGCTGGCACAGACGGCATCGCTGATCGGCCTGTGGGGCATGACGTTCCTGACGGTCGCGATCTTCGCCAGCCCCGCGGCGCTGATCGACCGTACGCCGGACAAGAAAATGCCGTGGCGCGCGCCGGTCGCGGCGGTCATGTTGCTGATCGTCATGGGCATCTTCGGCACGATCCGCCTGTCACTGCACCCGACGACCATGGTGGCGGGCACAAAGCTCCGCCTGATGCAGCCGAACCTTCAGCAGGACGCCAAATTCAACTACTCCGCCAAAGCGGAGGTCATGAAGAAATACCTGGCCTTGTCGGACCGCGCCTCCGGACCCCAGTCGACTGGCGTACGCGATGCCACGGTCCTGATCTGGCCGGAATCAGCCTTTCCATTTTTCCTGACCCGCGAAGCAGATGCGATGGCGCAAATCGCGGACCTGCTGCCCAAGGGAACGGTGCTGATCACGGGATCGGTCCGCGCGCCCGATCTGCCGCCGGGCACGCGAATCACGCGCGCCTATAACTCGATCTATGTGATCGACCATGATGGCGGCGTGCTTTCAGTCTACGACAAGCTGCACCTGGTACCGTTCGGAGAATTTCTTCCCTATCAGGACCTGATGGAGAAGCTCGGCTTCGAGCAGCTGACCAAGGTCCAGGGCGGCTTCATTCCCGGCACCGTGCGGCATGCGCTGCCGGTGCCGAGCGCGCCGTCCGCGCTACCGCTCATTTGCTACGAGGCTATCTTTCCCGGTGACGTTGCGGGACGCGAAGAACGGCCGGGCTGGATCGTGAACCTGACCAATGACGGCTGGTTCGGAATTTCGACTGGCCCCCATCAGCACATGGAGCAGGCGCGGATGCGCGCCATCGAGCTCGGACTGCCGCTGGTTCGCTCGGCAAATACAGGGGTTTCAGCGGTCGTCGATCCCGTCGGCCGGATCGTCGCCAGCCTTGGCCTCGGCATCGAAGGCGTGCTGGATTCGGGCCTGCCCGCAGCGATCGCGCCGACCATATACGCCAGGGTCGGCGACATTCCAGCCGCGATCCTGGTCGCGCTCGCCGTCATTCTTGCAGTGCGCAAGCGCGTTGCCAGACGGCTTCCCTGATCGCCGGCGGCGCTGCCGGTAAGCTTTTGACAACCGTAATCCACCGGTTGACAGATCGACGGCGCGCTCCGCATTCTGCCCTTGCTGCACCAAGACAGTGGAACGTTGCTAAATTTCTCCGCAATGTTTCCCCAAAGATTCGAAGAGAGGTTTTGGCGACGTTATCACCTGACGCATACTCCCCTGTTGCGCTAAAGGTGTCTGAGGAGGGCAGAGGAGATGTCAAAAGCGCCCAACCCTGTTGACAAATATGTCGGCAGCCGCGTGCGCATGCGCCGCATCATGTTGGGCATGAGCCAGGAGAAGCTTGGCGAAGCGCTTGGCCTGACGTTCCAGCAGATCCAGAAATACGAGAAGGGCACCAACCGGGTCGGCGCGAGTCGCATTCAGCAGATCGCGGAAATCCTCCAGGTGCCGGTGTCGTTCCTGTTCGAGGGCGGACCGAGCGGCACGCCGGGTCCGGAGGGATTCAGCGAAGGCGCCTCGCCCTCTTACGTCTCCGATTTCCTCGCGACCTCCGAGGGGCTGGCGCTGACCAGAGCCTTCACCCGGATCGCCGATTCCAAGCTGCGCCGCTCGATCGTCGATCTCGTCGAGCAGATCGCCGCCCGCGAAGGTCCCGACAAGCGCTGATGCGCTCTGCATTCGGGCCATGAGGCTGCGCCAAATCTGGCCTATGTCGTGATATGTGGTCCGCGTATAAGGCGCGCGATCCTCCACGACATTCCTCATCCGAGGCACAGGCGACGACATGTCCAGCTCAAATCCGTTCGACACTGCGACCATCCTTGAGGGCATCCGCCGCTGGGTGGAGATCGAGACGCCGACGGAAGCGCCCGAGCAGGTCAACAAGTTGATGTCCGTCGTCACCGAGCAGCATCGCGATTTGCCCGTCACGACCGAACGTGTCGCCGGCATCGATGGCTGCGGCGATCATCTCGTGGTGCGCTCGACATGGGGACAGGACAGGCCCGGCATCCTCGTGCTCAGCCATCTCGATACCGTACACCCCATGGGCTTCATCGAGCGCCTGCCCTTCAAGGTCGAGGGCGACAGCGCTTTCGGCCCCGGCATCTACGACATGAAGGGCGGCGCCTATATCGCCCATCACGCATTCCGTAATCTCTGCGCCACGCCTGACCGCTCGCCGCTCGGCATCACCCACATGTTCACCTCGGACGAGGAGATCGGCAGCCCGACCTCGCGCGCGCTGATCGAGGCGGAAGGACGCAAGGCCAAATATGTGCTGGTGACCGAGCCGGCGCGCGACGGCGGCAAGATCGTCACGGGCCGCAAGGGCGTGGGGCGTTTTGAAGTCTTCATCAAGGGCGTGCCCGCACATGCCGGCTCACGGCCCGAGGATGGCCGCAGCGCCATCCGCGAACTCGCCAATATCATCCACGCGCTCGAAGGAATGAACGATCTCGAGCGCGGCGTCAGCGTCAATGTCGGCGTGGTGCGCGGGGGCACGCGGCCCAACGTCACGCCGGAAGATGCCTATGCCGAGGTCGATCTGCGCGTGCTCAGCAATGCCGACGCCGAGGAATTCGTCGGAAAGATTCTCGGGCTGACATCGAAGACCGAAGGTGTCACCGTCAAGGTGACGGGCAACCTCAACCGGCCGCCCTACGAAAAGAGCAATTCCGGCGCCTCGCTCTACGAGCACGCGAAAACGCTGGCGGGCGAGCTCGGCTTCGATCTGATCGACACCTACACCGGCGGCGGATCGGACGGCAATTTCACCGCGGCCCATACCGCGACGCTCGACGGGCTCGGCGTCGACGGCAAGGGCGCGCACACCCATTATGAGCAGCTCTACGTCTCCTCGCTCGAGCCGCGCGCGCGGCTGCTCTATCGCCTGTACCAGACGCTGCGATGAGCGAGCGCAGATCGGATCCAGCTCGCGCTGACGACGGCGAGCGCGCGTTCTTCGGCCGCCGCAAGGGGCACAAGCTCCGGCAACACCAGGCCGACCTCGTCGCGCATCTGCTGCCGCATCTCGCGCTCGACATCGCGCAAGGCGCACCTGCGAACGTATGCGAGATCTATGATCCTGCGGCAGAGGAGCTGCGGCTCGAGATCGGCTTCGGCGGCGGCGAACATCTCGCAGCCGAAGCGCAGAGTTTTCCCTCGACCGGCTTCATCGGCTGCGAGCCCTATGTCAACGGCATGGCAAAGATCCTCGCGCAGATCGAGGCGCACAATATCGGCAATATCCGCCTGTTCGCGGGTGACGCCGCCGAGCTGCTCGCCTGGCTGCCGGCGGACTCGCTGTCGCGGATCGACCTGATCCATCCCGATCCCTGGCCGAAACGGCGGCACTGGAAGCGGCGCTTCGTCCAGGACAAGACCATTGCCGCGATGGCGCGTGTGCTTAGAAGCGGCGGCGAATTCCGCTTCGTCTGCGACATCGACGATTACTGCGCCTGGACGCTGTCGCGCCTCGCGCGCTCGCCGGATTTCGCCTGGCTCGCCGAGCGCGCCGACGATTTTCGATTGCCATGGGCCGGCTACACCATGACGCGCTACGGCAGAAAGGCCGAGCGCGAGGGCCGCAGGGCGGCGTATTTGCGATTCCGGCGAGTGTAGATTCTTCGCGCGGTCGATCTGCAGTCGTCATGCCCGGGCTTTGTCCCGGCCATGACGCGAAGGGTGGATGCCCTGGTGCGTTACTTTGATTTCAGATCGCCTGGCGGTTGCGCCAGAAATTGACGACGCGCTCGGCGGTCGACGGCATCAGCTTGGTGAAATTCATTCGCGCCGCTTCGATATCGGCATCGGCGGGCGCGCGCTGCGGGCCGTACCACAACAGGATGAGAGCGCGCACGGTCGGCCAGCCGAGATTCAAGACCCGGCCCAGGATCAGGATCGGATCGTAACGATCGCCCGCGATCAGGCGATCGAGGACGGAGAGCCTGACGCCGGACATCGCGGACAGCGCGGCGATGGATTCCTCATATTTGTTGGCCTTGGCGAAGCCGAGCAGCGCGCTCTCGCCGAGATGGCCTTCGCGATGGAGGCCGAGCACGGTGCGCTGTGCCGCCGCGTAGTCGCGCCGCGGACCCTGCGGCAGCGACGCCTCCTCGAGCTCGGTTATCGCCCGCCTGATCTCCATCTGGCGCGCAGGCTTGACCACGCTCGACAGACGACGGCGGATGACATCGAGAGTCCCGCCCAGGAGCTCCTTGAGCTGGTCGCCGGAGAGATCGTCGCGCTGGCCGATCTTGAGCGTCAGCACGCCGTCCTGCGCCGCGCGCTTGATCAGCTCCGAATAGCCTCCTGCCGAGAACATCGCACCGGCATTGCCGGCAGCACGCCGCACAACGTCGCGATCGCCGCGCTCGACCAGAACATCGGTAAGATCAGCGGAAAGAACGGGCCGCTCGGTCATGGCAAGAAGGTGACCCTGACCTTTCAGGCGCGCAATCTCGAGCAGCGCGGCTTCATCGAGCACCGGCGAGC
Organism: Bradyrhizobium ingae; assembly: GCF_055791185.1. Taxonomy (NCBI): domain Bacteria; kingdom Pseudomonadati; phylum Pseudomonadota; class Alphaproteobacteria; order Hyphomicrobiales; family Nitrobacteraceae; genus Bradyrhizobium; species Bradyrhizobium ingae. The sequence goes on from NZ_JBVUBB010000017.1 coordinate 162,878, forward strand.
GGCGCAGCACGGGGCCGGCCACCTGGATTTCGTTCTCGCGCGCGAGCTGACCGACGAGATGCCGCGGCGCGTTCGCCACGCGCGAAAACCGTTCGGCGAGGTCGATGCGCGCGTTGAGATCGGCATGCGGAACGAGGTCGATCAGCAGGTTGTCGAAGAGCTCGACGAGATCAGGCCTCAGCTTGGCGGCATCCTGGAAGAACAGATCGGCGATGGCGCGCGCGATGTCGCTGCGACGCCTGGGGTCACCGCGCCTGACGATCTCGTCGAGTCCGGGAATGAGCGACGTGGCAACGGTCATGAAACGCAAACTCGCATTGGGCACGCCGGGAGTACACGAGAAGCCTTAAAATGCACCGCCAACAGGCAATTTAGGCGATCCTTGGTGAAGGAACGGTTAGAGCATGATCCGGGAAAGCGCGTATCGATTTTCCGAAAAGATCATGCTCAAACAAGGGCCTAAAGCGCCATCACGCGTCGTCCTGATGTCGTCGCGCTTTGGGCCGGGGACCGCATAAAAAGGCGCTTCCGGGGCGGCCGGGCCTTGTCGAGAGGGGCGAAAAGCGCTATATCCGCGCCAACTTATCTTCTCATACGATCGGTATTGAGAGTGGGCCCGGAAGGACCCGCTCTTTTTTATTACCTGCATCGACGACGAGATCGGGCGACCACCGCTGTGAAGGCCGACCGACCCCGCGAGTTCCCTAAGGCAGCGTAAAGCAAGCGTTAACCACAAGAAGCGTCTTGACCCCTGATATGATCGAACCGACCGCTGGTTCCACAGATACCGAGCTACTGGCCGAGCCGCGGCTCGTGGTCGAGCCGGGCGTGGCCGCGCGTGTCTCGGCGATCGCGGGCCCCGTGCTGCAGGGCATGGGCTATCGCCTGGTGCGGATCCGCATCTCCGGGGAAGCCGGCTGCACGGTCCAGGTCATGGCGGAGCGGCCGGACGGCTCGATGCAGATCGAGGATTGCGAGGCAATCTCGCGGGCGCTGTCGCCGGTGCTCGACGTCGCCGATCCGATCGACCGCGCCTATCGGCTGGAGATTTCCTCGCCGGGGATCGACCGGCCGCTGGTGCGCCGCTCCGATTTCGAGCGCCATCTCGGGCACCTGTTGAAGATCGAGATGGCCGTCGCCCATGACGGACGAAAGCGCTTCCGCGGCACCATTGCCGGCATCGAGGGCGACCGCGTTCGCATCACGCGCGACGACGTCAAGGCCGGCGAGGATGCCGACGTTCTCCTGGTGATGGAGGATATCGGCGAGGCGCGGCTGGTCCTGACCGATGAGCTGATCGCGGAGTCCATGCGCCGCGGCAAGGCGCAGGAGCGCGAGATACGCCGCAATCTCGGCCTGGAGCCGCCGCAACCGGCGCACGCCAAGATCAGCGAGAAGACGACCAAGAACACCAAGCCGAAAAAGAAGCCGGCACCGAACAACACCAAGCAACATCGCCTGGCCGCCGAACGTGCGCGGCGCGGCGAGATCGAGCCTGACGAAGGAGACTAGCCATGGCAGTCAGCGCCAATCGACTTGAATTGCTGCAGATCGCCGACGCCGTTGCGCGCGAGAAATCGATCGACCGCGGCATCGTCATTGCCGCGATGGAGGACGCCATCGCGAAGGCGGCGCGCGCCCGCTATGGCAGCGAGACCGACGTTCATGCCGAGATCGATCCCAAGAAGGGCGAGCTCCGGCTGTCGCGCCACATGCTGGTCGTCGACAAGGTCGAAAATCATTCCAACCAGATTTCACTGGTCGACGCACAGCGCGCCAATCCCGGCGCCCAGGTCGGCGACACCATCGCAGACACGCTGCCGCCGCTGGAATACGGCCGTATCGCCGCGCAATCGGCCAAGCAGGTCATCGTGCAGAAGGTGCGCGAGGCCGAGCGCGACCGGCAGTACCAGGAATTCAAGGACCGCATCGGCGACATCGTCAACGGCGTCGTCAAGCGCGTCGAATATGGCAGCGTGATCGTCGATCTCGGCCGTGGCGAAGCCATCATCCGCCGCGACGAGATGCTGCCGCGCGAGGTATTCCGCAACGGCGACCGCGTCCGCGCCTATATCTTCGACGTACGCCGCGAAACCCGCGGCCCGCAGATCTTCCTCTCCCGCACCCATCCGCAGTTCATGGCGAAGCTGTTCGCGCAGGAAGTGCCGGAAATCTATGACGGCATCGTCGAGATCAAGGCGGTGGCCCGCGATCCCGGCTCGCGCGCGAAAATCGGCGTGATTTCCCGCGATTCCTCGGTCGATCCGGTCGGCGCCTGCGTCGGCATGCGCGGCTCGCGCGTGCAGGCCGTAGTGAACGAATTGCAGGGCGAGAAGATCGACATCATTCCGTGGTCGCCGGATATTGCGACCTTCGTGGTCAACGCGCTGGCGCCGGCCGAAGTGTCCAAGGTCGTCATCGACGAGGACCGCGAGCGCATCGAGGTCGTGGTGCCCGACACCAACAACCAGCTTTCGCTGGCGATCGGCCGCCGCGGCCAGAACGTCCGCCTCGCCTCGCAGCTCACCGGCTGGGACATCGACATCCTGACCGAGCAGGAGGAATCGGAGCGTCGCCAGGCCGACTTCGAGAACTCCACCCGCGTCTTCATGGAGTCGCTCAATGTCGACGAGGTGGTTGGTCAATTGCTGGCGTCGGAAGGCTTCACCTCGGTCGAGGAGCTGGCGATGGTCGACGTCAAGGAGCTCGCCGGCATCGAAGGTTTCGACGAGGAGACTGCGCAGGAGCTGCAGAACCGCGCGCGCGAATATCTCGAGCAGCAGGAAGCCGAGCTCGAGGCCAGGCGCAAGGAACTCGGCGTCGAGGACGCCTTGAAGGACGTGCCCGGCGTCACCTCGAAGATGCTGGTGAAATTCGGCGAGAACGACATCAAGACCGTCGACGACCTCGCGGGCTGCGCCACTGACGACCTGGTCGGCTGGACCGAGCGCAAGGAAGGCGGCGAGCAGACCAAGTTCAAGGGCGCGCTCGACGGCATCGACATCTCCCGCGACGACGCGGAGGCGATGATCATGCAGGCGCGCGTCAAGGCCGGCTGGATCACCGAGGCCGACCTCGCCAAGCCCGCTGAAGACGCCGAGGCGTCTGAACAGCAGCCGGCTTAAGGGCACTCAGGAGATGTCGCCCGGATGCTTGCCAGCGCTGACCCCGAACTCGATCATGGACCGCGGACCGAAAGGTCCGCGACCATGCGCATGTGCGTGGTCAGCCGAAAGGTCCGGCCGATCGACGAGCTGATCCGCTTCGTCGTTTCACCCCAAGGCGATATTGTTCCCGACCTGAAGCGCAAGCTGCCGGGCCGGGGCATGTGGATATCGGCCTCGCGACAGGCAGTTGCGGAAGCCGTCCGCCGACACCATTTTACCAAAGCCTTCAAGCGCAATTTGCGCGTCCCGCCGACGCTTCCATCCGACACGGAAACGCTGCTGGTTCGGAGTGTGACCGAGGCGCTGGCGATTGCCACCAAGGCGGGTCAGGTCCTGGCCGGCTTCGGCAAGGTCGAGACCGCCCTGAAAGAGGGATCGGTTGCGGTCCTGATCCACGCCAGCGACGGAGCCCAGGACGGAATCCGCAAATTGGACGCGGTGGTGCGGCAAAACGAGCGGAATCGCGGCGAGAAGCCACAAATTCCCGTCGTCACCGCATTGAAATCGGCAGAATTGGATTTGGCACTGGGCAGGTCAAATGTGATACATGCTGCGCTGCTCGCGGGCCCGGCGAGCAGGACATTTTTGTCACGTAGCCAGATGCTGGTCCGATACCGGATGGCGGACGATGACGAGACTGCCGAAAAGCGCGGCCAGGATTTCTGAAGACAGAACGACGACCGGTATGACAGTGCGGCAACGCACAATGACAACAAGATCAGGATTAGGACTGCTGCTGTCTCTTATACACGGGGTGTGTTTTGGTTGGGGAGGGGGGGGGGGGGGGGGGGGGGGGGGGGGGGGGGGGGGGGGGGGGGGGGGGGGGGGGGGGGGGGGGGGGGGGGGGGGGGGGGGGGGGGGGGGGGGGGGGGGGGGGGGGGGGGGGGGGGGG
>NZ_JBVUBB010000018.1:0-143766 GCF_055791185.1 Bradyrhizobium ingae
CGCCGGACTCGTAGCTGCGATGCGTCGACAACACGCCCGATCATCTATGCAAACCGTCCTCTTCAAGACGGAACTCATTTTGCCGATCAGCTCATCAGCAACAAGGTGCGGGAGACACGCCGCTTACATCAAACAAGCAGCTCAATTTCGTGCAGCATATCCGCACGATGCTCAAAACAACGGGCCGTGCCGCCGTTGTCGTACCCGACAATGTCTTGTTTGAAGGCGGAGCTGGCGAGACCGTTCGTCAGAACCTTCTCAAGACCGCCGACTTGCACACCATCCTGCGCCTACCAACCGGCATCTTCTATGCCAATGGCGTGAAAGCGAACGTACTCTTCTTCGATAATCGGGAAGCCAGCAAAACTCCCTGGACGAAGGAAGTCTGGTACTACGACTACCGCACAAACATCCACCACACACTGAAGAAGAAGCCATTGCGCTTTGAGAATCTGGCCGACTTCATCGATTGCTACAATCCGAAGAACCGGCACAAGCGCAAGGCTACTTGGCACCCCGACAAGAGCCCTGAAGGACGTTGGCGCAGGTTTACTTACGAAGAGCTGATTGCCCGTGACAAGACCAGCCTCGATGTGTTTTGGCTAAAGGATAAAAGCCTCACTGACTTAGACAACCTGCCAGAACCGGATGAGCTCGCTGAGGAGATAATCGAGAATCTTGAAGCGGGCCTAACCAGCTTCCGTCAGGTGTTAGCCGCCTTGAGCAAGGTTGCTTGACGGAGATCGCCGCCGAGCTGCGCCAGCGCTGCGCCGAACGCGGCGAGGTGCCACCGAGCCTGGAGGGCTTCCTGGAGCGGCACGGGCATCGGGTCGATATCCAGCTTCCGCTTTTGTAACCAGGCAACGGCCCCTGGCGGGCCTGCCCGTTGTATCTATCAGGCACTGATTTGCTCAATGGATCGTTCATGACTGGTGCCCTTCAATTAACCGAGCCTCGCCATTTGCTTGCGAAGCTGTCGCACGAAATCGATTTGCTCACTGCGGAGCCACGCAACCGATATGCGGCGATGAACGCTCTGCGGGATGCCTATCACTTAGGGGATTGGATTTGGCACGGCCGCTTGAAGAATGACCGTTCGCTGCGAGCTGCGATCATGGGAGCCGCCGGAAATGATAGGGCGTGGTATAGATTTCTTAGGAGCCGATTTGCCGACTTCATCCTGATCGGTGAACTATGCAACGGCTCAAAGCACTTCGAGAAGAAGAAGGGGGACCAAGTGCAGGCCACGCTTACAGCCGGATACGGAAGCCCTCTGTACGCGTATAACACAGGGGTTCTTGGCTACGGCGACGACGGCCTATTCGTGGTTCTTGATGGCGGTCGCATCGTATCCGTGACTCATCTTCTCCAATCGGTCCGTACCTTCTGGACGGACTTGTTCGCGAGCTATCCTCAGCTTTGACGCCCCGCTGGACCTCTGAGCAAGGAAACAGCGGTCATTTTTTCTCTCGCCTTGGGAGCATCCCCCCGGCCTGACCAAAGTCTTCCCGCTCTTTGGTGCTGGGGCCACCTTTCACAAGTGATTGGCGCGAAATAGCAAGCGTCGAATACGTTATCGGCGTGTAAAAAGACGCCGGGCCAACGGGGGAGACCGAGAACGTGAAACTGAAACCCATCATCATCTACGTAGTGCTTTTGGGCTTTACACCTAGTTTTTCAGCCTTTGCTTATGATCCTCTGGACTGTCTTAATGACGCATCCAAAGTTGATAAGGACATTATTGCTGGATTGGCAACGAAGCTCTGCTCGGGCGCTTGGACTGCTGAGCCGGTCAAATGCTACGCACAGGTTTCTCGTGTTTATACTGCCATACCCCGTGGAATTGCTATCGATCTTTGTGCCGGTTCCGCCAATGCAGAAAACACCGTCAAGTGTTATGGGAAAGCGAGTGAAAGAGGTCTTGCGCGTTTTCTAGCTGCGACACTTTGCGGGGTAAGAGGGCCGAACGAAAGTCGTTAGTTCTGCACCGCAGCGCCGAGCACGGCTGCGACCACCGCCACGCCTGCAATGGCAGACCAGACGCGCTCAGCTCGCACAGTCATTTAGTTCACGCTAAGATATCTACTTCCAGTAGCCGAGCCCGTTGAATCACGGGAGACCCCCAGCAAATCTGCGATACATACGAAGCGCCCGTCTGACCCGAAATCCTTCATCAAGGGCGTAATAGACCAGCGCCAGCACCTTTTTCACGGCGATCAAGGCTACTCCCAAAATCGGCCAAGGATAGTCAGGCTTTTCGTGGATCGAGAAGATCGCCCATGTGAGAGCGCCACCTGAAACTGCCGGAAACCTCAAGAGTGCGAAAAGAAGTAGCGGGCGACTGCGGTCGCGGATCGCGCGTCGTATGGTTTTGCGGTTTGCCCTCTTCACGACCGCATCCAACTTGGCCAGCGGCCACAGCGCGATTTGGGATATCCTCGCGGCTATACTCCTAATCGCTCTCATCGCGCCCCTGATGGCCTTGTTGCAAGTTGGAAGGAATGCTTGGTGCGCCGGACAAGCTGCCTGATCGCCTGATTTCGGCTCATTGCCCCATTGAAAAAGCGGGCGGCATTGCGCCGCCCGCCGTAGTGAGTTTACGCAGAACGCTTAGAGGCTGCGACCTGCTTGCTTCCGATGTGAGTTTTCTCTTTCAGCACGTGGTTCACCGCTCGCACGTTGATTTCATATGCGGCGGCAATTTGGTGCTGATACTGACCACTCCACGAACGCAACCAAACATCAACAGCCTCGTCGTCGGTAAACTTCGTCTTGTTCAATCTAAAGGTCCTTGTGTTGGACCCCTTGACCGGACTCATCCGTTCAGTATTACTGAACGTCACAAGAGAGACGGCCAAGAGGCCGCATGGGAGTTGACAACAAATCACGAAAGCCGGGCATTCCTTGGGGAAGGGGTGAGCCCGGTTTTTTCGTCATCAGGCGAATCAAGCTCGCCCGACGCGACTAACCTACAAGAGATTCGCCGCGACGCATGAGTCTGCGCGACTTATTCGACCTATTCACAGCTGCGTTGACTCAGCGCGAATCACATCAGTGATCCGGGTCATACTTTAGGCGCGGCCGTCCGCCTCGCTCTCCTCAAGAGCGATCTTCATGAACTCATCGTGGCTGAACGCGACGTCGCCGACCGTTTTGGCCTGGGCCAGCGGGGCGCGTGCTGCAGCCTTGAAAAGCGCTTCGTTGACCATGTGGCCGCCTTCTTCGGTCATGGCAAACGTCCAGGGCTTCCCCTGGCCCTCGCTGATGAACTTGGCGAGGGCGCGAAGGCGGTAATCGATAGCGATAATAACGTCCGGTTTTTGCTCTTTGGCCAGGGCCCTTATCAGCGACATGGTCGGATCGCCGGGGCCCAGTCTATCCCTGTCCTCGATGATGCCTTCGTGGCCCTTAATGAGGGCGTCGAAAGGGACGACCGGGATCAGCTTCGGCTTCTTCGGCATGGCAATCCCTGGGGGAAAAAGAGCGGAGGTCCATTTCCGGCCTCCGCTCTCATTCCGCTACATCAGCGCCTTGATGATCGCGGCGATGCCGAATAGGCAGGCCGCGACATTGACGCGGATGACGATGGTCGTCGTGGAGCTGGGCTTCATAAACTGCCTTCACGAAGCGAGCGAGCCCCCATCAGTTTGTGAGCGGCCACAGTTTATGTGATTCGCCGCAGCGCCAGAACCCGTTAGACCCCGGAGCACCAAAGTTATGACCGCGTCCAGTCCCAGTCGGTGCTGAGCCGGTATCGCTCCTCCTTGGGCAGCGCCAGCCTCGCCTGAAGCTCCTCGGGCTCGACCTTGCGCTTCGCCCACTTGGCGAACGTCTTGCGCTCGCAGTCGCCCTTTTCCTGCGCCAGCCAGAAGTAGTGCAGGGTTTCCGGATCGGTGTCGCGCCAAGCTACCGACCAGTCCGTCGCCGCAGTCACTTCCCGGATGCGGTGCGACTTTCCGCCGATGTAGAAGCCGCCCTTCACGATATCAGCCTGTTTCAACCTTGCAGTTCCATTCGATGATGCTGGGAATAGGCCGGGCCTTAGCACACCGATTTCGGCCGAAGAAAGGTCCTACCTCGCTGAGCCTTGTGCTAGGACAGCACCATGACGCCACTCGCTCGACGCCGCAGCAACAACGAGCACCAGGAAACCTGCGACATTTATTCCGGCGACGTTCGGATCGGCACGATTGGCATGCGCGTGGGTGTCCCGACCAGCGCCGATCAATGGGGGTGGAGCGTCGGCTTCTATCCCGGCATGGAACCAGGCGCGCAGCGTAGGGCTCAGCCGCAACATTCGATGACGCCCGCGCCGCTTTCGAGCGCGTGTGGCGGGAGCTGGAGCCCACCTTGACTGAAGACGATTTCGAGCGCTGGCGGCGAGACCGCGACTTCCATGCTTGGAAGTATCGCATGCAAGCCAGCGGCTGCAGGATGCCGACGCAGAACGAGAGCGGCATGTCGAAGTGCTTCTGCGGCGACTCGATCTCGACAATCTCCGTTGAAGCCCACGTCCATACTACTCACCGAGACATAGGCGCATGAAGCACGTCGAGGATCGCCCCTACGCCGACCCGGAGCTCGCTGCCCGCAAGCTGGTCGAGCTGGCCGCGAGCATCGAGCCTGTCCAAGATGGGCGCATTCATATCGAGAAGATCAACGCGCCGTTTCTCTACAAGCTTAAAGCCAGCGGCCCCGAGTTCGGCGCGGGTCTCGCTCACGCTGTTGAGCAGGGCTGGTTCGAATTGCACGAGAGCGGCACCTATGTGCGGCTCCTGGCCCAAGGCAAAGACCTGCTGGCGATTTAGCTGATTGCGCCCGCGCTGACATCCGCGCGCTGCATCTGCCAGACGACGGAAATGTCCCAACCCAGGCGCTTGCATTCGGCGCGCACATGATCCCGCGAACGTCCGCGAAATCGGCGAAGGATCGGCGCGGTCTCAACCACCTTGTCGTCGAACAGGACGATGCCTGCCGTGAAATTGGGTCCGCGTATCTGCGCGAGGATTTCGGTGATCATCCGCCTTTTATAGCGACCGGCTGAGAGCCGGTCACGGCGGCGTTGACTTCTTCTTCCGAGAACCTCTCGGCCTCGCTGCCTAGCCGTCGCTCTTCCTTCGCCAACTCATCGGTGACGGAGCAATAGTCCTCGAACGTGCTCGTCGGCTTGATGTATTTGGCGATCAATGCCCGCAGCTCTCGACCGAACTGCTCTTTGCCGAACTTTCCCATTGGCTGATCCTGTTTCGTCTCAACCGACGCTAGACCAGCATCTCGCTGGATCGCATTAACATGCGAGAGGTTCGCAGGGAGCATCATCCGGGTTTCCTTGGCGTCTTGGGCTTCGCCTTGGGCTTCCGCGCCGGTTCGGCACCGCTGGCCTTTTCCCGCAATGTCGCAAGTTGGGTGGCAGCAGTAATGATCGCTTCCTGGATTTCCGGAACGTAGTCACCGACATCGGACCGCTTCGCCACATAGTTCGGATTGCCGATGTAGCCGTCGCAGCATTTTGTCACCGCGCCGTTGTGCTCGATGATCTCATTGATCACGCGCCGCACGCTGGTTCGTGACATGCCGAGCCGCTTGGATATCGCACTGATCGAGAGCGGCGGACGGCCAGCGCCGTCGTTGACCCGGACCGTCATGATCACAAGGATTGCATCGGCGACCGCAGCCGCGTGCTTTCCGCGCCCCCATTCACGATGAAGCACATCGCAGATGGTGAGCACCATGTGGTAGACAATCGCGGCCTGGTGCTGCCACAGGCCAGGGAGCACGCCGTGCATGATCGTTGCAGAGTTTTCCTGGTGATGCACCGCGCGTTTAACGAAGCGCCAGCCCCGCGCCAAGTTACGATCACTTAATGCCGCGCCACTGCTTTTTTATGCGATTTTTATACTGCTCCCTACGTGGTCGCATGGCCAAATTGTCCAGGTTGACCGGACTCGCGTGTCGATGAAAAAAGCCCGCCCTTCGGATGACGAAGGACGGGCTAAGTCTCGGTAAGGGGACCCGAGCTGCTAGAGCAGTCGGGCATGTGCAAGTCTTCCTCACCGGTCACTATGTCCTAAAGGTTGTCGTTCGGGTTGGCCATAGTCAACTCGGGCGACAACTGAAAAATCACTCAACTCGCATTTCAACTTCAGCAGTGCGCGCGCTGCCGAATTTTCCTGAAAAGAAGTTGCGTGAGATTTATTTCGCCACAATCATCATCCTAATCGTGGAACAGGTCGGGACTCACTCGACGCAAAGCAGCGGCAAAAGCCGCGCGGTTAAAATGTGCAAGATGGATACGGGCACCGATGAGACGCTGCGGTGACTGCTCGTTGTGCTGCAAGCTTTTGCCGGTGCCGCCTTTACAGAAGGCTGCAGGCGAGCGCTGCCGCTTTCAGAAATTCCACAAGGGCTGCGCCGTCTATCACACGGCGCCGATGCCGCCTGAGTGCGGCCTCTGGAATTGCCGTTGGCTGGTCAATGATGATGCCGACGATCTATCGGGACCCGATAGATCGCACTACGTGCTCGATTTGATGCCCGACTTCGTCACGGTGCGCGATGACGCGACCGGCGAAGGCCAGAACATTCAGGTCGTCCAGATATGGGTCGATCCCGCTCACCGCGATGCCCATCGCGATCCCGCCCTGCGCCGCTGGTTGATCCGCCGCGCCGAGAAGGGCATCGCCGCGCTGATCCGTTTCAATTCCAGGGAAGCTCTCGCCGTCTTCGCGCCACCGTTCGACTCGGCTGGCCAATGGCGCGAGATCGCCAGCGGCGTCTCTGTGGGCCGCACCCACTCATTCACGGAAATCGCGAAGGCGCTCGGTGGTCGAGCGTCGGCGACCATCGAGCCGGACGGCAAGGGATAGGTTTAGAGAATGGCGTACAGCAATGAACTGACCGAGATCGCGCTCAACGAGCTGAAGCTGCACGGTGTGAAGGGGCAGACCCGAGACACCAATGGCGGGCACATCGAGATCGCCTGGCAGGTGGTACCGGAAAAGGAGGTCCGCCGCGTCTTCGTCGCCAAGACGGCCAGCGACTGGCGGGCCCGCATGAACACGCGCGCCGAGGTGCGCAAGCTTCTGCGCGCCGACAACGTGACGCTGAAGGCCCAGAACGAGAAACCGCTGAAGCCGAAGCCGTTAACAAAGGCGCTGGAGTTGCCACAACCCGACGCCGTCATCCCGATGCCGGACCAGGTCAAGGCACTGCGCGGCGAGGTCGCCGACCTGACCGAGCTGGTGCTGCGACTCACCAAGATCGCGACCGGCATGCGCGAGGTTCTGACAACACACGTTCCGAAGCCGCAACCGGCCGCCCCGGTGGTGAAGCCGTCGTCCCGCAGCATCAAGCTGGTCGAATATCTGTCGCTCGACAGGTGGACCACGATCTCGGCCCTGGTGCGCGATACCGGGCTGACGCCGACGCAGATCAAATTGAAGCTGCACTACCTCAAGACACACGACCAGATCGAGATTTACCGTGGCGAGGTCAGGCTGAAGCCAGCGGAGACCAAGCCGCCCGCGAAGAAGGCGGCGAAGAAGGCCGCGAAAACGAAGCCGCCCGTGCGGAGGAAACGCGCTCAGCAGCTAAGGGCACTCCCTGCGGAGCACGCTGCATAGCGTCTTGGGCGCGAGAGAGAAGGAGAATTCATCAAGGACAACTACGACTCGGAGGAACTGCGAGAGCAGCGCAAAGCCCGTAAGGCCGCGCGCAGCAAAACCTGGGCATGGGAATGAAAGGAGCGCAAAGATGCGCCGTAGACAAAAGGCATCGCCGCGAGCGGTGAACGATCAGGACCGGGAGGTGGGCAAGCGCATCCGGTCGCGAAGGCTGGAGCTGCACGTCAGCCAGGCCGAACTGGGTGAGGCCGTGGGCATCACCTTCCAGCAAATCCAGAAGTACGAGAAGGGCACCAACCGTGTCGCAGCGGCGCGGCTGGCCGAGATCGCTGCTTTCCTCAAGACCAGCATGGCGGCGCTCATCGGTGGTGACCTGCCATGGGACAAGCAGCAGAACAGTTTGGTTAGTGAGTTTGTGGCGAGCAAGGATGGCATCGATCTGATCGAGGCCTTTTCGAAGCTCCAGAGTTCGCAGGTGCGCCGCAGCATCATCGCGCTGACCCGCACACTCGGCGAGGTCGCGGTGGGGCTTATCGTGTTGCTCCATACACTCGGCGAGGTCTGCGACTACATCGTCTGAAGCGGACCGGCTCGCTCAAAGCGAGCCGGTCGATCCCAACGATAAAGCAATGCGAAAATGGGGAAATGCTCATGGACGACGATACCGAAATGCACTCACCGCCGAACGAATTGAGGCGGATCGATGCGGTGTGGGCGTTCGTCTCCAGCGACGAGACCGGCGAAGGCATCTGCGCCGCGCCGCTGATGGGGCCCGGCACGCTCATCCCGCTGATCGCGGCCGACGAAGAGCGGCTGAAGCTCTGCCTCCCCTGGGCGCGCAAGATCGCGGCGATGAGCGGTAAGACCATCAAGCTGGTCAAGCTGTCCCACCGTGAGGACATCATGGACATCGGGCCCGGCGGGGAGACAATGCAATGAGCGGGGTACTCATCATCGGAGACACCGAGAGGGCGGCCATCGCTGAAGCCATTCGGTTGGCGCTGATCAAGCCGATGCCCTGGGAAAAGATGCGGCAGCTCATTGTCGACGACAGGGACAGCCCGACCAATACGCTTAAGCTCGACGAGCGGCCGGACCCCGACCGCATCGAAGCGCTCCGCAGGGAATATCCGACCTATCCTGTGCAGCTTGGGTCCTACGTCGCCGCGATCTCATTCGAGGAACAACCGCAAGGCCTGTTCCGCCATATCTCGATCTCGTCGCGCGCCCCGGGCAAGGCCCCGAACGAGCACGCTGCAAAGATGATCCTGGAGGCGTTCGGCTTCTCCGGATATCCGCCGAGCCGCCCCTATCGCGTGTGGGTCGAGCATTACGAGCCCGGTCGCGTCGCCATCAACTTCGTTGAGCTGGAGCCGTCATGACCAGCAAGGACGAGATCATCGAGCAAGCCGCGCGTATCATCGATCTCAACGCCTTCGGCCGCCATCAGACGCACGAGGGCATGATCAAGCGGCAGAAGATCGCCAGGCGCAAGGCCGAAGATATCCTGTCCATGCTGTGCAACGTCGTGAAGCGGGAGGGATCGGATGATGAGCACTGACCAGAAGCCCGAAGACCGGATGTTGAAGCTGCTTGACGATGCGCTCGCGGCCTATCGCCACGGCAGGTACGACGACACGCTGCTGCTTCTGCGGGAAACGCTCAAGACCGCGCAGGACCTGGAGCGCGAGCAGCGGGAGGTCCGCGATGCCGGGTAGCGAGAAGTGGGTGCTCGCGGTCCTTTTGGTGCTAGCGGTCGCGAATGCGGTCGCGTTCGTGCAGTTTCAGCAATCGAGGAAGCGGCTGCACCGCGCCATCGACGAGTTGGAGAAGCTGCTGCGCCCATGACGAAGGACGACGACGACAACATCCTCCGCTTCCCGACCTTCATCCGGGTTGAAGGCGAGCAGCAGCCAGAGGGGTACGACTTCCGCTGCTATGTGCTGGTCAACCGGGAGACGGCAAAGGTATCGCTCAACGATTGGGCCGCCGCATCCGCTGCGCGGCACTCGACGTACAAGCTGACCGGTCTCGATCCCTGGCGCGTCGCTGCAACCTTCATCGGCGACGTGCACATCAGCACCGTCTTTCTCGGGATTGACCACCGCCACTTCGGCAATGGGCCGCCGCTGCTGTTCGAGACCATGATCTTCGGCGGCGTGCTCGATGAGTTCCAGAACCGCTGCTCCACTTGGGACGAGGCCGAGGCGATGCACGCCGACGCGGTCGATCGCGTGCGCCGTGGGCACCTGCGGGTGGTCAAATAGCGGGCATAAAAAAAAGCCCCGCCGAAGCGGGGCCAGGCCGGGAGGATCGGACTTCGGTTCAGCGCGGCTCGCGGAGCGCAGCACGCTCCTCCTCGGTCAGCGGCAGACCAAGCAACGCCTTCGTCTCGATCGAGAGCGGATCGGCCGGGTCAGGCTTGCCGCCCGCCTTGAGCCACGCCTGATATTCGGCCCAATCGCGGTTCGCCTCGTCGGGCGGGATAGTCACCCCGTCGCTCGCGCGGATCACGCATCCATCCCACTGCAATTTATAGTCGGCCATCAGAACCTCGCATCGATATCGAACATCACACCTATTGACATAACGCGGCTGGCGCCGCTCGGTGTGAACAACCAACGGCACCCTTTGCTACTCGGTTGGTTGATCGAGCACGCCACGTCCACGCCAGCGGAAAAGTCTGCGCACTTGTTCTGTGCGCCAGTGTTGCCGGAATAGGGTATGAAATTGGCCGACGCGCGTTTCGGCACCTTGCACTGAAAGCCGATGCCCGACTGCGATACGTTGTCGATTGTAGCGCTCGACAGCGTGAGACCATAGAATAAGAGGTTGTTCGCGAGCCCAGCCGCGAGCGGACGCGCGCCGAGACCGTAGTCATAAGTCGTCTCCCAATAGCGTTGGCACAACGCCAACTCTTCATCGAACGGACGCGATTGCAACATGCTGAAGGTTGGCGACGGCGCATCGCGTCCCGGCCACATGCCGAAGCCGGTGATTGCGACTTGATTGTTGTTCGTGGCGAAGAAGTTGTTGCATGCAGCGGTCGTGAGATAGTTGCCACCTTGCCACGCATCGGCAGCGGGAGCATTCCAGTTCGACCCGGACGCAAAGCAGAAGCCGACCAAAATAGCTTGGTTTGTCGTCTGCCACGTGCCGGTGTTGTCAGCGACGATGGTGAACGTCTTGTATTCCCACGTTGCCGCATTGTTGATGACGACGTTGTGCACATAGGAGCGCGTGCCGTTGTTGTTGCGGATGCTGAATCCGAACGTGCCTGCAATCGTCGACCATACCCAGAACCCGATGGTGAAGGGCATGTTGCTCGTCGACGAGCCCGACCCGACGCGCGAGAACCGATAACCTTCGATGAAGGTGCTGACCATCGCATAGTTGGTCCCCGTCCACGATGCCGACCCCGTGGTCGCTTTGAGGTACAGGCACGTCGGGAAGCAAACGCCGAATGGTGTCGAGCCGAATGCCGTGGGCGCGGCTTGCGCCGACGAAAACACCGCGCTCGCATGGCTCGCGCCACACTGAAACATATCGACGATGTACTTGATCGCGCCAAGCGGGATGTTGAGACCGCCCGCGCCCAACTCTTGCGCGACCTCAAAGTTGCCGTTGATCTGCATCCCGTTGTAGGCGAGCGCGTCGAGCGGCGCGGCGTAGATGTTCTGGCGCGCTTGCACTTGAGCCAGCGTGCCGATGGCAGTAGCGGCGTCATAGCGCACGAAGGCGTTGCCAGCATCGACCCACGCGCCGTTGCGCCGCGTGTAGTACACGCCATCACTTGTGCTTGGCGTCTCGGGCACCGCGCCGGGCGGACCCTTGATGTTGCCGACCGGCGAGCCCCACGAGCCGCTGGCGTAGGTGTAGACATCGCCGTTGGTGACGTTGAGATAGTTGTCACCCGCCAGCACGCCCGCGATGGTGCCCGGCGCGCCCGCGCCCTCGTACCAGAGCGAGCCGCGCGTGCCTTGCGGTCCCGTCGCGCCGGTCGCGCCCGTGTTGCCCGGAATGCCCTGCGCGCCCTGGGGGCCTTGCGGGCCGATCAGCGAGGTGCCCGCTGGCCACGCGCCACCGGCCTTCGGGCCGTAAATGAAATGGGCTGCGGTGTCGATGTAGAAGTCGCCGTTGACGCCAGTGCCTGCTGCGGGCGGCCCAGCGCCATACAGCACGGTGTTGCCGCTCGGGCCTTGCGGACCAACCGGCCCCTGGATGCCCTGCGGGCCCGGAATGCCCTGCGGCCCCTGTGGGCCGATCAGCGACGTTCCTGTGGTTGGCCAGAGGCCCGACTCTTTCGGGCCGTACATCGCGTGCGCCGTCGTGTCGATGTACCAGTCGCCGTCTCTGCCCATCGCAGCCGATGGCGGGCCAGCGCCGTACATCACGGTGTTGCCGTCCGCGCCAGGAGCACCCGGCGCACCGGCCGGGCCAGGCGGCCCTTGCTCAGGCACGTCGATGGTCTCGACGTCGAAATCGAGCGCAACCGTTACGTCGTCGTTCGGCTCAGCCGAGACGATGACATCGGCGTCGGCCGTAACGGTTACGTCGAAGCTCATGTGTTGGTGCCCCGGCTCGGTCCGGCATTGTTAGCCAGCGTGCCGGACCAGATGCGCGAGTGAAGCCCGCTGGGTTGAATGCGGATCAGCGAATGCTCGTAGTCGCCGACCGGCAGCTCAAGCAGTTGCGCCTGCGTGATCCAGACGGTGAACTTGCCCAGCGGCGCGGCGGTGATGATCAGGCCGCCGTTCTCGGTCGTGAGCAGCAATTCCGCTGTCACGTCTTGCGCGCGGTGCCGAATTTCCATCCGCAGCTTGTTGCCGGTGAGATCGATCGGCACAGGCGGCGTGTCGGTCGTCTGATAGACGAAGCCGCGATAGAAATCGGCATCGTTCCAGCAGGTGATGTTGCAGATGGCCATGGCTCACTTCTTCGACGGAGGTGGCGGCGGCTTTTTCGGGGCTGACGCAGCAGGCTTCGCCTTGAATGCCTCGACGATCTGCTGGCGGCTCGTGATCTTCTTGGCGCGCACCTGGCCGATCGCATCGACGTAGGTCTCGAAGCACCAGTTGACGTGCTCCGCGAGTTGCTTGCCCATCTCTTGGATTTCGTTGTTGGTTAGCGCATAGAAGTTGCCATCCGCCGCAACCCACTTCGTGGTGTAGGTCTGCGCGCTCTGCGCTGCGTTCACCTGGAGATCGATCAGGTTCTTCGAACGATCGTCGGTCTTGATCGGCATGCCGTTGGGGGCCGACGCGATCCCGGTGATGGTGAGACCGCTGCTCTCGGTCTGCCACCGCACGCTCGCGGCGTAGTATTCGTCGTTGACGAACAGGCCATAGGGATCGAGCACCGCTTGCAGCGCTGCGTCGCTCTGCGTGCCCGCGTCGTCGCGCGGCCAATTTGGCGGGGTGGTCTCGCCGGATGCCTCCATGAACGCGACGAAGTCCGGATCGCTCTCGGGCACGAGCGCCTGCACCGCGCTCGAATAGATGCGGCCATCTTCCGCCTTCCAGAACCAATGATAAGGATCGTAGAGCATCATGTGTTCGCCTTCCTATGCCTCGGTCCCTCGCTCGACAGCGGCTTCTGCCAAGACGGAGTTGCATCGTTCGCACCGTCCCTGCGGGACATACAGCTTGCCGCGTCTCATGTTGACGTGACCGCACGCCCAACAGAGGCGGGCCTGATTGGCGGGCGTGGTGAACATCTCCCGCATGCACCTGTCCCAGCGTTGCCGGTCCTCTCTCGCCTTCGCAACGCGCTCGTTCCAGTCCCACGGCGGCTTGACGGCGAGAGCGCCAGAGCCAAGCGTGCAGTTGATGCAGACGGCCCGGCCCTCTAGGTCCATCGCGTAGCACTCCGGTCCTCCGATCAGGACGCACGGCTTGTCGTTGACTGCGTGCGGGCACCTATCTCTCATGCGTACTGACCGCCTTGCGCGAGCGAGCCCGCTGTCGGGCCGGGGAAGTAGCTCGCGCCTTGCCCCTGGGTGTTAATGACGCCGTTGAGCGTCGCAAAGTATTTTGCACCGGCAGTCGGCGCACCCGTGAAGGTCGGCGTGCCGGTCGCGGGCACCTCGATTTGTCCGCCCGACACCGCATAGGCGAACGTGTTGCACGAGAGCGAACCGGCGATGATGTGGTTGACTGAGCTGCCAGCCATGTTGAGCGCGCCGTTGCGATAGGACGCGAGCCCATAGCCGAACGTGGCATTGAAGGTGTGCTTGCCCATATTCACCGCGCCAAGACCGTTCGCGAGGAATACCCACGTCGAAATGAGATCAGAGATGGTGTTCGACGTGTTGATCGTCGCGCCCGCGCCATTGGCCGCAAACCCGGCCATGTTGGTCGTCTGATTTTTGATCATCAGATTTTGCACGGTCACGGCATTCGGGCCGCTGACGCTAAAGGTGTTGCCGATGCCGGTGCTGTTGACCAGCACGTTGACCGGCGTGCTCGCATTGCCGTTGACGAGCAGGACCGGGCCGGGGATCGACGGCGTCGAGAGTTGTTCAAGGTAGGTGGCGTCCGCGATTTGAATGGTGATGACGTAGGCCGCACTCGGTTGGAACTTATAGGCTTGGTTCACCGCTCGCATGATCGTCTGGAACGGGCCGTGCGTGGTGCCAGCGACGACGGTCGCGGTGGTGCCATCATAGGCGCTGTCGCTGCCGGTGTTGTGGTTGACGTAGTAGGTGAGCGGAGCGGTGAGCACGCCGCCTTGATTAGAGCCGATGTTGGACGACCACACGGTTTGAAAGTTGGTGCCGTCGTACATGAGGCAGACAATCGAATTGGAAATGAGACCACCGGGCACGATGTCGGTGCCGTCGATCTTTTTGATCGGCTTCGCGCCAAGCGCGTTGACGTTGAGCGTCGATGGTCCGGTGTTGGTGTTGCCGACCTTCATCACCACCGTCATGTACTTGAAGTACGCGGTCGGTGCTGGCGTCTGCGTCACCTGATACTGGTTGGCGGTGCCCGCGTCGTCGTCGGAGTAGAGCAGATTGCTCTGGATGCTCCTCGCGAGCTGATGCAGGTCGCTATTGCTTGGCGTGACCAGACCCACGTCGGTGATGAGATTGACGATCTCGCGCTGCGGATACTCAATCGACGCTGCTGGCGGGATCGAGCCTTGCGTGCCGGTCGCCGGGTTGCCGTTGATGTAGGGCGCGTTCGTATCGCTCACGCCGTAGGGCTGGTTGTACTGCATGCGCGCGTCCTCTGACGGCGCGCTCGCGGAAGGGGCGCACCGTGTTTCAGGTCGGAAAGGTGATCGGATCGGCTAAGGCGTGCCCGCCATCGGGTCGCCTGGCGTCAGGCCGGAATAGTCGTAGACAATCTGGGTGTGCGCTGGCTTCCAGCGCGCGAGAATGCATTCAAGGTCCTGCGCGTGGCCGATGCGCAGATGCGGATCGACGCCGCACTGGCCCGAGGCGCAGCGAAACCATTGCAGGTCGGCCTCGTGCACATGCACCGTCCAGTAGTAGCGGTTCTCGGGCGGGCCGAGACCGTAGTTCGGCCACTCGCTCAGCTCGCCATCGGCGACGGGCTCGCCGTTGGGGTCCATGATCGGGCGGCCCCACTGGTCCTGCATGAAGGTGCCGTCGCCGTAGACGCGACCATCACCGCAGCAGTCGATGCCGACCATGAACGGCCGATATTCGGTGATGGTGATCGTGTAGCCAAGGAAGGCAGCGAAGTTGATGTAGAACTCACGCGACTGCGAGCCGTACAGCGTCATGCGCGCGACGAGCGCGATCTGCCGCTCGGCTATGGTCTGCGGCGCGGTGTAGCAGGGATCGGGCAGACCCCAGTTGCGCTCCCAGTCGGGAAGCAGCTCAACCGTCTTGCGCGGGTCGCTCTCGATCTCCAGGAGATCAGCGGCGCGCCCGTCGACGTAGCCCCAATAGTTGTTCAGCCCATCGCAGGCCTGCCACAGCACGCTGTCGATGGAATGCTTCGGCCAGGCCTGGCCTTGCGGCAGCAGCTCCAGGAAGGCGTCGCGATAGTCGCCGCCCGCCCTGCGGATATGCCGGTTACTCATAGAGAATGGTCCCGAGCACCGCCATGCTGCCGATGTTGGGCATGACGAAGTCGTTATTGGTGACGAGATCGAACGAGATCACGCTCGGGGCCTGCATGATCGCCGCGCTGATCCAGGCCGAATAGATCGTCTGGCCAGGCGCAGCCATCCGGAACAGCATGTCCTTGAGCTGCGCCTCGATCTCGGCCTTGCACTCGTCGGTGTTCGGGTTGAGGTCCGCTATCGTCAGGTCGACGAACGACTTGATCGGCGCGGCGACGAAGCAGTCCTTCACGGTGACGGGCCGCATCTTGTCGATATAGGCCCCGACCGTCGCAATGTCGGGCGGCAGCGGGAAGCCGTCATTGTCGGCGCGCAGATCGTCCATCATGAAGCGGACGGTCGTGGTGCCGATGCCTTGCTCGACATTGGCCCAGGCCCGCGTGACGCCAGGGACCGCCAGGGCCCAGGAGACATAGTCGGCTTGCGCGCCGCCCATCGGCGGGTTGCGGATGCGCTGCAGGATGCGAGCCCGCAGCTCGTCGTCGGTCTCGGTGTCGGTGCCGCCCGTCACATTGTAGGCGAAAGCCGTGCCGCTGACGCCAGGGATCGTCGGCGACATCGCGAGCGAGGTGCCGTCCGGAAGGTTGCCGAATGAGCCCGCATCGACCGCGCGGATGTTGCCGGTCACTGGTGCGCTGGCCGAGGTGGTGATGTCCTCCAGCGTCTCGAAGGTCACCACGGTGTTCGGCGAGCCGAAGTCAACGGGCAAGCCGACCGCGCTCAGCAACTGCGTCCCGGTCGGGATCACCGTGCCATCGATCAGGCCCTGGAATTGGGCCGTGCCGGTCGAGAGCGTCGCCATCTTGCGGCCGGTCGAGCCGTCCGCGTTGACCAGCCAGATTTGCCCGTGCCGGTCGAGCCATTCGGTCTCGGCAGTGTCGGGCAGAAGCTGCAGCGACAGCCAGTCGACATATTGCAGCGTCAGATGGCACAGCGCGCCCTGGTTATCCGAGAGAACCCGCAGAACGCTGTTCGGGACGTTGGCATCCGCCCCAGGCAAAGAAGCGTTGACCGCATCGCGCACGAGTTCGCGCACCGCGCGCAATGTCGGCGTTGACCATGGCATGTCGCTGTTTCGCAGTTAGGAGGTTTGCATTGCGTCCCAGAGGACGGCGTAGCGAAGCTCGATTTCAGGAAGGGGCCCGCGATAGATGCGCAGCAGAGCGTCGATGCGCTGCGTGTCGACGCGCGTCACCCACACATCGAAGCCCGAGCACATCTTGCGGTCGACGAACGGCTGGATCGCCGCGCGAATGTAGTTCTCAACCATCACCAGCGTCGAACCTTGGCGCGCCTGGGCCGGTGTGATCTTGGAGCGGCGCAGCAGCCAGAGCTTGGAGCCGATGTCCCAGCCGCCCCAGATGGCCTGGGCATCCATGTCGCCCCACCAGCCCATCCGGTCATTGGAGTCCGGGTCGGGCATGATGTCGTTCGGCCCAGCGAGCGCGTTGGTGCCGAGCGCGACGATGATCGCGGTGGCGAGCGCCTGGGTGTCGTCGAGCGTGCCATCCGGCAGCAGCGACCAGTCGACCGTGACTGAATACGCAGGAAAGACGTTGTTTTGGACCAGCCGGATGTCAGGGACGTTGTATCCCGCTGGCATCGGTCAGCCGATCTTACCGAGCGAGTTGACGCACGGGCCCGACAGCGTCACCAGGTAATCGAACGAGGCCTTGCCTGCCTCCGCGCCGACATAAACCTGCTTGTCGGTGTGGCAATGCAGGTACGTGTTGCCATCGGCGAGCGCGAGGTGGCACTGGTTGCCGCCCATCCGGGTCTTGTCCTTGGTGACCTCGACGAACAGCGGCGATTTCTGGCCGTCCTTGTAGAGCGACTGCTGACCGCGCTTCTGCTGCTGCTGGCCGCCTTGCTGGCCGTTGCCGCCGCTCGAACCGCCGCTCGCGTCGCGCGCCGCTACTTGGCCGCCTGCCGAGCCGCCCCCCGATGAGCCGCCGCCGCCCTGGTCAACGGTCGCGTTGCTCTCGCTGTCCTGCTGGACGAGATGCATGCGGACGGTCTTGTCCTGCGGCGCGGTCCAAAAGCCGCCGTCCTTCGTCAGATGAAACTGCTGCTTGTCGCCGCGCCCGCGAAACATCGCGGTGTCGCCTTTTTCCAGCTTGTAGAGGCGGTGGCGGCGATCATCCATCGAGCCCGCGACCGGAAACGACCGGCTGCCGCCGATGAAGGCCGAGAAGTGCTCCGCGCTCGCCTTGATCTTGCCCATGGCGTCCTTCTCGGCGTCGAACACGACGGAGGTGAAGCCATAGTTCTGCGGGGCCTCGACGCCGCTGCGCGACTCGTTGGCCATGAAGTTTCCGCCCATCTCCTGCATCAGCTTGCTGTCATCGACCTGATCTACGACGCCGCGCGCACCGCCAGCGGAATAACCCCGCAGCGAGCTGTTCAACGGTGTGGCTCGATGCATTTCAGACGCTCCCGCTGTTTCCGCCGACGTTGTAGCTCGGCTGCCCGTTCAGCCACTCGGGATCGACGCAGTTGAGCACGGTAATGCTGCCCTTCTTGTCGTCCTGGGTGAAAACCACCTGCTGGATGGCCAGCTCGGTGTCGAGCATCGCCATCGGCGAATAGACGTGGACGTGGTCGCCCTCCTGCCAGAGCGCGACGCCTTCGCGCAGCCAGCCTTGCACGGTGATGGTCGCCTGGATGTGCGTGCCGTCGTGCCACATCTTTTCGTAATTGGCCCGCGCCTGCATCTCGCCCTGCGACTTCACGGACTCCTCTATCGGCGTGATCAGCTTGCTGTAGAGGACGTTGCCGACGCCCGTGGCGGCCGTCGCCTTCTGCTCGCTGGCATCGGTGCCGTTGTGATCGTCGCTGCCTTGCGAGCTGCCGTGCACGTCGTACTGCTCGAACACCATCGTGCTATCGATGACGCACTGGCACGACAGGATGTTCTTTCCCTCGATCAGTCCGGCAACGATGGGCGAGGTGTGCTGGCCGATCAGCAGGAAGTTGCCGAATGCGTCGCATGCCAGGCGAGCCCCGCGATCCCGCGCGATGCGCTCCATGAAGTCCCAGACCGGCTCGCCCTTGTTGTTCTGCAGCTTGTCGAATGGCGTAAGATTGAGCTGGCCGATGGTCTTGATGCCGACGCCGTAGGGAGCCCAGACCTCCTGCGCGATCTGGGCAATGTTCTTGTTGTCGAAGCTGCCGGTCTTGGTATCGACGCTGCTTTTGCCGCCGTTCGCGGTATAGCTCTTGCCGACCAGCATGACGCCGTGGCTGAAGGCGTCATAGGCAACCTGGCGGATTTCGATAAAGCCGGTGATCGCCAGGAAGCCCGCGAGGTAGACGCTGCAATGATCGCCAGGCTTGAACTGCAGCTTCTTCCAATCAGGGAACGGGCCGCCTTGCTTGAACACTGGGTCGCGCTCGGCCGCGCTGAACTGGAAATAGGCGTAGGAGTCGCCCCAGTTGCGCCGGACCATGACGAACTCCCAGTCCTCGAACTTGAGCCCGTTGACGACGAGGACGGCAGTCTCTTGCGGCTTTGGCATCGATCACGCCGACAAGGCTTCGCCGAGCATCGGGCAGAAGGCTGGATGCACGACCTTGTTCTCGGCACGCAGCTCGTCGGCGCGGGAGGCGTCGCTATACAGCTTGTACGCCATCACCAGGCTGGGCAGCGGCTTGAAGAATTGATAGTTCAGCATGCGCGGCAGCGGCAGCGCAGTCTGCACCAGATGATTGGTGATCGCCCCATGCAGCGTGATCAGCGCCTGGAACGTCATCTGATCCATGTCGTCGGCGGCGATCTCCTCGGCGTCCTGGAACGGCTGAAACAGCGCGGCCTTGATCGCATCGACCTGCTGGCGACTGACGAACGTCATGCCTGCGAGGATGTAGCCCTCGGTCGCCAGGCAAAGCCGGATGCCCGCGTTCTGAAGCAGCACCGCGCCGAGCGAGACGGGTTTCTCCTGCTCGATCTGCCTGCGCACGGTTTCGAGCTGCTGCCAGGTGATGCCCGCCTGGCGAGCCTGGTCGAAGCAGTTGTCGAGCGGCGGCCCCATCGCGTCGTCAATCAGGAGCTTGTAAGCATTCACCCTTGTGTCGCCGATAGCCGTCCTGGCGTTGATGCCCGCGTGGCCCTTTGCCGGGACGAACGACAGCAGGAGGGCCAGCATCCGATCAACGAGCGGAGCGGCCTCGTTCGCGTCTGTGCGCTTCATGCTTCAACCGAACCTGTGCCGATGGACGGCGAAGGCGGCGCGAGCGAGCGCTGCACCTGGTCGCGCAACTGCTGCGAGGCGTTCGCCAAAGTCGCCTGGGTGTCCTCTTGACCGGGATGGAACAGCGGGTCGATGCCGTATTCCACGAAGGTGATGTCGAAGGTGCAGAAGCCGCCGAAGCGCTCTTCCTCCGTCATCCGATATTTGGTCACCACCACGGTTTGCGGCGGCTGCGTCGAAAGCTGCAGGATGCCGGGGCCTTCGCTCTCCAGCGCATCGATCAGCCGGTCGCGGACCTTGCGATAGTCGGTCCGGAACAGATCGTCGTCGTCGCGGGAATAGACGATGCAGTAGGCGCGGATGGTGAACTCGCGCGCCATGCGCCCCATGTCCTCCGCATAAGGATATTCTTTCTTCGGAAACTGGTGCTCGACGATACGCCGCCCGCCTTCGCGGCTGTTCGCCTCGCAATGGAACGGCGCGTTGTTATAGGTCGCCCGCACCCAGTCATCGCGCCAGCTCGGCTTGTTCGGCGTGATCTCGAAAATGGTGCTCATATCGATATCGTCTCGGGCCCGCTTCTCGCGCGCTCCATCTGCGTTTGCCGATTGATCTCAACGTCCTTGAAGATGCCGCCGCCCTGAGCATCGACCTTCGTGCCCTTCGGCGCGTTCACATCGACGCTGATCTTGCCGGAGCCCTCGACCTTGTTGGCAGCGGCCATCTTGCGGTCGAGCTGCTCGCGCGCAAACCGCGCGCTGTCGGCGACGGAGAAATCGACGCCGCCACGTCGACCTTCCCAATAGTTGTAAACTTCTTTGTAGCCTGGCACGCGACCAGGCAGCCTTGCGCCGGGATCGGACGCCATGCCCTGGTTGGTTCGGCCCTGGATGTAATCGCTGCCGCCGACCGCCTCGGCCAGGTTCTTGTCGAACTGGGCCCGCTCGTTTTCGCTGACCGGCCGAGTGATCCCTTTGTTGATCGGGCCATAGAAGCCGCTGCGCAATTCCTTGCCGATGGAATAGCCAGGCACTTTCTGGCGCACCATCTGCACGCGGTTCATCAGCGCTTCGACAGTCGGGGTGCCACCGCCCTCCGACTTCATCATCCTGTACAGCAGCTCTTTGGTGGCGGGGTCCTTGTTGACTTCCGCCATCATCGCCGCGCGCTGGTTAGCCGCGCCGCCAGCACCATGCGCACCGTCTGCCGTTGCGGGGGTTTCGCCAGCGCCAGCACCAGTGCCGGGGCCGACGTGGCTGTCTGCAAACTTGGTGCCGTGCGGGCCGCGCCATTCCAGATGTGCTGGGTCTTTGCCCTCCCACGGACGGTCCGCATTCGCGAGAGGCTGGCCGATGTTGTACTTGTTCTGCAGCTCCTTCCACTTGTCGGGATTTTTCGTCAACCAGTCGCGCATCTCGGGCGAAAAGAACTGCTGGTCGTTCACATCCCAGGCAGTGCCGTAGGCGTGCGAGGACCAGCCGCCGCCCCAGCGCTTCTGCCGCTTGTTGTAGTCGCCGAACCGCTTGACCGGAGCACCGCTTGCCGCGAGATCGGTCATGAACCCCGACAGATCGGCGGCTGCTGCCGGGTTCGCCATGATCTTGCCGTAGGGAGTTTGCACCGCCTGCAACTGGCTACGGTCCAGCGGGCCTTGCCCGCGCTTCTGGAAATAGTTGTAGCCGCTATCGGAGCGACCACCAGGCGTGCCGGGGATCACCGGCTCACCCGGTCCGGCACCTCCACCGCCGCCACCGTGTGCAGGTGTGCTGCCTGCGCCAGCGCCCGAGCCGGGACCGACACTTGAGCCGTAAGGCGCACCGCTGAATGCGCTTCCGCCGCCGAATGGCCCATAACCACCACCACCACCGCCGCCGCCGTAGCTGAAGCCTTGCGGGCCTCCCGTGGTGAAGCTGGCATTCTGCAGCATCGGATTGCGGCCGACGCCGCCACCCGTGTAGCTCATCGGCGAATAGCCCTGCTGCTTGAGGGCATCGATCAGCTGGTCGTTCGACTCCTTCAGCTTCTTCTGGGCCTCGGTATTATCCTCGGTGGTCTTCTTCTGCTCCTCGGCCTGCGGCGTGCCGAGCTGCAGCGGGCCCCGGAATTTGCCGAACGTGTCCTGGATCGACTTTTTGGCCTCGTCAGGCTTGGCCAGCTCGTAATTCTTCTTCAGCCACTCGTGGATTTCCTTGCTGACCTCCAGGAAGACCTTCGCGGCCTTGATGGCGGGGTCGAGGAACGGCGCTTTCAGATCTTCGATGATGTCAGCCCATTCCGAACTGATGTCACCCGTGATGTTGGCGAACTCGCGCGCCTTGGCGATCCGCTCGTTCTGGATGCGCTGCTCTTCCGCCGAAAGCCGGTTGAGGCGTTCCTTCGCCTCCATCGTCTTGTCCCAAAAGTGCGAGGCGAATGCGTTCGCACGGTTGGTCGCCTCCTGCAGCGTGTAGCCGTTGGCCAGCGCGTTCTTCAGGACGTTATTGCGCGCCTCGGCGACAGCGTTGTACCGCTCTTCTTCCGTCCTCGCGCGCACGACCTTGTCGAGAAATTCGCGCATATTCGCCTGCGCCTCGGGCGTCGGTCCCGCCATGTGGAGCATCTCGCGACGCAGCGCGCTGCCCTGGCGATTGAGGTCGGCAACCGCCTCGGCCATCTTGCCCAGGTTGGCTTTCGTCTGGTCCGCGCTGACGCCAACGGCCTCGAACTGGCTGATGATATTTTTCATCGAGGCCGGATCGACGCCGATGGATTTTGCCGCCTGGCTGATGCCGCGCAGCTCCTCGGCCCACTTTTTCAGCTCGTTGACCTGCCTGGTCATCTCGACGCCGAACAGCGCCAGTCCGCCCGCGCCAGCGACCAGGCCGCCCCGGAAAGCGCCCAGCGCCTTGAAGGCGTCCCCGAAGCCGCCACTGATTTCCTTGAAGGCCTTGTTCAGCTCCTCGGTCCCACGACGCATCTTCTCGTGGGCTTCCTTGACCTGCGGCCCGCCCATCTCCTTGGTCTTCTCGACGATCTTGTCGAGGCCAGCCGACGCATTGTCGACCAGCGAGACGATAAGCTTCAGCTCCTCCTGTTCGGTGGGCATCAGTCGTCGTCTTTCGGGGGCTGCTGTCTGCGGTCCAGCGTCGCGGTGCGCTCAAGGTGAACGCGCACCTCGCTGAACGGCATCGACAAGAAGGTTTCTGGGCTGACGTGGTACCAGCGCGCCAGGCGATAGCAGTCGAGGATGATCTCGTCCTCGTCGCCTACCAGGCCCGTGGATCGGGCAGAAAAAAATTTCGGAGCTTCATCGCCACGGTATTCCAGTCGCGCGGATGCATGTCCTCGATGAAAGGCGCGAGGATGTCCGAGAGCGCCGCAATCATGTAGGTCATCTTGCGCTCGTCCCAGACCACGTCGCCTTCCTGGTTGATGCGGACCGGATTGCCGTAGCGGTTGATGTCGCCAGCGCGAGGCTCGCGCAGCGTGATCTCCGTAATCTGCTCGCCCTTGTTGTTGTGGATCGGCTTGTTGAGCAGCTTCACCACCATCGGCCATTCGTCCTGCCACATCGGCGGCAGCTCTGCTGGCGACGGCTCGACCTCGGGCGGCGGCATCGTGCGCGAGGGCTTGGCTTCTGCCTGGGGCAGCGGCTCGGCGTCGATGATCTTCGGCGTGGGCCTCTCGTCGATGAAGCCTTCTCGTTTCGGCGCTACGTTCATGCGAGGCTAACCTCCTGGCAAGTGACGCCCTCCCAGCGCACACGCACCTGGCCATCGCGCGTGTTGTTCTCGAACCCGCCTTTGCAGGTGCCGCCAGTGAGGATGTACTGCATGTTGTTGGCGAGCTGCGCGACGACGGTCACGTCGGTCTCGGCGAGCAGGTCCTCCAGGTAAAAGCCCGGAAGCGTCGAGAGATCGCCCTCGATGTACGGCACGCGCGGCAGCTCCTGGTAGCCGTGCACGCCATCCTGGCCTGCGATCATGGTGCGCTCGACCGGCGACGGGCTGACGGTGAAGTTGCCGCGCAGCGCCAATTGCGTCCCATCGACAGTGAGGAACGCAATGCCTGCAATCCTCTGTGCCATTGATCAGTCTCCTTTCGATCTGCCAGCACCGACTGCCGCGCCGGTTGGCGCGGTTGTGCAGGCCGGTGATGTGATGGTGGTTAGGAAGCGCCCGACGCGGCGTTGAACGGCGGCTGGGGCTGGCCGACGATCTGCGTGTCAATTCCGCGGTCGTATTGCAGCCGGAACTGCGCGAGCACGGCGAAGATGCGGAGCTGGTTGATGAGATCAGGCGGGTACAGCACGTTGACCCGGTTCGGGTCGTTCGGGTCGCGCTCGACTTGCAGGTTGCGCTTGAAGTTGACCAGGTCCTCGACCAGGCCGTCGTACATATCCTGCTGGTACTGGTTGATCAGCTCGGCCTTGATGATGCCGGGGGTGACGATGGCCTGGCCGGGCCCGAACTTGGTGCCGTCGTTGGCCAGCTTGTGCCTCGGGAATTTCGAGGTGATCGCCTGCTTCTGATTGCGCAGCAGCTTGGCGAGCGTCGCCAGCGTGGTCATCAGCTCATAGGCGTCGTCGGGCTGGCCGTAGAGGTTGAGCTGGTAGGTCGTCTGCTCGCGGGCGATCATCGGTTGACCGTCCGACCCGATTTTCTGGATGGCGATGCCGTTCGAGGCCAGCGAGTTCAACTCGATGAAGTCGAACCGCTGATGGATCGGGGCCGCCTTGATCTGGTTCAGCGTCAGCGCCTGGAGCGGCCGCGCGGGATCGTTGATGAAGGCGCGCTGCGTCTTGGCCGTATAGGCCGCAGCCCATTCGAAGGACGCCGACGGGCTCGCGACCTCGAACCCCATGATCGACTCGACGCCGCTGTTCATGGTGTCGCCGAAGGTGAGCAGCCCGCTATAGGTGCCACGCTTGGCCGAGATCACATGGCCGAACAGCTCGCGCTGCCAGCCCCAGCGGCCCTGATCGGTGAAGCCGTATTCCTGGTCCCACTCGAACAGCGAATTGCTGTCGGTATAGGGCACGGCGACGTATTCGAACGGCTCGTCGCCCAGGTTGGTGATCGCGGTGGTGAACACTGGCGTGCCGGTGCCGCCCGTCAGGAAGCCGCTCGCGGGCAAGGTGATGCCGAGCCCGACCGGCGTCTGCTGGCCGCCCGTCGAACCGTAATAGTTCAGCGAGACGTTGATCTCGTTGGCGTTGACGCTCTTGAAGGTCGAAGTCAGCGTCACAGTGCCGGTTGCCGCCGTCGCCGTGACCGGCAGCGCGGTGTCGGCGTTGATTGCGTCCGCGATGGCAGCCGCGATGGTGGTCGGCGTGTCGGTGGTCAGCACGTTGACCGGGACATAGTCGCCCGCGACGTACAGATGGATCGTGCCAGCTTCGGTCGGCGGGGTCGTGATAACGACATCACCCGTCGCTGCCGATGCACCGGTCGGCTCGACGAGGGGCAGGCCCCAGACCTCGTTGGCGAAGTTGTTCGCGAAGAACGACTTGAACATCCGCGACAGCTCGGAGCCTTCGCCGAATTGGGCGTCGGCCTGGGCCTGGCTGCCGATGGGGACCGCAATGTCGGCCTCGGCGGTGCCGCCCTTCATCACGCCGACCAGCAGAGCGCGCAGATTGATCGTCGGCCGCCCTGCCATGCTGGGATCGACCTCGACCCAATAGAGCGGCACCTTGATGTTGGCAGGAATGTTGGCAAAGCTGATCGGCATGACTGGCTCTCCTCAAAATAAAAACGCCGCCCTGGTTAGGCGGCGGTGTCTTCGTGCTTGCGGTGGGATCGACCCTTGTCGCGGTGTCCGTCCTCGTCGCGCGTGATGTCGCCATCCGCGATCCGGCGCTTCGTGAAGCGGTCATCGGGCCACTCGGCGCTGCCGCTTGCCTGGAAGCCGCCAGCGTGCGGATGCTTCAGCAACCGTCGCATGGTGTCGTTCGCGGGAGTAACGCGGACCGTTTTCTGAGCCGCCTTGTTGGCTTCCCGCATCTTCTCCATACGCTCGTTCATGCGCAGCCCGCGCAGCGATGCTTTGCTAACGGCCATTGCCCTTGCTCCTTTGCTTGAAGTCCCGTTTCGCGCTGAAGCTCGACGGGTCGAACTGATAGGTGGCGTGCAGCTGCTGGCGCTGGTCCATCTCGTCCTGCGTGTCGCCAGGTTTGATGCCGGTCTTGAGATCGATGGTCAGCAGGTCGTCGGGGATGACTGGCGACCAATAGGTGCGGTGACGGCAGGTGATGTCGTATTGCACCTCGCCGACCGGCGTTTCGTTGTTGAACGCTGCGTTACCCCAGACATAGCGGCGCACGCCGCGCTCGATGCTCTCGATCCGGGTGTTATCGGGGTTCTGCTGCCCAGTATTCGGGTTCGTAGTGTCCAGCAGGTTCATGATGTACTCGTCCGGCCACAGCCGGTTCATGATCCGCCAAAAGGCCGCATCGAGCTGCGTCTCAAGCGCGTCCTGGTCATTGTTCGCCGCTAGGACCGAGAAGCCGATGCGGGTGGCGTGAATGAAGCGGACTTCGCCCGCGTTGCCGTCGCCATCGGGCAGCATCGTCTCGTCGATGATGTAGACGCCGAGATAAGGCAGGTACTCGGGCCGAGCGACGAGCATCTTGTTCTTGCGGCAGGTGTAGCTCGCAAAGAACGTGTCGGCCGACAACGCATCGAAAAGCACGTTCCGGATGACGTGCGAATAGCTCTGCGTGTCGGTAACGCCCATCACATGACCGTTTCGTACTTGCGGATGGTCAGCATGGTCTGGCCGCCGCCGTCGCTGACCGCATCGACGATCTGGTACTCGCCCTTGGGCACGTTGTTGCAGTCGACCGGGATGATGACGTGATCGTTCTGCATCGGCAGCACGGCGAACTCGCTCTCGCGAATGTCGAGGATGGTGCGCTGATCGGAATAGAGCGACCCGTCGAGCGCGGTCACGTCGGTCGAATAGGTGTTGAGGATGCCGCGCCCCGGATAGCTGCCTGCAGAGGGCTGCGATTTCAGCGGAACGAACGTGCAGTCAATCGCCCAGAAATCGAAGATCGGCGATTGCAGCAGCACGTCCAGGTTTATGGCCATTTCATCGCCTCGGCGAGCAGCTTGGTCATCCGGTCAACCAGCTTGGTGAACAGCTCGGTGCGCAGGATGGGTCGCGTCGATGGCGGCTGGCGGCCTGCGCCTGTCGCGCGATACCGCTTCGGCGCAGCGACCGCTGGCCGCTTCGACCTGGTGAAGCCGTTTCCGGGTTGCTCGTTGCGCGAGCGTGGCCAGATATCGGTCTCGGCCGTCGTCTCGTCCTTGTCGCCGCTGACTTCGATGTTCGGATATTTGCGGCGCATGTCGGTGCGCTGCCAATCGACCAGCTCCTCGGGCATCTGCTTGTGCAGATCGTCGAGCTGCTTGCCGAAGGTGTCGAACTTCTTGAGGAGTTGGTCCGCGCCTTCGACCTTGATCTCAAACATAGTAGCGCATGTACGCAGAGAGCAGCGGCTCAACCATTCCGGCCGCCATGCCGAGCGGCCCTGGGCCGCTCATCTTCTCCAGGGCCTGGTTCACGTCGAAAAACTGCACGCGCGACTCGCGATGCGAGATCGAGCGCACGCCCGCCGTCATCGAGCGCGATTGCCACACCCGCGCGCTCTGAACCAGCAATGCCAGTGCCTGCTTGAGGGCTGGCGGCGCTTCGTCGGGTAGCTCATAACCGCCCGTGTACGTGATGCGGATCGGCTCGCTCCAGGACGTATTGAAAAACTGCAGCTTGCCGCTGGCGTTTTCCAGCTCATAGGTGCCGCTAAGGTCCGCGCCATCAGGTCCGGTGACGGACTGGATGTCGCCATCAGCAACCGGATAATGCGTGAGAAAAACCCGCCCATTGTCGGTATCGAACGGCTTTGTGTCGCCGCGCCAGGTTTCGACGACGGTTTCCTTGGCGAAGACGCGGCGACAGGTCGTTGCGATAATGTCGGAATAGGTCGTGATCCACATCTGCAACAGTTCATCTTCGCTGGTGTCGGTCGAGGCGATGCCGATCAGCGCCTTGATCTCGTCGAGCGACGCCAGGTCGTAGCTGTCCGCTGGCTCAAGCACCTTGATGCTGATGTCAGCCATCGCTCTCCTCGTGATACTGTTCGAACAGCGCGCGGACGTTGATCGAGGCGGCCTGGCTGCCATCCGACATGATCGGCGTGATGGTGTAGGCCGCGCGGTTGACTTCCCACCGGACGATGGCCGCAGCATTCGCTCCGGGCAGTCCGCGCGGCCCCGGCTCGCCGCGCTCGCCTTTCGGCCCGGGCTTGCCTGCGCGGCCCGCCGACGCGATCAGCTGCCAGCCGTCGCCTGGGCAGGGCCCCGGATCATCGCAGCGCGCGGCGAACGCGGAGCCGTTGAGCGCGACGATGTTCAAGAACTTGTACGCTTCGCCTTCGCGATAGGTGCCGCAGACCAACGGCATGCTGGCGTTGCGCCCCGCAGCCGCGATGCAGGCCCAGTCGCTGTGCGGCGGCGGGCGTGCGGTGTCGCACCGGGCTTGATAGGTCGAGCCCTGGTGCGTGACGATATCGCCCTCATAGTGGACGGAGCCCTCGGCAAACGGGCTCGCGGCCTTCAACTGCCCCGGCGCGCCGTCCTTGCCGCTCTGCCCAGGCTCGCCCTTTTCACCGCGCTCGCCTTGCTCACCGCGAGGACCAGGTTCGCCCGTCGGCCCTTCATTACCTTGCTCACCCTGGTCGCCTTTTTCGCCATGTTCTCCTTGTTCGCCCCTCGCACCAGGCTCGCCCTTATCTCCAGGCACGCCTTTCTCTCCAGCGTCACCCTTTGGACCAGGCTCGCCGCGCTCGCCTCTCTCGCCTGCGGGGCCAGGTTCACCTGGCTCTCCGGGCGCACCATCCAAGCCGGGATCGCCTTTCTCTCCGCGCTGACCGGGGCCACCCTCAAGCCCGCGCTCGCCTTGCGGCCCGCGTTCACCGGGCTCGCCGCGCTCGCCCGGCTCGCCTTTCTCACCGGGAGGACCAGGAGGGCCTGGCTCACCGTGCAGTCCGCGTTCGCCAGGAATGCCGCGAGCACCGAGCTCACCGCGCTCGCCTGGATCGCCCTTCTCACCAGCGGGACCAGGAGGACCCGGCTCGCCTTGCGGGCCACACTCTCCGGGCTCGCCACGTTCTCCGGGCTCGCCGCGCTCGCCTGGATCGCCCTTCTCACCAGCGGGCCCTGGAGAGCCTGGCTCGCCTGGCGTGCCGTCCGCACCGTTCTTCAGCTCGGCCAGGCGCGCATTGATCAGCTCAGCGAACTCGCCGCGCAGCGTCGCGAGCTGGGCCTTCAGCTCGGTGACGTGGGCCTTGAATTCTGAAACGGTCGCTGCGGCCTGCGCCTCGATCAGGGCGCGCTCGCGCTGCCATTCCCGCTGCTGGGTCTCCAACACCTGGGCGAGCGCCTCGCGCCAGGCATCAAGGAGCAAGTCGCCGCCGTCCGATGTGCTCGGTGAGCCTAAATAGGTTTCTGACTTCCCGTTGAATGTCATCGCGATTGCCTTTTTCGGGCGGGAGCGGTGCCGGTGGTGCCGATGGCGGCGCAGGCGATGCCGGGATTTTGCCCGCTGCGCTCAACGGGACGACTTGCTGCTGCACGCGCGGCTCGTCGCCGAACGCGACGGCGTCGAGGCCCTCTTGCTGACGAGCCTCGTTGGGCGCGAAGATGCCGCCTTGGACGCCGCGCGCCAGCGCTTCGATGCGGTCCTTCATTGCCGACCGCAGCAATGCCGCCGTATCGAACTCGACATATTCGTCGGGCTGGCCTTTCAGCCCGAACAGCACGCCGAAGGCTTCCTCGATGTGGTTGAGGCAGAAGCCCAGGCCCGACGCGATCCAGCTTTGCATCAGCAGCTCGGTCGAGCCGTAGGCCGCGCCACCGAGACCAAGGATTTGCAGCGGAATACGGAAGGCGAGCGCGATGTGCTCGTTCGACAGCTTGAGCATGTCGGCCGTTGCCGCGTCCCTGCCGCCGACCGACCAGGGCTGCACCTTCAGGCCCGCCGTCAGGATCGGCGTGCCGCCCTGATGCAGGCCCTTGGCCTGATCGTTCCAGCGGTCGCGCAGCGCCTGGACCTGATCCTTGTCGAGCACCAGGTCGGTGGACAGTACCGCCGAGGGCCGCGCCTCGTTCATGTAAAAGGACTGCTGCTGCCGCGCGATGGCGTTGCCGACGCCGATGTCACCATAGGCGGCAACGATAGGGCTCTCGCCGATCAGCGGGACCGGGTAACGGTGCTTCAACGTGTGCAGCCGGATATGCAGCACATCGCGCATCGGCGCCAATATCGTGGACTCGCCGAGCCGCGCCGAGATCACGTCGTTACCGTGCAGCTGGTAGAAGATTTCGCCGCCAACCGCGATGCGCGGAAACGACTGCTCCGGCTTCATCAGATGCAGCTCGTTGACCTCGTACCGGTCATTCCTCAACGCCAGCGCATAGCAATTGCCGTCGAGATAGAGCGAGCGCGTCGCGTTCAGCAGGAAATCGCTGATCGACTGATAGTCGTTCGGATGACGCAGCAAACGGGCGAGCGCCGAGTTCTTGACCCGGTCGCGCCCGCCTTTGCTGTTGAGCCGCCAGTGATCGCCGGGACACATGGCGACGGTTTGCGCATATGCCGAGACGCAGGCCTCGACCATGGCCGATTGCGCTGACAGCCCGATAGGGTCGTAGCCCTTCTGCCACCAGTTCAGATAATCGCCCACGCCAGCGGGAAGCCAGCCGCCCGTGATCGGCAAATACCATGGGCCGGGATGGTATTCGCCCTCGGCCTTTCCGATCAGCCGATTGGCAACGCGCGACAGCCAGTTTCCCACACCCGGTCACTCGCTGCGATGTGCCCTGGTCTGGTAGTTCGCTCCAGGCCTCGCGCTCGGCTTCTCGGCCTCAAGGACCTTGGTCTGGTGCGGGTCGGGTCCGCTCCCATCGTCCTCGTGCTCAAGGATATGCGCGCCGCACATCGAGAGGTCATTCTCCTCCTGCGTCGGCGTCGGCTTGCCCTTGGTGCGCTCGGCAAACTCGGCGCGCGACTTGTCGCTGGCCTTCTTCTCTTCTGCGACCGCCTTCTTGGCGGCCTCGGTCTGCGGATCGTCTGCAAGTTTGGTCGTCATCGGAATGTCCTCCTCGTTGGGGATGGCCGTGCGCTGCTCAAGACAGCGCACGGTCAGCGCTGGTCACCAGGTGACGTTCTGCGTCCAGGCGACGGTGCCTGCCCGGCGCTGGACCCAGTTGAGCGGCATCACCATCCGCAGCGCGAGCGAGTCCGTCTGGAACAGCGAGCGCTGCGGCGAAGCCACCGTACCAGGCGACCCAGCGACCAGATCGGTCGGGCTGGTATCCTCCATGTGCAGCGTCGCCTGATCGCTCATCTCCATGCGCGGAGCCTCGCCGCCGACCACGGCGAAGTCGGCAGCATCGACCAGCATCAGGGTCTTTGCCGGCACCGTGGCCGAGTCGATGATCGGGACGCCGTTCAGCGAACCGGCGGCGATCTCCGCCTTGAAGGGGAAGATGCCGGTGTTAGCCGCCGAGAGCAGCGAGGCACGCAGCAAGTCGGTCTGGTTGGCGAGCCAAACCAGATTGCGCACGTTGCCGTAGGTCGCCGTGCTGATGGAGTTGATCAGCGCGGTAATGTCGCCGACAAGCGCCGCGATGCCGCCGCCCGCCGTCGCGGCAGTCGCCGCCACGCCGTTGAGCAGGCCAGCGGGCCTGATGGTGGTCGCCGGGTTGGCGTCGATCAGGACCGAGTCGACCGCGACGCTGGTGTCCTCCTGGATCGCCTGGCGGATCAGGCCCTCAATCGCGGGAACGGAATGGTCGCCCATCTCCCGCGTCCAGGTCGAGATCACGGCCATCTTCTTCGGCGTGAGCGTCTGCGAGGTGAACGCTCCCTGCCGAACGGGGATCGCCATGCCTTCGCCGACGAACGAGCCAGCCAACGAGGGCGTGCGCGAGCGGGTCGGGATGACGATGCGGCCAGCGGTGCCGAAGCTCAGCGTCAGACCTTTCGGCGCAAGGCGGGTCAGGATCGCCTTCGGCATCAGGAGCGGCATCAGATCGGCATAGGTCGTCTGCGCCAGTTCCTGCGCCCAGCCGGTGACGGTGGTCATCGCCGGGGCCGAAGCCGCGCGGGTCACGATCTCGACGATGGCCTTGGTGCCTTCGTCGTCGCCGTAGATGCGCTGCCGCGTCTCCTCGACCGACTTGTTGGTCACCCTGGCGATAACCGCCACGGTGGCCCCGCGCACGATGTAGTCGAGCAGATCGAGGTCCTTCTTGCGATTGACGATGATCGCGGGGGCGGCAACGCGCTCGCGATCCGCGCCCGTGATCACGGTCGTCGAAAGCGAACGGCTGCGGCTTGCGCCGTTGCCATCGGCCGAGGACTTCGCCAGCAGCTTCTCGGAGTCGACCAGCGCTGAGCGGGTCTTTTCGAGCTGGGCGATGTCGGAATTGAGCCTGCTGGTCGTCTCCAGGTCGGCGTCGCTGACGTTACTGTCGTCCATCTTGGCGAGATGGGCTTCGAGGAGGTCCCGCTTGGCGACGATCTGCGCCTCCAAGTCGGTAATACGTTGAGCCAGGCCAGACATGGCGCTGCCCTTTCGATTACGAGATGTATTGGCTTGCTCGCCAGTGATCCCGCGACGCCTGGTCCTCGCGTCCATGCTGCCGTGCTTGGCGAACAGGAGGTCCATCGTTTGCGGGGAGATGTTCAGCGACTTGGCCACGGCCAAGGCGTTTGGATTGGCTGGCACTGAGACCAGCGAGGTCTCGACCAGCTCGCTTCGAACGAAGGTCACGCCCCAATCGCTGCCTTCGCGCTGCTTGCTTTCGAGCGGTCTGAAGCCGACGCTGACGGCGCGCAGGATGCCCGCGTCGATCAGCTTCCTGATTTCATCGATGCGCTCGGACGTGCCGAACGGGGCCATCTCAAGCTGGCCCCGGAGCTGCTTGTTCTCGACGCGCAGGTTGCTCCACTTCCCAATCGGGAAGTCGCTCTTGTGATTGAACAGCGCAATCGGGTTGCGCTTGAAGTTCTTCAGGTCCCAGCCGTCGCTGAGAATGACATCGTCCATGCGGTCGGGCGTCTCGTCCGAGAGGACGAACTCGAGGCCAGTGAGCTGGCCCGCATGCGTCTTGTGCTTGATGCCGGTGGCGGCGCGGTCTTCATCGTCATCGCCATCGTTGTCTCAGATCAGCTGACAGGCGTCCTCGTCGCCGAGTTCGTCGAGGCACCTATCCATCCACTCTTCATAAGTTTCACCGTCATCCGGCTCGATGTCCTGCTTGATGCGCTCGTCCATCAGGCCCTCCTCGCGAATTGACCGAAGTGCTTTTCGGCGGCGGCGAAATAGGCGGCATGCGCATCCTCTGGCCGATTGAAGCGGCCGAGATAGATCGTTCTGTAATTGACCTTGATGCGCGCTTCGTACTTGCCCCGCGTGCGGACGACGCCCTTGCAGCCCTTTCGCGCTAGGCTGTTCGCGCCATTTCGCGAATAGTCGGCGTCACGCAGATTGCTCCAGCGATCATCGTCCTTGACGCGGTTGTGGTGATCGACAAGTTCGCCGGGCCAGCGGCCCGTCATCCAAAGCACGGCGAGCCGACCGCAGAGATAGATCGCTCCATCAATGCAGATTTGCCGATAGCCTTTGCCGTTGATCGTTCCGGCCCTTGCGCCTCTTGCGCTGGTACCCTCGACCGTCAACGAGCCAGGTGAACACGCCCGTGGACGGGTCGTAGTGCAGCAATGCCCGCAGCCGCGAGGCTGTTAGCTTCGGCATGACGATCCTTTCGAAGAGTTAGCGGCGCAGCTCGGCGAGCGCGCTCGCCCAATCACCTGCGGATGCCTGACGGCATAGCCGCATGTCGGCGTACCAGGGCGCGAGCCAGCGCCAGCTCGCCCAATGCGACAGCAGCGCGGTCACGCGCGGATGCCCGATGGCTCCGGCCAAATGCAGCGCCGCGGTATCGACGCTGACGATCTCGTCCATCCGCATCATCAGCGCGGCGCAATCGGTGAAGTCTTTGAAGTCGTGCACCTGGACGCCCAGGGCCCGCGCTTCATCCGCGTTCTGGACCTGGACGCTGTGCAGCTCGGCGTCGCCCAGGGCCGCGACCAGCTGGTCGAGCGGGACTTCGCGCGGATAGTCGCCGTCGCTCGGTTTGCCGACCGACCAGGCGATGCCGATCCGGTAGCGGCCACTTCGCGGGAGGAGCACGCGCCTGATCAGCTCGGCCTCGACCGCCATGTACGGGCTGCCATCGACGCTCTCGGGCGTGACGCCCAGGAAGTGCAGCAGATGCAGGATCGGGCAGAAGTAGTCGCCGTCCGTCTCGCGGGGCCAGCGCTGCGTCAACCGCTGCAGCTCGGGCGGCATATCCAGCTCGACATGCGCGCCCATCGCGACCAGCTTCGGCAGGTAGCGAAGCATCATGATGGTGTCGCCGAAACCGTGGGCGTGCAGCAGTAGCAGCCGCTTGCCGCGCAAATCTTCACCGCGCCAGGGCCGCATGCCCCGGTCGAGCGCGTTGCGGACCTGGGGCCGCATGAACGGCGCTGCCTGCTCACACTGCCAGAATTCGTCCAGGCCCTCGGCCCAGCGGCCCGCCGCAAGCAGCACCATCGCGCGATTGAACCTAGCGCGCAGGGTCGGGGCGGCTTTCAAGGTCGCGTCCGACTCTTTCAGAGCCTCATCGACCTGGTTGTCGCGATAGAGCGCGACCACGCGATTGAAATGCGCGAGATAGCCGTCGATGTCGACCGTCACCTCGTTGGTGACCGCGCGCCGGCCGATGGGCTTGCCCGCATGCGCGACGATGATCGAGTCCGGCACGCTGCCGTTGCCGCTCCTGACTTCCAGCACCTCGCCCTGCGCCGTCAACCCGCGCCAGCCATATTCGGTCGGCTCGTGGAAAATGACCGGGTCGAGGTCGGGCAGATCGTCGACGAACGGCTGCAACGTCACTTCCACGTCGGCGTCGTCCAGGCGAAGCCGCGCGGATCGCGCAAGACCCAGGACACCGGCCATCGCACCTTGATGGCGATGCTATCGGTCTGCCACATCTCCTTTTCCGGCCCCATGGTGCCAGCGGCTCCGGGCGCGGTATCCATCACCAGCGTTGACGCGTTGACGGTCTCGATCTCGGGCTCGGGGCTGATCGCGGCGACCAGGGCGGCTGGCGCAATCGCCAGAAGGTCGTTGACCACCGCGCTCGAACCGAAAATGGAAAGGTCCACGTCGCTCCGCTCGGCGAACCGCGCGCCCATCATCACGGCGCGGCCTGGAGCCCCGACGAGGATGTAGGGCCCGTTGCCGCCGACAGGCGCCAGCGAATTGATCAGCGACGCAACGTCTTCAAAGACGGCTTCGAACCCATCGGTGGCGGCGCTGGGGGGAAGCGCGGCGACGCCGTAGCGCAAACCGGCAGGCCGATTGGCCGCAGCCGGATTGGCGTCGAACAGCACCTCGTCCATCATGCGGCCCGCTGCTTTCACGAGCGCGTCGGAGATCAGGGCTTCGGCGTTGGACGACTCCAGCATCTCCCGCGTCAGCACGGCAATGGCGGCGAGCTTGTGCGGGTCCATCACGGCAGGCGTCGTCGCCAACTGGCGGACCGGGATCGGCTGGCCCTCCGCGACAAAGCCGCTGTTACCGTATTCGGCAACGAAGCCCGGTGCGCTGATGCTGCCATAGCCGTCGAAAGTGAGAACCAGGCACTTGCGCAAAATCTGCGCGGCAGACGATGCAGGGCCCAGCGCCTCGATCGCGTCGCTAACGTAACGCTGCGACAGTTCAGCGGCCCAGCCTGGAACGCTGGTCATTGCGGGGTTGGACGCAGCGCGCGTCAGCAAATGCTCCAGCGAGCGGTCGTTCGGCCACATCTCGGCGGCCACCTCGGCAGCCTTGCTGCGGCGCAGGCTCGCAAGCGTCCTCGCAGTGAGCGAACGCGTGAACAGATTGCCGCCCACGACCGGCTCGCGCGGTTCGCGGCGGAACGCGCTCTGGCTCTCGTGCTTCATCGGGGTCTTTCCCTTTCGGAGAAGGAAGCCCGCGCGGGCGGCGTCCGGCGTGCGATCACGCCAGAGCAGTCAATCGCCGCCCATCTCGGGGTTTATTTCGCTAAGCGTCGCTCGATCTCGGCGAGCCGCTCATCGATGTCGTCCAGGCGGCGCGAGACTTCCGCAGCGCCGGTCGCGGCGAACATGACTTCGCCCCAGTTGCTGCCGCCGTTGCAGCGATAGACGCCGACACATGGCGTCAGCATCACGCGATCTCGCTCGCTCAGCGTGGCGAGGCGATGCGACGCCTTCAGAGTGATCCCGGCGTCGAAGAACACCGTCTTGGTGATGGCGAGGCCCCACTTTCGACCTTGCGGGTCGATGTCGCCGGAAGGCCCGTCGCCGAAGGACTCGATGGTGCCTTCGCCCTTGATGTAGACGGTGTTTGATCCGACGCTGCCGTTCGCTGGCGAGAGATCGACGGTCCGCGCGCAAGCCAGCGTGACAATTGGAGCTTCACCGTGCTCCGCACGCCATCGCAGAAGCGGCATGTCATTTCCTGTTCGCGTTGGCCTTAAGCAGGGTCAGAAAGAAAGGATCATCCTGGTGCTTCAGAACCCAGCTCATAAACAGGCCGCGCGTGGCGTTACACCTATGGCATGAAGCCACGAGGTTGGATCGCCCGTTGTTGAGCTTGTCGTTATCGAGATGGTCAACGACTAGCTTACGTTCACCTTTCGCGAACCATTCAACGATGGTCCCACACCAATTGCAGGGGTGATCTCCCGGACCAATCGCATCATAGAGAACCTTGCGATGCAGGTAGGTATGGCCATTTGATCCGGCTGTAGGATGTGAGATTTGAGCTAGGGCCGCATACCCCTGTGTAGTAATCCACAACTTGCCGTAGACAGGATCATCCATCGGCCTGCCACGGCGACGCCTCGTGTAATGCTTTTCACAAAGGCGCGCCTTCCCGCCGCGAGAGAGATTTTCACACCCAACTATTGAGCACTTCGGGAGTGGAGGTTTCGGACGCGGTGGCAACAGGTCAACTGACCCATGATTATACAAGCGCAGATAATGCTTGTTGCAGGCACAGATGCCGCTAATGCGGCTCCTAGCCGTCAACTCGCATCCATCAATTTCGCAAGTTGTCATCGGGGTCGATTGAAGGGGTGATTTGGATCCGTTGGGAGACCATCGTCATCGATCTCAGAGCTGTAACCGCGCAGCTCGATGACGCGCTTGGATTGGTTATGACACTGGGCACAAAGCGACTGCAGCTCACCGAGCGCAAACCTGTTCCAGTCGCCCTTGTGCGGCTCGACGTGGTCGGCAACGGTCGCGAGCGTCAGCACGCCACGGTCAAGGCAGAACTTGCACAGCGGATGGGCGCGCAGCTGCAGCTTTCGGCGGCGCTGCCAGAACCCGGTGTCGTAGAACCGCTTCCACTCGCTTTGCGGCGTGTCCATCACCGCGATCGATCAGTCCGGCGCGGGATCAGGAGCCGCCTGCGGCGGCGCGTGGGCATCACAACCATGGCGGCGGCCCAGACGACGCCGGCGGGAAGCGTTGCGCCTTTATGGTCTGGTGGCAACGCGGGGCATTTATGATTGAGACCATTAAGGATTTCTCGCGGCGGCATTCGGTTCGGCACTAGGCATTATTGGCATGCTGTTTGGAACGCTCGGTTGGGCTTATTGGATGGGCGCCGCGATGGACGCTGCTGATTGCCGCTCTCAGCAATGTCCGGCGCACGATGCATTTCACCGTGACACGCGTGAGCGGTCGGATTGGCGCAGAGTCCGTGAAGAACGATTGGGACGCCGGCAACCGTGGCCGCGCCTGCTCAATTTAGGCGATGATCGGCGTCGCCCATCCTCTCGAGAAGCCGTTTGCACGCTGCCCAATTTTGGCAGTGCCAAGAATCAAAATATCTGGAACAATCGCAGTAGGTTAGAGCAGGCTTGGTAACCGGGAGCCGGCATTCTGCGAGGTGCCTCATAAGCATGGCGAAGTCTTCAAAACTCTTGGCGGTTAAGCGCGGAAAGGTACTTTTGGTCAGGCGCAAGCGCGACCGGCTATGGATGTTCCCGGGCGGACGAAAGCGCGCACGGGAGAGTGATAAGGACTGTTTGCGCAGGGAGATCGGTGAAGAGCTCCCAAAACTCAAGCTTGGCAAGCTCGAGCTTTGGAAGGAAGTCAAAGCCAAGAACCGCTTCTCCGGAAGGAAGATGAGTGACGCGATCTTTGTTGCGAAGAAGGCGTCTGGCAGACTGGCGATTGGTGACAAAAAGGAGATCGATAAAGCCGCCTGGCGCAAGCCTCGGGGCCTGCGGCTTACGCCGACGTCGCGCTACATCAGGGACAAGATCTTTCCTGAGCGGGGATAGGGGCGTTCAGCACCCGATCTTCGCCGGCATGAGTTTTGATGATTGGCTATCCTGCCGAAGCGGCGTCCCTGTCGTCGGTTGGACTCTCATCGGACTCGACGACCCTGAGACGGCTCGGCTGCAACGCGCCCGCGCGCTCCAGCACCGGATAGGCAACCGAGCAGATGTGCGAGTGGATGCGCTTCAGGTCACGCAGCACGTCGAGATGCAGCGAGCTCGACTCGATGCTCTCCGGCCGGCCCTCGCGCAGTCGCCCAAAGTGGCTCTCGGCAGCGGCGAGCTCTGCCGCACGCAATGTCGCCTTCTCGGCAATGAGTTGGCGTGCGATCTTGACATCGCCGGACATGAAGACGCTGAACGCGAGCTTGAGGTTGCCCACGACTTCCTGGTGGAAGGCCTCGAGCTCTGCAGCGCCCTGCTTCGAGAACGCGAGCTTGCGCTTGATCTTTTTCTGGGCAAGCTCCATCAGGTTCTTGTCGATGATGTCGCC
This sequence comes from Bradyrhizobium ingae, assembly GCF_055791185.1. Lineage (NCBI taxonomy): Bacteria > Pseudomonadati > Pseudomonadota > Alphaproteobacteria > Hyphomicrobiales > Nitrobacteraceae > Bradyrhizobium > Bradyrhizobium ingae. The sequence goes on from NZ_JBVUBB010000018.1 coordinate 38,819, forward strand.
GATGTGCTCGAGGTTGATGGAGAACGCGATGATCTCCATGGCTCGGTGACCGTCCCGCTCGTCTAGGCTCTCCCGTGTGAGCCGGGTCACGTAAAGCTTTATCGCCTCGTCGAGCTTGTCGACGGCATTGTCCATCCGGCTGACCTCGGCGACGAGCCGGCGATCGTCGGTCATCAGCGCCGTCATCGACTGCAGCAGCATGGTCTCGACAATATCGCCTAGGTGAAGGACTTCGCGTGCCGCGCAAGCAAGCCCCACCGGCGGCGCGCCCAGTGCCGACTCATCAAGATAGAGCGGCGCCGCAGGATTGTTGGGTTTCGCGCGCTCGGGAAGAAACCGGGTCAGAAGCGAGGCCAACCAGTCCAGCGGGAGAATGAAGAGGATCGCCAGTGCCAGGTTGAATGCAGTGTGGAAGTCAGCGGTCATACGCGAAGGATTTGGTTCGAACCGGCCGAGCATCTCCGCGATCGGATGCAGGAACGGCAAAACCAGAGCACAGCCGACTACACGGTTAAAGAGATTGCCCAACGGCAGCCGGCGGCTGGCCGGGTTGCTGCTGTTGCTGCCTTCGAGGACCGGGTTGATGGCACTTCCGATATTTGCACCGAGCGTCAAAGCCAGTGCCGCCACAGGCGTGATAAAGCCCGAGTAGGCCAGCGACATGATCAGCAACACGACTGTGACGCTCGAATGGGCGATCCAGGTCACGACAGCCGCCATCAAGACACAGAGCAAGGGGTCGCCCGTGATCGCGGAGAGAAGCGTTCGAACCGCCGGCGCTTGCTCTGCCGGTGCCAGCGTGTCGAGCAGGATATGCAGCGACAACAGCATCAGCCCGATCCCGATCGCCACCCGACCAAGATCTCGCGTACGCGTCTGGCCACCTTGTTTGAACGCGACGACGCCGACCACAAACAGCAGGGGTGCCACCGCGGTGACGTTGAACGAGAGAACCTGAACAATCAGCGTCGTGCCGACGTTGGCTCCCAGCATGATGGCGAGCGCGGGGACCAGATCGACAGAGCCGCCAGTGACAAAGGAGGCGGTCATCAGCCCGGTTGCAGTGCTGCTTTGCAGGAGTGCTGTCACGCCGAGGCCAGCAAGGAACGCAAGGAATCGGTTCCGTAGCGCGGTCCCGAGGAAGCGCCTCAGATCAGATCCGAATGCCCGAACGATGCCGCTGTGGACCATGTGCAGGCCCCATAGCAGCAGCGCCACGCCGCCCATGAGATCGAGGAGGACCATACTGCTCAACTTCTCCTCCTTTCGTTCCAAGATCTGATTATGGGCGCGTACTCGGCCTCGTCAACCAAGGCGGTTGGTCATTTTAGGTGGCGGTGTCGCTCGCATCGATGGTGGATGTTGTCCTCTCAGCCGATCAGCGCCTCGATATCGACCGGCTTGGTGGCGGCGCGGTCGCGCGAGCGCAGCCCCAGCAGCATCGCGAGCGCCACCGCACCGTCGATGCGAAACCGAGCCTTGTCCTTGTCGAGCTTGCGATTGCCTGCCGGGTCCATCGTGGCCACGGCATTCGCCATGTTCCAGTTCAGGATCGGATTGTTCGGGTGCAGCAGCTTGCGTTCGATGATCGCCAGCTCGACGGCGTCGATGGCAGGCCCCATGTCCTTGAAGCCCTGGCCCCAGGGCACCAGGCGCAGGCCGTCGCCTTTGTCGCCATCCTGGTAAGCTTGCAGGCCGATGCGGTCGAACTCGCGCAGCAGATCGTTGATGCGCCAGCGGTCATATGCCAGGCCCTTCACGCGATAGCGCTGCGTCAGCCCGGCGATGAAAAGAGCGATAGCCTCGGGGTCGATGGTCCTTCCGGGGCTGAGCAGCAGGTGACCGGCTTCGGCCCATTCCTGGTAGCGGCGGCTCGATGCGCCGAAATCGCGATTGGAATGCTCGTTCAGATGCTCGCGCGGCTTCCAGAAGTACGGCGCGATGCGGCATGGATCGCTCGCTGAGCCAACCAGCAGCGCGGTCAAATCGACGACGCTGGAAAGATCGAGCGCCAGGTAAACCTCTTCGCCGTCTTGCAGCGCCGCGTCGCCGTTGCAGGCCATCCATTCGGCGCGGCTGATCAGCGAAGCGACCGGCGCGACGCGCTGGTTCAAGAACAGGTTGCGGACCTTCGGCTCCTCGGCGGGCAGGCGCATCGCCTTGCGGATCGCCGTCGCCAGGTCCTCGCGGTCGCGGAATTTGCCGAGCGCCGGGTTGGCTTTTTCCCATTGGCTCTCGTCGTCCAGGTCGCAATCCTCGTCCGCAGCATAGAGATGGCAGACGATGGAGGGATCGACGCCCGACAAGCCGTCATCGATCAGCTTGGACAGGACGTGCTCGGGGTCGTTGCTCTGCGTCGAGATGACGATGAACAGCGGCTCCTGCCGCGCGCCGAACGAGGTATCCAGCACGTCGTACAGCTCGCGGTTCTTGGCCTGCGCCAGCTCGTCGTAAATGACGACGCTGGGCAGATAGCCGTGCTTCGTCCCGGCCTCGGCGCTGACCGCGCGATAGACCGAGCCAGTGCGCCTGCCGATCATCGTTTTGGTCGAGGGGATAACCTCGATCTCGGCCGCCAGCTCGGGCTCCAGGTCCACGATCTGGCGCGCAAACTTGAAGACGATGCCCGCCTGGTCGCGATCATTCGCGGCCGAGTAAATCTCGCCGTGGACGATAGCCTCGGGCCCGACCAGGTGAGCGAGCACGATGGCAGCGATCAGCGCGGTCTTGCCGTTCTTGCGTGCAATCGACAGGATCGCCCGCCGCACCGCGCGGTTTGCGCCGAGATGCGGCTCGTAGATCGCGCGGATAAACAGCTTCTGGAACGCGTCGAGCTTGAACGGTTTGCCCTGGCCGGTGCCGCTGGGCACCGTCAGCCGCTCGATGAAGTCGATGACCGCCTTAGCGCGGGCTTTGCCCTGGGGCGTGCGCTTAACCTGCGAGCAGTCCAGCAAACTTGCTCTGCGACTGTTCGCCCTGGACGCCAGCGTTGATGCGCGTCCTGGCGGCAGGGGTCAGGCCGAACTCGGCTGCGTAACGCACCATGTCCGCTGCCGCCTTGCGCACGACATAGACCAGCGGGTTCTGCGCGGCATCGCCGTACTTGGTCTTGATGATCATGCCGTTCATCAGCGGGTCGTTGTTCTGCATGCGCGCCAGCGACTCGGCTGCCATCCGCCACTGGCCATAGGCGTGGCAGTAGGCGGCGAGCGGCGCGACATCGATGATGGTCAGGAGGCCGAGCCGATGCAGCTCGCCAGCAATCGTCCACCATTCGTCGGCTGCGTAGCCGGTGATGAACGGAGGCGGCTCGGGGACGCTGGCCGCGACCTCGGGCTGGGGCTCGTCGGTGCGCAGCGGTCGCTTGCCTGGATTGCCACGCAAAACTTTCAGATGCGTCGGGGTGGGACGCGGGCCGCTCATACTTTCCTCGCTTGCTTGCCGGTGAAGTTCTCCCAGCGCTTGACCGCGACATCGACGTAAAGCGGACTGATTTCCATCGCGAACACCGCGCGCTCCATCATCTCAGCGGCGATGATGGTGGAGCCGGACCCGGCAAAGGGCTCGTAGACCGCCTCGCCAATCTCCGAATTGTTGATGATCGGACGCCGCATGCACTCGACCGGCTTCTGCGTCGAATGGATGCCCTGGTGCGCGTCGGGCCCATCGTGTATCTGCGCCCAGCCGTTCGGCGCGTCGATATCCCAGACCGTGCCTTGATCGCGGCCTGCGGCCCAGCGACCCGGCTTGCCCTTGCGCACCGCGTACCAGCACAGCTCGTGCTGCCAATGATAGTCGCCGCGCCCGATCACGAAGTGCTTCTTGGCCCAGACGATCTGGGCCCGCATCGCGAAGCCGACCGCGACCAGCGACGCAGCCACCTCCGCGCTCTTGAGCGCGCCGTTCCAGACGTAGGCGACATCGCCAGGGAAAAGCGCGTAGGCCTCGCGCCAGTCGGCGATCTCGTCGTTCGTCACCACGCCGAGCGCGCGAGCGCCGACGACCGAGCCGTTCTTGCGGCGAACGCGATTGCGCCAGGCCGGGTCGTATTCCACGCCATAAGGCGGGTCGGTGACCATCAGCTGCGGCTTCGCGCCGCCCAGCAGCCGCGCGACATCGTTCGCGTTGGTCGAGTCGCCGCACATCAGGCGATGGTTGCCAAGCTGGAACAGATCTCCGGTTTGCGCGACCGGATCGAGCGCGAGCGGCGGCGTCGCGTCGGGATCGGTCAGGCCGGTCTTGCCGCCCGAGAGCGCCTGCAGCTCGCGCTCGGTAAAGCCGAGCAGCGGCAGATTGAAACCAAGCTCGGCAAGGTCCGCAGCTTCAAGCCGCAGCAGCTCCTTGTCCCATCCGGCGTTCTCGGCGAGCTTGTTATCGGCGATGACGTAGGCGCGCTTCTGCGCTTCCGTCCAACCGCGAGCGACGATAACCGGGACCTCTCGTATCCCTAAACTCTCGGCAGCCAACAGCCTCCCGTGCCCAGCGATGATCATCCCGGCTTCATCGACCAGGACCGGCACGGTCCAACCCCACTCGCGGATCGAGGCCGCGATCTCGCGCACCTGCGCATCGGAATGCGTCCTGGCGTTGCGGGCATACGGCACCAGCGCTGCAAGCGGACGCCTTTCGGTCGCCCAGGCAGCCCAATCCGCGCCTGGCGCGGCGTCGGTATTTTGCAGCATCGGAACCCTTGGGAACCGCCAGGGCGCGGCCCCAGGCAAACCGTTGATTTTCCGGGCGATTAAGCCCTAGACGAACATTCCCCAGCGCCGGTATTCCGGACTGCAAAGGGGATGCGCATTCCAAGTCCGAAAAAGGCAGCTTTTTACCGCTGGAAATTCCGACTTACGGGAACCCACTTAGCCGGACTGGGAACCCGCTAAGTGGGTTCCAGGCAATTCCCAAACTGCGGCCATGCCATTGAGAAGTCGAAGCTTTTTGGCAAAAGAAAATGTTTTTCTTTTCCGAAATTTTGAAAGTGCGGGCGCTAAAGTCGAAGCGCCGCCGCGCTCGGAAATGGGGAACCTTCCGATTTTCAGTACCGCCCCCCGGCCCGGAGAAGGATATTCCCCGCAGACTTCAATGGATTAGCCCGAAACGCGCTGCTGTAACGGTACTCGTTTTCCGAACCAGGGCGTTCGCGATAGGTGCCATCAGCCGCCGCGCCGATTCCCTTGGAACCGTACTGCGCGAATGGGGAATGTTCGTCTATCGGTTAGGAACCGCGACCAGGCACTCGGTTCCGACGACTCTGTCCAGCCGCGCGCTTGGCCACCCGTGCGTTATTTCCGCCTCGCCGGGGAAAAGGCGTTGCTCCTAGCCGCATTCCGCGCCACGGGCCGCCTGCCGGGCACCTAGGCCCGTTTGGCAGCCGGCGTTCTGGGTCCGTATGCCGTTGGTTCATTGCCCGTTCGTAGAAACGACTGGCAAGCGTTCGGCCGCACCTGTTAGGTCGCGAGCCAGCGTTGAGAAGCTCGGACACTGCCGTAACCAACTGCGCTGGAGCAAACGGCTTTTTCAGCAGAATGCTCTGCGGCACACCTTCAGACGCCCACGCCTTGGCAGCAGCGCCAGTCATATAGACAACGGGAAGCGCAGGGTCGATTTGCCTGACCAAGCGCGCAACTTCCTAGCCCGTCATCTGCCCCTTGAGATTTATGTCGGTTACAGCGCCGAATAGTTGACCACGCCGCTCTCGATTATGGTCACGGCCTCTTGGCACCTTAAAAGAGCTGGGGCCTTTTTTGCGCTCGGGGCGGGGAATTAGAACCTCAGTCAACTGAGGCAAAAGTCTCAATTCGCTCAAAAGCAGCTGTTAGCTCATGTGGATGGTGCGGGTGATTTCGTACACCTCCCCGCGTCTCAGATCGAGCGCTTCCACCTCGGTCTGGGTCAACTGCTCCTGAATCAGTGCAGCCGACCAGCCCTCCGGAATGGCGTTCAGAACCAGGCTCAGCGCTTCCTCCGGAGACCCAGCGGCGACCCAAAGCCTGGTGGCGCGGTCATCGGTCAAGACCCGCACGAGATGGGTGCCTGTCATCGAAGAGCTTGCCACTCGATCGCTCGCTCAATTTTGACGAGATCGCGCAGCGGTAAATGCGCTCGCTGAACAAAAGTTTCTGAGAACTTGGGGTTGCCGGTGCGGCACGGGCCGCCGTGACATCAACTTCCCAGCTCTTTAAGAACCATCTTGGAAATCTCCGCCGGGTCTTCAATCCCCAATCGAGCAACTGCAATGATCTTCTCGGCGACAAGCTGCGTAATGGGGTCGCTGCGATCTTTTAAACGCAGTGCCCGTAAAGTCTCTTCGTAAGCCGTCACTAGACGTTCAATTTCCTCCGGCCCGAACGCAGCTTTTTTTAACAGCCTGTGTATAGTCATGGTCTACGACAACGCCGCGGTGGCGGCACGGCACGATAACTTTTCTGCTGCGCGTCGAAACAATTTCTGAAATTTGCGAGGAACTCACACTGGCGCAACGATATGCCTGTCATTTAGCCTCGTGCTGATCCAGCGCATTGCGCGCGAAAAGGCGGTCAACCGGCTCGATTAGTATCTCGCGCACTGGCGCGCCCACTATCGAAACACTGTGGCGCAATTCGTCGCGGGCACTATCTCGCGGGCCGATGCCCATAATGCGCTGATGTCCCTCGGCTATCGCGACGCAGCGCTCACGATCGAGCTTCTCGAATTTGACGAGGCACGCGCCGGAGGCGGCAGCCGCGCTCGCGCAGAACAGAGCGTTTGATGTCAGTCTGCTCTAATGGTCGCGCCGTGAACTGATCAAGCGAGCCTGGCGATCAGCTCTGAATAGACTTCACGGTAGAAATCGGCCATCGGCCGTCATGACCGCTGATCGATATACGAAGTCCGTGTAGGTCGTCGAGGTGGATGCGATCGATTGTGCCTGCCTTGCCATCGCTCATGACAACGGCCCTGCCGACCAACTCGTTCTCGGCTGCATGCAATTCGCGGAGGATGTTTATCGCGCGTTCCTCGCCAGTGCTCGTGCAACTCGTGCAAAAATGTACCGAAATGCCTTTCGTGGAGCTGGCATCTGCAAACAGAGACGGCATCAATCTTTGTCCTCGCTGGAAAAGGGTTCTTGGGTCTTGCGGCCCAGGAATGTGTCCGGCAAAGGATCGTGCAGCAGTTTGATAGCCTTGCCTGCCATTTCGAGTTGTTCGGCAATGCATGCCTCTTCCTTATTCAGGGAGTGCCGAATTTGCCGAAGTTCCTCATCAGCTAATGCTCGCATCCACTCTGCCCGTTCAGCGAACGCCCTGCGCTTCACCTCACGGATTGCAAGACCTAACTCGCGATCCGACATCGCTCCTGTTGTTGGAGGGTTCGGCCGATTACGGTTTCGCGTGAAATGCAGTCGATCTAGCACTTGCGCAAGGGCAGAAGTGTTTTTCATTTAGATCATCTCCCGGCGCAGATGTGCGAGCGGATCGCTCGCGCTCCACTAGAATGTTCCAAGTTCTGCCCGGAAGTGCCTCAATCCTCGTTGGAAACCTTGGGCAACAAATCGAGTTTACTCGGGCAAAGCTTCGCCGGCGTATCAAATGATGCTGCCTCGAAATTTTTCGGATAGCCCCTTTGGACCGGCCCCACGAAACTCTAATACGTAATCTGAAGGAGCACTCCCGCCTTCCGGATGAAGACGTCGCGGAAATTGGCAAGTTTTCGATTAGCACCCGAGATCTTGCGCCTGATGAGGATTTCATTCGTCAGGGAGACCGTCCGGAAGTTGCGGTTTTGGTCGTATCCGGGATGGTGGGCCGCTATCACCTGCTGCAAGGCGGGCGCCGACAATACCTTTCGTTCCATATGTCCGGCGATCTTCCTGACGCACAGGGACTCTTCATCGAAAGAATGGACCACGGGCTCTGCGCGCTCGGCCCTGCGACCGTCGCCTTTATACCGCACAGGCAGATATTGCGGGCCTTCCAACGACGTCCCTCTCTAGGCATCGCGATCTGGAGGGAAACGCTGCTGGATGCAGCGATCTTCCGGGAAGCCATCACAAACAACAGCGCGCGACCAATGCAGGCCCGAATGGCCCACCTCTTTTGCGAACTGTTCTATCGCGCCCGCGTCTCCCGGCTGAACCAGGGAAATAGGTGCTCGATCCCGCTAACCCTGGTCCAACTCGGGGAGACGCTCGCCATGGCAATCGCCACGGTCAATCGGACGCTTCAACAGTTGCGTGCCTCGGGGACTATGGATTTTCGCGATGGCGAACTGGTGGTTCTGAAATGGCGAGAATTGCAGGAGTTAGCTGACTTCAACCCCGACTACCTGCACATGAAGAAACAGTCATCTATTTGATCATTGGCCGGCTAAGCCGAGATCTACAGCTCCTCCGCCTCGGTTCGGATTAAATTCATCGACGGCGTTCTGGCGCCCAATCAGTCCAAGTTCATGCTTGTCCTAGTTCTCGAAAGGCCCTGGTGCAAGCCGGGGCCTTTCTCTGTTCAGCGCTTCTCGATGCAGCTTTGCAGCATCGCGTCCTTGCGTGCGATTGATTTGCCAACCTCGTGCAGCGTGAAAGCGAAGCCCGCCAGCACGATGACGTTGACCAGGACAAGCACTAGGGCGAGCGGCTGGCCGCGCAGGCTCTCAACGACGTTGTTGGCGAGCTGTCTGACCATGTCGGATTTTCTCACGAGCGGCGCTGTCACGCGCTCCCTTTCTCCCAATACGGCAAAGGTCGTGAAAACTCGTACACGGTGCGAACAAAGTGATACGGTTCGAGCGCGTTGTTGACCGAATGGGCGAAGGGGCTGTGCTCGCAGCCGCGAGATACAACTCCTATTAGGTGATCACAAGCCGTTCTGACGTCGCGAATGGAACGAAACCGATGGACTCGCGACGCGTACCCAACTTCATTCTATCGAGGGGCGCCAAACTGAGATCAGTAGCGGCGCGCATTTTCAATAATTCGATCAAACCCCGCTCGACAAGTCGCGCTAGAGGTCTTCGCAAGCTTTCACCTGACTTCATCAGCAAAGCAATGGACGAGACCGCCGCGCAAGTCAGTCGAGTTGGGCTGACATTCCTTGGTACGACCGCGTTTTGTCTTCTCTCCTTATTGACCCCGGACAGCGCCCTCTTGGGCGGCAACGAACAGATAAAAGTTCCCTTTGCTGGCCCGGTGTCGTTCTTCGGGTTTATGCTGCTGGGCCCGGCGATCCTGATTATGCTCAGGATTTATCTTCAGATGTACGTCGAGCACAGCGAAAGGCTCGATCGACTAGCGCGGCCACTGCCGGGGGCGCGTCCACCGACCTTGCTACCGCTCCAGAACCCGTTGATACGGCTCTTCGCCTGTCTAATCTTTTACTTATTGCTTCCAGTGACCATCTTGCTCTTCGCCTGGAAGGCCGCAGTGTTCGCTGCTTGGGGCTCGGTTCTGCTGAGCGTAGCCGTGGCGGTTATCGTCAGCCATGCGGCGCTACCGTTCCCTCGGCTCTCTTGGCGATCAAAGGGTTTGCTGAGTGCAAGCGCGGCAGTGTCGGTAGGTGTCATAACTCTTTTCGTGAGCCCGGAGCGTCATTTCGATCTGGTTCGTGCAGATCTGTCAGGTCGTTGGCTAGCTAAAGAAAACCTCCGAAAAGCCAACCTGGCATACGCTAATCTGCGCGACGCCTACCTCCCCGTCAGCAACTTGAGCGGTGCGGATCTGCGCGGCGCCAATCTTAGCGGCGCGAATCTGACGGGAGTCAACTTGAGCGGTGCTAACCTGAGCGGCGCCGACTTGAGCGGCGCCGACCTGACGGACGCTTTTATGTGGAGCGTAAATTTGCGAGGCGCAAACCTGCAGTACGCCAAGCTGCGAGGCGCTAACTTGGAGGGACCTGAGACTAGTCTGCGCGGTGCCGACCTGCGTGGCGCCAAACTTATCGGCGCCTTGGGCTTAACGCAGAAGGCTTTGGATAATGCGTGCGCCGACCTGTTCACAGAAGTCGCGAGTGGTTTGAAACTAGAGTCGTGCCCGGCTCTTCGTTAAGCTCGAGATCGCCGATACCGGGAGGACGCAATTTGGCCCATCCCGTCATTTCGCTGCGATGCGGAATTTGGTCGCCATCCGGGCACAGCGGACATGGCCGGGCTTGCTGGCGGCCCGCCCCAGTCGCGAATGACCTTGGGGATATTCAAAGCTCCGGCGGGACTTGATATAATTATGCATTCACAAGCCACGCGGAATTATGACGTGCCGCTATCGACGCGATCATGACAATGGCAAAAGATTTGAAGTACAGCTCAGTTGGCGCACCTTCCCGTCGATCATTGCTAAGGGGGGCACTTGGATCTGCTGCTTCCGCTGCCATTGGTGCGGCTTTGGGTCCCCTTTTCCTAGTATCCGAGGCGAATGCTGGTTTTATTGCAGCCCTGAATGCAGCTTCGGGCAGCCTGCAAGTGATTTCGTTCTTTGTTGCTAGACCGAACGGACTTGGCACTATGCTGAATGCAATGGATGCAAAGCTGGACATAATAGTTCAACAACTTGCAAACGTTGAGAATGCCCTTTCTAAGCTCGCCGAAGCGATCGTTCAGATACAATATAAGCTTCCAGAAATAATGGATGAAGCATTCGCCAGGCACGATCTTAGCGTGATCAGGGGAGATTTCGAAGCTTGGTCAAAGCACAAGATCGATACGCGGCAGAAATTTCTCCAGCTTGCCAGCAAGGATTGGGTGAAATTAATTTCGCATCAAACAACGGCGAATATCTACACACTCTTCCTGAACAGTCACCCTGCGAACCCAGAAATCGCTTTGATGGCGCCAGTGGTTTTGGGATCGCATGTGAACATGTTAGCCATCGTGTCGCCCGAGCAGCTTAGGGATGTTCTGCAATCACATATCGAGTGGCACAGCACCATTCTCTCAAATGAGAAGAGAAATTCTGTTGCTTGGTGGATCCCGAAACTTATTTCAGAACGACAAGAACTCCTCGGCGAGATAGAGAAAGCTGAGTTTCCGAAACTCGCAGGCTTTACGCGAAGCTCCTTCTTTGATCAGCGCGAATTGACATTCCGAGCCAGTGACTGTCGCTATTTCGTTGATGGGTCTTTCACAAAACGTTCGCCCTATGTCGGCTTCAAGCAAACTGTGCAGTCGACCGTCATTGGGAAGTTCACCTATTTGCGCTCGGGTGGGTTTCCGATCCTTGGACTGAGAGCCGATCTACTGCAATCGGCGTCGCCGGCAGAACCGACCGGGTTCGCAAAACCCACTCCATCAGTGAACATACCAGACTGGTTTGGTGTATCCGCGCCTGACGGCTGTCCTGGGAGCGACGTAGGCTGGGTACGTTCACACCCCCTCAATATAGATGGAATGCCCGAGGTACAGCAGGACGGACAGCCACCAATTGACCATGTTCTGCCCTACGCCTACGGTAGTGATGCCTTGGTCAGGGCAAAAGCATGGATGAAAGCTCGAATTGATAAGAGCAATTCCATGCTGTTCGGCGACGTTCGGTCTGAGGGTCTTATTGCCCGTCTGAACGATCTATCAGCTCGAATTTACTATCTACAGCAGGTGTACGAGCTAATCGCAACCACACAAAACGAAGCGAAAAAGATGATGGCGGCATTACCTGTATGAAATCAGGACCACTCATAGCGGCCATCCTCTTGGAAGCTGGTTTCGGCTTCGTTTCCTACGCGCACGCACAAGCCGGAGGATCAACTATCGGTGCAGGTATCCAAGAAGGCGTCACCTCCCAACAAATCGAACTAATGCGCAGGAACATCGATGCCTCCGCGAGTCAGAAGCTGCAAGAGCTCTGGCCAGACGTTGAGGCAGCTTATCCATTGCTCGGAACTCGCGGCTTGTTAATTGAGCTTCTAGTGCTTGCCTCACCCGCCCAACAGCCTTCGTTCATTCCAACACACGAAGTTCATAGTGTGAGAATCGTCGGAGCTGGACGCACGCCCGGGGAGGCGTGGGCCTTGGGTAACCCCAGCGTCGCACCTTGGGGAAAACCAGTTTCAGTTTCAAACAGTGAAAGCGCATTATGGTGGATTTCGCCCGGACGTGGGGGCTGGCCCAAGCAATCTATCAATTTCGCAAAGGCAAAGAAGCTAGAGTTGTTCAAGCGAAAGGTTGATTACCTGGAGACTGTAAATACTGGAATTGCCATCAAAGCTCAATTGATGCGGGATTCAGCGCTCGCGCAGATAACGCACTACTCCGCCTTGCGGGATTTCGCTAAGGAGGCAGAGGCCCGGGCGAATACTCATGAGCTTCGGAGCGCCGCACGGCAGCTTCAGATCTCCGCGTCGAACGCTCTCGAGCGAATGAACAAGATAAATGAGGAAAGAGATGCAGCACTTAGTCGCGCTAACCGTGCACAAGAGGCTTTGATGATTCTAGATGGGCTTCAGATTGCAACATCAGCAGGATCAAAGATAGCAGACGCGTTGGATTATCTCGGAAGTGGCGCTCCAAAAGGCGGTCAATCAATCAAAACAGATGCCGAAGCCAGGAAATACATCGCCAGCGAAGCGACGGAGTGGAAGTCTCGTGCTCAAGCTCTTCAAGTTCAGAAAGAGACGCTTGAGTTCGAGGTAAAGAGAGATGCTCAGACGATTTTCAGAGGTCGATTTGAACGCGTCAAATTTCTAGCACCAAGGTTAGAGCCCCCCCATTAGCTAAGGCAATGGCGGTGGTTCCGACCCGCTCGTCCCCTGTCGCAGGACACGTCGGCGAGAGCCACCCTTGGCCCTCCGCGTAATTTGCTGCTCGTCACAAAAACGGTCCGTATCGGAACGAAGCGGACCTTGACGAAGATTTACGAGTGCGCGCCGACTCAACGTCGTGACCCTGTTTCATCATCTAGCCGGGACAGCCACTATCATCGCCCCTCGCTTTCGGAGCAGGGCCCATTACGGCCTCTAGTACCAGGGGGAGTCGAATCCTCGGTATGAAAAAACAACCGGCGTCCTTAACCGGAGCCGGTTGATCCAAGTCTCTGTGCTAGATGAAACCACGGACTCGACCCGAGAGCGCTGGGCTCTGGCATCGAGCTGTGCTGCGATCAAACGCAGGCCCGGACTCAGCCGTCAACGTAAATTTCTGGCGAGCCATTCATTCCAGTCGAGCGTCGGATCGAGGATGCGCTGCTGTTTGAAGCGACTGGCCAGGTTATGGCGCGCTGCTTTCGAGAGCTTCTGGTAGAGGAAGCGAAGCTCGACCACGGTCTCGCGACGGTTACGCTTGACGAGATTGCTATCCGCCTCGCGGCGCTTCAGCTTTCCGATCAATCCAATTGGTCCAGCGGGTGCAAGCCGCTCTCCGCGAAGGAGCGCAGTCGCCTGCTTCTCCAACTCTCTGCGCCTCTGCTGCTGGTTGATTGTCATTCGGGCAACCGATAGGCCCGCTCGCCGTCGCGCGATGAATGGACCCGATTTTTCGCAGCGTCAACGTAAATTTTATTCAAGCGTTTTCCTTCAGCAGCGGGAAAACATCAGGCAGCAGGGCTTCGCTGCAATCGAGAACGTCTAACGTAATCAGCCGTTTGGTGACGGCCTTGCGCAGCCGCGCTCGCGCTTCAGCGTAGCTCATCCCCGTGCCAATCTTTTTCGCGTCGAGACGCCAGGCCCGATAGGCACTGTTGAACCAGGCAAGCTCGCCGGTCGCATTCGCCGCATCGATCACCTCCTGGACGTGCCTGACGGCCGACTTCACGCGCGCCATCGCTGCATCGTGATTTGTCAGCGAGATATGCCAGTCGCGAGCGACCGCCTCGATCTGCCGCGCGGCTGTCTCGGCCCGCACCGCGAGCCGATCTTCCTGGTCGTGCGGTAGCGCGTCGCTGACCTCGGCAGCGATTGCGTCGGCTATATCGCGGTCCTTCACCCAGTAGGCGCACGAGATTTCCGACCGAACCCATTTCCGCTGCATTCCGCGCAAAGTCAGATTGAGATCGCGGGTTGCGCCGACGATGCACGGCTCGCCAATCGGGCTGGTGCCGATGTAGACCGCCGCCACGCCGAAGATGATCAGATATTCGCGCGCCGCGCCGTGCGGGATTTCAAATTCCATTCGCGCACTCTCAGAACACTGGCACCAGCTCGTTGCGCAATGCGCGAGCGATTATCTCGCAGCCATGGTCGTGGCGCTGCCGCCAAGTGTCGGCATAGCCACCGCGCTTGGCCGCGACCCATCCAGCGTCGCGCTCCAGGGCGTGCGCCAGCGCCACGGCATTCACAGCCAGGACGAGATGCACGAGCCGCCCCAGGTACTGGGCGGGCCAGCAGATCGCCGCCTCCATGCGCGAGATATCGCGAAGGGACGGCAGCAGCCTGGTGCGGTTCTGCAGCTGCTGGGTCCGCTCCAGCTCGCCCTGCTTGTGCTGCTCGACCAGGTCGTCGAACTCGTAGACGTAAGGCGGCCAGCCAGGCCGGTAGCCGCAGACGCCAGGCATCGGCAACTGCCGCAGCGTCTGCATCGCCTCGGACAGCCGCTTGCCGACGTGCGGCCCGTCCCAGATCGATGGTGCGTCGTCGTCATCCAGCACCACGTCCTCCAGCGGATAGAACTTCATCGGCTCGCGCCGGATCGGCAGCACGTCACTCATAGGTCAGCTCCCCTTGGGTTTCCTGAAGTTGACTGAACTGTTGCGTTTCGGGATCGAAGCTCATCCGGATCGCGCCGCGATAGCCGGTCTGCTCAAAACGGACCTTGGAGATGTGCACCGTCGTCTCGGCCTTGACAGGATCACGCTCGATGACCAGCCCATGGTCGGGTTTGTTGAACCAGTGCGCCGAGCCGTCGATGTCATACAGCGTCGCCGTCCGCAGCTTGCCGCGCTCGTAAACGTCCTTCGTCGGATGGGCGAGCACGATCACCGCGACCTCGTACCGCCGACCGAACCGCTTCAGCATGCGGATGGCGCGGCCGATGTACTCGTGCGTGGACTCCTCCCGCTTGCGCGCGTGCTCGATCTCATTCCAGGGATCGATCACCAGGACGCGGATGCCATCGCGCAGGACCGCATCGCGCGCCTTCTCGACGATCCATTCCAGCGTGATGTCGTCCTCTTCCTCGTCGTTGGGGTCGTTGTCGAGGAACACGAAATTGCGCTCGATGAAGGCGTCGGTCGCCGGGTCCGCTGCGTCACTGCCCGAGACAATCTTGCGAAGCTTGTCGCGCAGGTACGGCACGGTCGGCATCTCAGGCGAGAAAATCGCGGCCCGCCAGCCGTGAAGCAGCGCGAGCTTGAACAGCAGGTTCAAAATCCAGGTCGATTTGCCGTGGCTCGGGATGCCGGTGACGATCATGAACTCGCCGGGGAAAAGCTTCATCCAGCCGTTGCCAGGCAAGCCGTCGAAGATCGGCCAACCGCAGGAGACCGGCACCAGCGTCGGCAGGTTGGGATACTCGGACAGCCGATAGAGGCCGCGCACCGGGTACTGCTTGGCATCGCGCAGAACCGCGCTCACGGCTTCGGAGCCCAGCTTGCGCCGCACGTCGTTCAGGTCCTTGCAGCCGGACGGATAGACCACGAACTGGCAGCGCCAGGCACCGACGCGCCGCACCAGCTCGGCGGCGAGCCGCTGCCCAGGGCCGTCGTCATCGACCGCCAGGATGATCCGCTTCACGCGACCCAGGCGGTCGCGGTTGAGCCACAGGAATTCGAACTTGCCGTTCGGCTCAGTCTGCGGATCGAGCGGCGGCAGCGGCCTGCCATCCTTCGGCACGGGCGGCGCGCCATCGGGCACCGACACGGTGAGCGGCCAGCCGCCCTCGATGGCGACCATGCCGTCCTCGATGCCCTCGGTGATGACCAGCGGCTGCGTGCCGGTCTCAAGCGCGGGATCGTCGAGGGCATCGGCGTTCCAGAACGTCCGCTTGCCGCCCTTGCGATGCCAGAACAGCTTCTCGCCATTGCGCTCGGCGCGATATTTCTCGTTCACGACCACCCCGTGCTCCAGGAACGGATAGACCACGATGCTGCCGTGCGGGTTCGGGACCACGCGCCGGTCGGGCTTCTCACCGGTGAGGGCTCCCGTATAAACTTCGAACCGCGTAGCTGTTTCGGGCGATATCCCCCTTGCTTCGAAGAACGCGGCGGTCGTCGGCGCGAGCGTGTTCATACCGGTAGCTCCCCTTGAAGTCGTCGCAGTGAAAACAGCGGAAGAAAAAACCATCCGGGTCGGACCGGATGGACAGGCAGCGGTAGAACTTCTTGCGGCGCTGGTGCGAGCACGCAGGGCAGCGGAATGCCTTCGACCCGGTGAACGATCGCGGATCGCAGCCGACGCTCGCCAGCATGCGAAGAACCTCGTTGAGACGCAGGCGCTGGTTCACAGGATTGCTCCTCTCGGTGTGTCCTCTTCGGCCTTCCCGCGAATGATCGCGCCGATGTACTCGCGGGGATTTTCCTTGGTCGCGGCGACCTCCACCGCCGCTCGTGCAAGCTCGGGTTTGCCCTTGGCCTTGAGCAGCTGGGAGATCACACCGCCTGCGCTGTTGCCGAGGACCTCCCGGCCTCGGCGAAACAGCTCGGTTTCGGGATCTGGTCGCTGCGGTTTGGTCGGCTTCGCTGCCTCGGCCTGGCCGAGATCAAGCTCACCAGGGCGCGCATCGCGCGTCGCGCCGACAGGCGCGGCATTGGTCCTAGGTCCTACGGTCCTAGGTCCTATGGTCCTAGGTCCTAGGTCCGTCGATGCATCCTCGCGATCATTCGCGAGCAATCGCGAACCCTCGCTGACAACCGGCAGCTTCGATTTCCCCGGCCGGTCAATCTTCTGATGCTTCAACCAGTTATTGACCTGGAGGTAAGTCGAACCCTCAACCACGTAACGGACGATGCAATCATGACGTTCAAGCTCAATCAGCCAGCCCTCGATGAGGCTCGGAGCGTCCTCGTCGTATGGGTAGAGAAGGCTCGCGAGCATTCGCGAGGCTGCGCGAGTCCTGCCTTCATCGTCGCAGATCGTCCAAAGCTCGATGAAAAGCAGGCGCGCTTCCCGCGACAGCTTGCCGATGGTTTCCGACTGCGGAAATTCCGGTTTGATGGTCCGGATGCGCGCCATGTCATGCTCCCATCGTTGCCGTCGCGACCCGCCGTCGAAACAGCGGCGAGGTCTGCACTGCGAGTTGCGGGTCGAGAATCGAGGCCTGGTAGTGCCAAAGCGCGAGCGCGTCGGCGGCGTTGTCGTCGGCCGGGGCCCAGCTGAGCCGATGGCAGGCGCTGATCGTCAGCGCCTTGGCCTGGTCGCGCTTGTGCCGGTTCGATCCGATGAAGTGGGCGCGCACATCCGACACGCGCGCCTCTCGCACGTCATAGCCGCCGCGCGTGCAGGCCAGCTCCTCGACCACCGCGCAGAGGCCGCTCAGCCGCCGCATAATGTCGGCGGTCGTGCGGCCAGCCATCTGCTGCGGCGTCATCGGCGCTTCGAAGACGATCAGCTTGATGTCAGGCTCGATGTTGAGCAGATCGTCGAGCAACTGACGGCACGCAGAGAACAGCGCGCCCATGCTCGCGCCCTCGCGCGCAAGGCGGAACGATCCCGACCGGGGCGCTTCATCGCTCGGATAACCGAGCGCCCAGCCGGTGCGGGCGGCAAGATCGAGGGCCAGGATGCGGGGCGCGTAGGTCATGCGAAATAGACCTCGCTCGACGCGATCAAGAGCGGCGGATGCGGCGGGAACGACCGGACATCAAACCATTTGAAGTGCGTACCATCCCCGTTGCTGCCGTCGCCCATGCGCAGCGCGCTGCCGTTGCGGGCCTCGCGGATCAGCGCGGCGCGAAATGCCGCGAGATCGATCAGCCACCAGGGCGATATCTCCAACCCCTCGGGGCTCGCCGCATGCCCATAGAAGAACCAATCACCCCAGCCGTTGATGATCTTCGACAGCTCGGTTTCCGTGCCGCTGTCGCGCTGACACCGCAGGGTGAACTGATGCGGGTACCGCTCGGCATAGCCAAAGGCGCGAACACGGACGCCGATGCGAATATCGCGCCCGAGCACTGTCATCAGATCGGCGGCCTGCCTCTGGTCGATGAAGTCGGGAGTCGCATCGAGCAGGTAAGGCGAGACCAGCCGCTTGACCTCGGGCAAGAAGCGATCCGATGTCTGCCGGTCAGTTTCATACGGCATCCGCGACCTCCGGGAATTTGGAGATCTCCTTGCCGAACTGGGCAAAGCCGGGGTGCGCCTCGCGAGCGAACACGTCGAGCCGCGAACCTCCGGTCACTCGCGCGATCAGCTCATAGAATTCCGTTGGTTTGCGCGAGTGCTCGCGGCGCGGCCACGAGTTGCAGACGTTGAAGTCCTTCGTGTCGGTGAAGACCGGCGTGCCCTTGCGGGCATAGACGATGAACTCGGCGTTGTACTGCGGCAGGTCGTGCGGCTGGAAACCGCCAGGCTTGTGCCAGACCATCGTCAAGACGTAACGCAGGTCCCATTTTTCGAGCAGCGCCAGCGTTGCGGGCAGGAACTTTTCGGTGGTCCAGCAAAGGACGTGGCAGTCGCCCTTCAGGTGCGATGCGATCTCGCTGGGCCAAAAGGCCTCGATCTGCTCCAGCGTCATCACGTCATAGTCAAAGGCGTCCTGGTTCGGCCGCTCGTCGCGGTCGATCTTCTGCATGGGCCAGGGCGGATCGATCACGACGACATCGAACGGGCCGGTCTCGGAAAAGACCGCCGTCAACGCCGCCTGGCGCTTTTCGGCCTTCGCGTTTTTGCGCGAAGCCGCGAGCAGCGCGGCGGGCGTGACTGCTTTGTCAGCCGCCTTAAGCTCTGCCGTCAATGCGGCGCGCTCGTCTTCGCCCAGGTCGGCGAGCTTTTCAGCACGCCGCAGGCGCTTCTTGTCGACGCCGAGTGATGCGGTGGTGGGGAGTACCGGGGCCGATGTGGTCCCGGTACTAGCAGTCGGCTTTTTCTTGTACGGATCGCCACCCTTCGCCTTGCCGACCTTCTTCCGCTCCTCGCCGATCTTGACCTCGGCCTCGACCCACACCTCGCCAGCGCGGTCGGCCACGGCCTTAACCGGCTTGAACATGCGCTGGTAGCCAGCAGCCGCATTCGCAGCCGCCTCCACGATATCGATGGAGGGGGCGTTCCTAATCTCGGCCGCCAGGTGATCGAGATCAGCGAGCGCCTTCTGCGCGGACGGAAAGAGTGCGACCTCAGTCGCGTGAGGACCTGCAACGATACTGTGCATTGACCGCCCCCGTTAGTGAGCGGTCGCGCTTGCATCACCCATCATGGCGGCAGCCCGCCACAGCGGCAGGTCCTTGACGCCTTCGGCGGTCGCCAGCATCGATAGCGTCAGCTGCTGGTCGGCCTCCAGCTCCTCGTAAATCTTGCGGTTCTTCGCCTCGTTGAGCCGAATACGGACCAGCGAGCGCAGCTCCTTCTCCGGGATGCCGCGCGCCTTGGCCTCGGTGTAGACGTTGCTGATGCTCTCGCGGATGCTGCGGCACGTCTTCATAAACGTGCCGCGCTCGCTCGCCAGGTCGGCGTGGTAGCCGTCGATCTTTCCCAGGAGTTCCTGCACGACTTCGGGTTCGAAATCGTTCGTCGTATTCGCTGCTTTCGCCATCGGTGTCCCTTTGCTTTTTGCGGGGCCACGGTGAAGCGGGAGGATCACCGGGCCGCGCGACTAATGGGGACCTCCTGGCTTGGCAGCGGTGAACGCGCGCCGATGCTTGTCGCACCAGGGCGAGCCGAAGCTCTTGGTCTGGCCGCAGCACAGCGCGAGCCCGTCCTTGCCGCGCTGATCGAGCACGGCGCGGCAGTGAAACCATTTCAGCTTGAGGAATGGCACCGGCTCGCCGGGACGCGCCACCGGCTTCTTCTTCCGGGGCAGCGGCACGACGTTGGACCTGGCCGGCTGTTTCGCCATCTTCGGTTTGCGCTGGGTGCGCGACAGCCCGAGGCGATGCACCTTGCCGATGACGGAATTCCGCGAGGTGTGCAGCTCATCCGCGATCAACGCCGCTGAAGCACCTTGCATCCACATCGCGCGAAGAACCTGTTCGGACTCGGGCTTATCCCAGACGCTGAACCGCATCCGCAATTCATCATCCCTGATGATGCCTCGTGTCACGAAGAAATTTGCGCACACCTAAAAATAACGGGTCTGGCTCAACTTGAAGGAAGCAACGATGAGCGGCGATGACTCTGTGGTGCGCCGCTGTTAATCGTTGCAACACGCTGCATCAAACTTTCCGGGTCTGCACCTCGTCGCGCTGTTGACAGTGCAATAAGCCGCATTGACAATCGATCACATCAGGCGGGCGCAAAGAGCACCAAATCAACATCGCCCCTCATGATCTCGAAACCACGGTGTCATCACCTGCCGTGCAGCAGGTGACCCGCTTCCAAATCATCGCACTTTCACGCCTTTGGCTCGCGCCAAGGTCGTTGCTGCTTTGCGCCGGAGGTTCGTGTCGTCATGCAGTCGATCCAGTGGGACGGAAACCAGATCGCCACGCCTGGGATTTATCGTGGCATCCCGCTCGCCGATTATCACCGCTCTGATCTGTGCGTCGAGGTCAGCGTCTCGTCGTCCATGTTTCGGACGATCATCAACAAGTCTCCTAAGCACGCCTTCGACAAATCGCAGCTCAATCCGGCTTACTCGCCCGACGAGGAGCAGAACGAAGCGATGTCGCTCGGCCGCTTCCTGCACAGCGCGGTCGCTGGCGAGCCGTTCGAGCACGACTGCGTGCTGCGGCCCGCAACGGTCGGCGGCGTTGCCTACCAGGGCAACCGCAAGGAATGGCGCGAGTGGAAGGCCGCCCAGGCCGCCGCTGGGAAGTACATCCTGACGCCCGAGATGGCCGAGAAGGCGAAGGCCATGATCATCTCGCTCGGTCAGTTTCCGCTGGTGCAGCAGGGCATGCTCAACGGCGCACCGGAGCGCTCGCTGATCTGGCGCGACCCGCGCGGCTTCTGGAAGAAGGCTCGCCCTGACCAGATGCCGAACGACAGCGGCGACTTCGCAGATCTGAAGACCACCGGGCGGGGCGTGCTCTACCAGGAGACGCAGCGCTCGATCATCGACGGCGGCTACCACCAGCAGGGCGCGATGGTGCTGGAAGGTGCCCGCGCTCTCGGCATTCCCGCAACCTCGTTCACGCTGCTTTGGGTCGAGAGCAAGTCGCCGCATTGCGTGCGCGCCCAGACGCTGAAGGACGAGGACCTGGCGCGCGGTGACGCGCTCAATGAGCTGGCCGCGAAGATGTTCTGGGACTGCTACCGCAGTGGCGTGTGGCCTGGCCCTGGCGACGATCGCCCCGATGCCGAGTACGTCGATCTGCCCGACTGGTATCGCAAGTCGGTCGACGACCGCATCAAATTTGAGCTGCGGGAGGCTGCGTGATGACCGATACGACCGTCAGCACCGAAGCCCCGCACACGCCGCCGTCCCAGCAGCAGGCGCAGCCCGAGCGCGTGACCCGCCGCGATCTTGCGGAAGGCAATGCCGAAAAGGTGGTCAGCGAACGCACGGAAGCCGTCACGCTGTTCAAGGGCGGCGGCGTCGATTACGCCAACCTGCGCGACATGGTCGATGCGGCCAAGCTGCTGTCCGCGGCCGGTCCGATGATCCCGCCGTGGCTCCAGGGCAATGTCGGCGGCATGTTCGGCATCTGCATGAAGGCGCAGGAGCTGGACATCTCGCCGCTCTCGCTCGCGAGCTGGACGTACACCGTCGAGCAGTATGTGAACGGCCAGAAGGTCGAGCGCGTCGCTTACGAGTCCCAGTTCTTTCACGCGATCATCGAGCAACGCGCCCCGATCACCACGCGCCTCCAGGTCGCCTATGAAGGCGAAGGTGACAAGCGTCGCTGCCGCGTCTGGGCAACCTTCAAGGGCGAGAAGGAGCCGCGCTATTTTCCGCCGGTCGATGCCGATGCCGACCAGTTCACGCTCGGCAAGCTGCATCCTGGCCACAACGACAAGGGCAAGGTTAAGGGCTCGCCGCTCTGGGACAAGAAGCCCGATCTGCAGCTTTTCTACAATATGAGCCGCGACTGGGCGCGGATGTACTGCCCCGACATCATCGCTGGCATGTATGGCCGCGACGAGATGGAGGACGCGGGCTTTACCGTCGCATCCGACATCGCAAAGGACGTTTCGCCGCGCCTGGCGCAGCGCTTGAGCGGCACGGCCCCTCCCGTTGGCCAGGCAGCAATCGCCGCCATCGACGCGCATGCCGCCGCGCACGCGTCGAAGCCCAAGCCGAAAACCGAAGCCGAAGCACCTTCTTCCGCAGCTACGACCGAGCCTGCGGGTGATCGACCGACCGGTGATGCGTAAACGGGAGTGATGGCAATGGACAATCTTTTCATGGCGAACGAGTGCATGCGGCAGCACACCTCGTTCGCGGTGTCGCTCGCGGCGACTGATGCTGCCCGATATCGCAAGATGCTCGCCGAGTTCAAAGCCATCAGCGCGGCGCGCCCTTATCTCAACCATTGCACCATCGCGTGCACGGTCGGCGCGCAGGTGTTCGGCGTCACCGTCGCTGATCTGCGGACAAGACCCAATCGCGATGTTCTCGCCACGCGCCAGAAGATCATGGCCTTCACGAAGGTCGTGACCGGCGCGAGCTATCATCAGATCGCGCGCACCTTCGATATCGATCACAGCGCGGTCATCCGCGCCTGCGAACGGCACGAAGCCTTCATCCGCCGCGTCCTCACCGAGAAGTCCGAGTGATGCGCAAGGTGGTGCGCGATGCGATTGCCGCCGTCCACGAAGCAGGCGGCTCGAACGTCCGGGTCTCGGAAGGCGGCAGGCACACGCGCATCCACTTCACCGGGCCCGATGGGAAACGGTCCCTTGTTCTGCTCCATCGCGGCAGCGTCGTCAGCCGTTGGTTTCCGACGCAGGTCCGATCTCAAATCCGGAGGAAGCTCTCGACATGACCATCGGCCGCATTCGCCTGCTGATCCTGCTCGCCAATCTCGCTGTCTGGGTGGTGTTGATTTACGTCGCCGTGATGGCCTGGACGCTGCTGAAAAACTGAAAGGAGAGACCATGAACCTCGCTAATGAAATTTCCTCGCTTGAGACCGAGCTGCAGTCGCTGCGCGCCGAGAATGCCATTCTGAAGAGCAACAAGACGATGCTCGAATTCGAGAACGAGACCCTGCGCCGCCAGGCCGGAGAGATGAACGCCGAGCGCGACAACCTCATGCGCCGCGCCGAGTCGATTAAGAGCCTGCTCGATCAGATCGGCGGCAGCCTGATGCTCGGTCTTCGCAAATTCCACGACAACGAGCGCGACATCGCTGCCGCCCAGCTCATGGCCGAGACCGGCGACATGCCGATGTTCCTGGCCCAGCCGCGCGGCAACGGCCACGCCGACGCCGACCAGACCGAGCACTGATCATGAACCGACCCAGCGACCTCGAAATTGCGCAGGCAATCTGCTGCGGCGAGCACTGCCGCAGCGAGACCGCGCATTGCCACGCGGGCGATCACTTCGCCGAGGCCTATCGCGTTCGCAAGTTGCTGGATCGTCACGCCCTTGGGTCCGGTGGAGCTACGGAGGCGGCGTCTCGCACAGCGCCGTCGCGCGGTGAGGATATGAGCCAACGACCCGCGCCCCAGACCAAGCGCAAGCGGAGGGCTCGGGCATGATCGCGCGCCGCGCCCTCCTGCAGTGCCTTGCGGCTGCGCTGGCCTCGCCGGTCCTGGCCGATGATGAGGATTTCCAGTCGATGTGGGAGCGCCGCATCGCGCACGATGCCGGGGTAGCTCAGTCGGTAGAGCGGCGGATCGAAAATCCGCGCGTCGGTGGTTCGAACCCACTCCCTGGCACCAATCACGCCGTGCAGCGCGCCCGCGATCCGGTCTGCGGCAAGCGCGGACGCCGCAATTTCCACATCGGTCGTCGTCTGTCCTGGAGGTGCCGCCGTGCCGGTTGATGAAAACATGATCGCCGACAACGTCTGCAAGCTGATCGAGGCATTCCACCTGGCCAGCGCCGATATGGATTGCGACAGCGAAGGCGCGGCACTGGCCTATCTGGTCGCCGAGTACGTCGCCTGCTTCTCGCCCCCGCATCAGCAGGACATGCACGGGCTGTTCGACCGGTGCGTCGCCGACGAAATCAAACAGATCAACGCGTACCTGCATCGTCGGAAGGGGGCGCACTAATGATGTCCGCCGCGAAAGCGAAAGCCAAAGCACGCAAGAAGTCGGAGGCGCCGATGACTCAGCTTGCCTACACGGTCTCCGAGTTCTGCCGCGCCTTCCGCATCTCGGAGAGGCACTACTTCAACCTGCGCGACGAGGGCAAGGGCCCGAAGGAATTCCGCGCCGGTCGGCGGGTGCTGATCTCCGTCGAGAGCGCCCAGGCCTGGCTCAGAGCGCGCGAGCTGGAGGGGACGTAATGATCACCACCACCGACAAGCTGCGCTGCGTGCTGCGCGAGATCGGCTACCGCAAGCACGTCTATCGGCGGCGCGTCGCTGACGGCTTCATGACTGAGGCCCAGGCTAAGCGTGAGATCGACCTGATGGTGGCGATTGGCGAGGACTATCGCGCGATGGCGGCAGCTGAAGCGCCGCAGGCCGAGCTGTTTACCGAGAAGGAGCGGTCGTGATGGAGGCGACGATCACTATCGACGGGCACACGCTGACCGAAGGCCAGAGCATGTCGGTCCGCGTCGCCATCACGGCTTTCTTGATGGAGCTGAAGAACGACAAGCAGTTCGCGGACAGCCTTGGCCGGATCGGCATCGCCTACCAGGCCCGGCTGACCGAGGTCATGCACATCATCCTTCACGAAGCGACTTAAGCAACGCCAGCGTGCTGGCAAAACAAGGAGAAGACCATGCGTATTCCCAAGGGGGCCGATATCCAGCTGAAGACCGAGAACGATGCGCTCGAATTGCACATCACTGCGGCGATCACCACCAAGGCGCAGGCTAACGACCTGATCTCCTGCATCCGCCAGGTTTCTGGTGCGCTCGAAAGCGAGCGCCGGGTGCGCAAGCCGAAGATCGCCGAGGCGGCGTGAGCATGTGGCGTGTGTCGGCATTTTACGGCGTCGAGGACCCCGACAACGGGAAGCGGCGCGGCATGTGCGCGATCATGACGGTGCACGCCACCGAGGCCAGTCTGATGGTTGAGCTGGCGGCTTTCCGCCAGCGCGCCGACATCGGCTGGGTCGATATCGTCGACCTGGGCACCGACGAGCAGCACCGGGAATACATGCGATGACCGACCGCCGCACCTTGCCGCAGCGCCGCCGCGCCGAGACCTTCGACATCAGCTTCGGTGGCCTCAACCGCAGCTATGCCGTCACGCTCGGCTTCTACGAGGACGGCGCGCTCGGCGAGGTCTTCATTTCGGGCGGCAAGTCTGGCGAGGCCGTCGAGGCTATCGCGCGTGACGGTGCGGTCCTGCTGTCGCTCGCGCTGCAGTACGGCGCGCAGATCGAGAACATGGCGAGCGCAATCACCCGCGACGGTCAGGGCCAGCCGTCGACCATCATCGGCGCGGTGATCGACCGACTCCTACCGGCAGCGAGGGCAAAAGATGAGTAACGTCGTCTCGACCGCGTTCGAACACACCAGGGTGCCGTATGGCGAAGACGGTCGACTGGTGCGGGGCATCATCGCTCGATGCGGAGCCCCCAGCTGCGAGGCGGCCGTCCCGCTTCCGGTGAACTTGATGGCGAACGGTCGCGGCATGGATGAGAACATTGAGTGGCAGTTCGTCGCGCGCAAGCTGGAAGCGAAGGGCTGGCGCATCGGCAAGACCGCAACGGCCCATCGCTGCCCCAAATGCTTCAACGCCGCGAAGTTTGCAGCAATCCGGAAATCTGAGGAGAAGCCCGTGGTGACCAAGATCGAGCCGCCGCTGCAGGTCGTGCAGGAGAACGCCAGGGTGATGACGCGCGAGGACCGGCGCATCATTTTCGAGAAGCTGAACGATGTCTACATCGACGGCAAGGTCGGCTACGGGCGCGGCTGGACCGACGAGAAGGTAGCGCTCGATCTCGGGGTGCCGCGCGCCTGGGTGCGCGTGATCCGAGAAGAAAACTTTGGCGACGAAGTTGGCAACGAGGAAATCCGCGATCACATCATGCAGGCGGAAAAGCTTCTCCTCGACATCAAAGCGCTGCGCCAACCGTTTGATGAAGCGCAGCGGTTGTTCGGTTTGGCCGACAAGATCGAAAAGTCGCTGTCCGAAATCCAGAAGGTGCTGAAGTGACCAACCAGAGCGAACTCGAGACGCTGCGCGCCGAGCTGGCCGCCGCCAAGGAAGAGGCAACCGAGCTGCAGGACATTTTCGATCTGCAGTGGGAGGCCGACATGCGTGCGGTCCGCCGCTGGCGCGAGGCGAACCCCGGCAGCGAGCTGGTCTTGCCCGACCGCGCCAATCTGGTGGTCTGGCTGCTGGGCATGGTCGAGCGATCGGCGGCGCATCCCGGCAGCCGCGAGGGCGAGCGCTGCTTCTGCGGCCAGCCCGCCGCGCACAAGGTCGAAGAAGTGGTCTTCGCCGACGACCCGCAGCCCATCAGGCATCCGCTGACGAGCTACGTTTGCCGCGAGCATTTCCGCGAGATCATGGGACCGGCAGCGTCATGAGCAGCGAGGAGCAGGCCGAACGGGAGGCTGATATCGGGCGCGTTGCAGCGGACGTGCTGCTCAGCCTCATCGACGGCGTGACCCCTGGTGTTGCCTATAACATCATCGGCTGCATGACGGTCACGGTGTTCACTGCCGTCCCCTTCGTTAACCCAAGGGATGCCGTCGACGAATTCGACCATTGGGCGGCGTACACGCGCCAGATGATCGCCGATCAGATCAAAGAGCGGCTGCAGTGACCTTCCGCCTCATCAATCTGACCAGGGGCGAGATCGTGGCCGAGCTGCACTGGGCCGACCAGGCCATGCAGTTAGCCGACGCCCTGGCCGCCGACTGCCAGTACCAGGAACAGTTCGCCGTGGTCGAGCTGGTGACGATCTATGAAACACCGAGGCCGCTGCAGTCGAGATGAGGAAGCGCGGCCATATCTCGTTCAAGACGAAGCTCGCGGCGACGCTGTGCGAGATGCTGACCGACGACGGCACCGGCGAGCTGGTGAAGATCATTCCGCACGAGGATGCGGTGAAGATGACCGAGGACCAGGTGCTTTCGCTGTTTCGGTTCGACCACGGGCTCTACCACGCGCAAGACGGCTCGGACGAGTTCTGGAACCTGACGCCCATGCTGATCGAGGCGCACAACGTCGAAACGCGCGAGCGGGATATCCCGCAGATGGCAAAGACGCGTCGGATCGAGAAGGCCCAGGAGGAATTCCGGGCGCGCTTGCAGGCCAAGGATCGGGGCGAGCCGCGACCGCTGAGCCGCTGGCCGAAACGCAAGTTTGGAAAGTGAGCAGGATGAACACGCAGGTTATCCGGACCAAGGTCTGCAAGGCGTGCCGCCAGGAGAAGCCGCTCGGCGATTTCTATGTGCAGGTGCGCCCCGGCCTCCGGGACGCAACGATGACGGTCTGCAAGGAATGCCACCGCGCTCGCGTGAAGCGCGCCACCGCAGAACGCAGAAAAAGCCCCGCCTGAGCGAGCCCGATGGTCCGGGGATAGGCCGCCGCCGCCAGAGCAGTGAGAAGGCATCGAAGCATGCTTTCCTCCATTACGTGGGGTGCCGTGCACTGGCCACGTGCGGATCGGCACCCGAGGAGAGCTTTCGCATCTCGCGGCAATCAGTTTTTACTTGGATCAAAAAATTCCTGCCACTTGGCGGTCATTGATCGCGCAGGTTTCCGGAGGGAACCATAGCGCGCATTTGCTCTGCGGCGGATGCTTTTCCGCCGCGCCAGCACGCTGACGCGCGACCTCGAAAAGGCTGTTCAGCGCCGGGAGCGATAAGCCGCATGCAGGCCGATAGTTGGGTTGCGGACAAGCCGCAACAGCGGCGAATTGGTTTTTCAATTCGACGATTTTGCTCTCTTGTCGATCAGAAAAGTCCTCCGCTCGTTGCAACAATAGGAAGTCATGTGCCATGCGATAAAGGTCGACTCGCGCGCGTTCATGATTGGTGTTGGGTCGCCGTCTCAGACGGTTCCGCCGTGAACAAATTTATCGGGAAAGCGTTTTGCAGTTCGTAATGTACGGAGGGAGACGATGCTGCAACAGAGGATGTGCATATTTCGACCCGTGGATGTAGAGGCCGAAACTGCCGACCTTTGGATTAGATACCGCGAAATGGCCGAAAGATCGGTTAAGTTGCTAAAGCAACCGCCACCGGACACGTTCTTAGGTCGGCAGCATTACGAACTCATCCCGCTTCCTGACCGAGACGAGTAGAACCTGTATCCGTTTTAAGGGGGCGGGGTGCGTTTGTTCCAGCCCTCTGCAGCCTGCTTAACGGTCGGCGCAGTGGGACCGAAAGCCAAACATTCCTTACATACTACGAATTTCGGATCGATGTCGCTGTTGATCCAAACCTGCGAGCCGCCGCAGAAAGGACAGGGCCGCAGCGGTGGTACAGAAACAGGGAATCCGCGCAGTGGATCGATAGCTGCGCTGTCGCTAGGCTTCCTAGGCATCTTAACGCGGTCCTCGTGTTCTCACCGCCACCGAGCAGAACTCAAAGCAATTTGGAAGGCGCAGCAGGTTGGCGCGCTTTCCAATGCGCGCAACAGCGAGCCCTGCGGTGCTCCTCAAGAGCGTTTAGAACGTAGTTCTGGGCCGATGTCGACGACCTCGACGAAATGATGACCGACGTCGCTATTGAAGCCGATGAAGTCCCACTTCGCGCAGGCGCTCTGGCAAGCAACGCCGGTGAAGCGCGCCGGCTGCCACTCGGGATTTTTCGTGCTTGAGCGCACAAGGACCCAATAGAAGAGACCTGGAATCAACTGTGTGACGTCAGTCATGGAATCACTTGCAGACCCCTCGCTCACGCCGCCGCGCGACGCTCTTGCCGCCCGGCGGGTTGCGCGGACCGTCCTCGTCCAGCGACTCGATCGTCGAGATCGGTGCCAGAACGGTTAAGAGCCTCAGCGGCGGCTTCACTGCGCGGCGGCCCAAGGCCGCCGCAGCCGCATCGGGACGCCACCCGGGCGAGGTGGATCGTCGTCATCACCGTCGAGTCGACGCAGCGCCGCGAGAATGTCGGCGAGACGGATGGTGCATCCCATGCCGGGAATATCGCGCAGAGTCGGACTGGATTCGACCGCGAACATATCGGACGCCCAAGACGACAGAATGATCCGCTTCTCCGGTACGGAGAGCTCCCTATCGTTTAGGACGTCGTCCGGAGATGCGTAGTGCGCGGCGGGGTGAAAGAGCGGATTAGGTTTGCCGGTGTTCGTGTTGGCGTTGGTCATCGGTTGCCTCCCTTACTCTCCTTTCTTCGGGATGGTGTTGGCGGATGTCCCGGGCGGCGCACGCCGCCGCCCGGGATGATCCTCGTTACTGGGTATTGATGGCGATGCGCTTGACGCCCGCCCGTGGGTTCTCCGATTTCGGCAGCGAGATGGTCAGGACGCCGTTCTTGAACGAGGCCTCGGCCTTGTCCTCCTCGACATCCTCCAACGCGATCTGCCGCTCGAAGGCGCCGTAGTAGCGCTCGGTGAAGTGTTTGCCTTCGCCACTGCGCTCGTCCTTCTTCTCGCCGCGGATGGTCAGGACGCCCTTCGCGATTTCGATCTGGACGTCCTTCTCCGTCATCCCGGGCAGTTCGGCCGAGATCGTCAGCGCCTTGTCGGTGTCGCTGATCTCAAGTTTCGGCCAACCGAACCGTCCCTCCATCAGCGGGGACAGGCTGGGCGCGCCGAAGCCCCGAAACGCGTCGTCGAACAGACGGTTCATCTCGCGGTGCAGCGTCATGAACGGATCGTAGTTCCCGCGCGTGGGCGCGAGGTCCTGGTTCCTCGACCAGGGAACGAGATCACGAATTGCCATGGTTGTTCTCCTTCATTGAATGCGCCAGAAAGCGCGGCCGTGCTTGGGCACGCCGCGTTCGCGTTAGGCCACCTTCTTCTGCTCGATCTGCGAGGTGGGAGAGGCGCCGCTTCCGATCTGGATCCGGCGCGGCTTCATGGCTTCGGGCACCTCGCGGACGAGATCGATGATCAGCAGTCCGTCGCGGAAGGTGGCCTCTTTCACCTGGACGTAGTCGGCGAGGTTGAACACGCGCTTGAACGGACGCGCGGCGATGCCCTGGTACAGGAATTCGCCGGCCGCCTTCTCGGGCTTCATGCCCTCGATGGTGAGCGCGTTCTGCTCGGCCGTCACGGCGATGTCGTCGGCGCCGAACCCGGCGACGGCGAGGCTGATCCGGTAATGGTCCTCGCTGGTTCGTTCGATGTTGTACGGGGGATAGTGCTCTTCGCTTGCCTGGCGCAGCGTGCTGTCGACGAGGTCCGCCAGGTGGTCGAAGCCGATGGTGGAGCGCCACAGGGGCGCGAAGTCGAAGGTAGTCCTCATAACCACGTCCTCCAAAGAGCAAGATGGATACGAAGGAGCGCAAGACAGGGTTTCAGAGCGGGTCCGAAGACACCGGTCCGGCGCCCGCACCGGGCCCGATCTGGCGCCCGGCACACCGCTCTCGCGGCGAAAAATGAGTTAGAAAAACGGAGAGCCGTTTCAAGAGGCCGGCCGAAAATTTTTCTCGTAACGAAGTCGCTGGCTAAAGCCTTGCCGAATGAAATTGGAAGCGCGGCATAGGCGCCTCTTGACACCGAAATCGCTTTGAATATTTTTTGCGGCGGGAAGGTTCTCTTCCCGCTCTCAACAACCGAAAAAGGACGACGACGACCGTCAGGAGTGACGACGATGCTCGATGAAGACCTCGCTCGCATTCGTGTGCACCGCACCAACATCCACCGCTATCGGCGCCTTCTACGCACGAGGCTAACGGATCTCGAACGCCAGTTCATCGAGAGACGCCTAGCCGAGGAACAGACCGCTCTGCGGTCTCTTGCGGCCGAAACTTTCCCCGTCGCATTTACACTTCCGAAAAATCCGGCTTCCACAACTTTGGGGACCGAGCCATGAGCGACGTCCGCGAACTTCTCATACGCGGCAGCGAGAAGGTGATCGCGCACTACCGACTCCTTCTCGCAGGCGCAAAAAGCGAGCGGGAGCGCGAACTTTACAGAAGCCGCATCGAGCGGGAGCAAAAATTGCTGGACGAACTCGGAAGCGGGTCCGCGGATCGGTTCGCCGCATAAGTTCGCATCATTTGGGAGTACGCGCCTCAGTCGTTGCTTTGACGCAATTTCGAAGTTTTTCGATCAGGGCGACGGTCAGCAGCGTCGCGTGGCCGTCCTTTCCGATGGCGTCGCGCACGCCGGGTATAGGCGCCGATCAGGCAGCCATGGGGCGCACGTTATCGGCAGGCTGCGAGGTCTGATGATCGAGCAGAGCGCGGCGCGAGAGGCTGCCGGAATGTTCGGTGATAAACTTTGAATATGTCCGCTCGATTTCCACGACGCTCGTGTTGTGGCTTGCCGCGACGACCCGGATGGGGACGTTCAGCAAGAGGTTGCGGACGATGCTGCTATGGCGCAAGGCGTACATGCCGACCTCGTCCGGATCGAGCCCGATGGCCTTGACGACCTCGGCAACGTCGTCGCGATAGTCGTCCGAGACGCCCTTGCCATCGACGCCCCAGGTCTTGCCATTGCTCCGCACCAGGAGCGGCGCGCTCGCGGGCCGACCCTTCGCCGCCTTGGCCAGCCGTCCCGCCAAGGCCGGGGTGATGTGCACCGAATAGCGTTCGACCTTTTTGCTGGTCCGGTTGCGACCGCCACCCTTGCCCGATTTGGGCATCATTAGCCGGGGCTCGGTCTTGTGCGCGATCAGGTCCCGCACATACAGGCGAGCGGCCTGGGAGGGCCGCGCCCCGCTTTGCGCCAGCACGTCGGTGAACTCGCCCAGCTTCTCGTCGTGGGCATAGGCACCCGCAACAAAGCTGATGACCTGGGGATCGGTCAGGATGATGTTGTTGACCTCGTTGGCGTCGGGCAGCATTTCCAGCCCGGTCGTCCAGGCGTGCTCGTTCTTGATGCGCCGGTCACGCGCGGCGGCGAGGTTGAGCGCGGCCCGGATCACTTTGCAGTACCGGTTGACGCTGGCCGGGACCATCTTCCCCAGCAGGCCATCGCGCCACTTGCGCAGCTCCTGCGCGTCGAGCAGCGGCACTGGCTTGCTCAGGAGGTTGGCGGGCAGATGGCCCTTCGGGGTCGTGGCGTTGCTCGCGTTCGCGCCGCGCGACACCAGATCGTCCTTGTAGCGGTCCATCGCAATGCCGAGAGTGACCGGCTTGTTGCCTTGCTCCTCCTCGACCAGCTCCTCGTCGCCGCCGCGCACCAGCTTGCGGGCTTCGGTGACGGCTTGGCCGTAGTTGAAGATGCTCTTTCCATCGGCCTTGTTGTCGAAGTCGTCGGCGACGCCGAACTTCTTCAGCCACTCGCCGCCCTGGCCGTCAGCGGCGCGGATCGACCAAGTGCCTGCGCCTTCGTTGCGGCGATAGCCGAGCGACAGGCCGGGGCCGAGCCGTTGCCAGTAGGGCTTCTTGCGGATGATGAGCTTCAATCGCGCAGTCGGAGTCTCAAGTGAATAATTTCGGGGTTTAGCCATGGTCTTGCACATTCCTTTTGTTTTAGTGTCCGGCCCGGTGTCGGGAAGTGCGGGGTGCAACCTCTTGCGCCCCGCTTCAGGACTGTGCAGAATTTACTATGGATTACAGGGGCTTAGAACCCCTCTGGCTAATGCAAGACGCTGCAAGGAAGTGCAAACTTTTCCCCTTGCGGGAGAAGGTGGCGCGAAGCGCCGGATGAGGGGTTGCCTCAGCAAACTCTAGTGCAAGAGGGTTGTGCTCGCGGAGAAAACCCCTCACCCGTCTCGCCGCTTCGCGGCGAGCCACCCTCTCCCGCAAGGGGAGAGGGGAAAGCACCGCCATCCGGCTACTCTTTCCTCACTCCTTCGGCATCGCTCCCACATATGACGAGCTCGGCCGGATCAGCCGTCCTGTCCGGCGATGCTCGAGTGCATGCGCGGTCCAGCCTGCGGCGCGCGCCACGGCGAAGATCGGCGTGAAGGCCTGGCGCGGGATGGCGAGGGCATCGAGCAGGATCGCTGTGAAGAACTCGACATTGGTCTCCAGCGGTCGCTCCGGGTTCTTCCTGCGCAGCGCGGCGCGGATATAGGCCTCGACCTCGCCGGCGAAGGGCAGGTCGGCGCCGTCGGCGGCAAGCCGCTCGATCGCGGCCTTCAGCACGTCGGCGCGCGGATCGCGCACGCGATAGACGCGATGGCCGAAACCCATCAGCCGTTCGCCGCGCTTGAGCGCCGCATCGACCCAAGGCTGAATCCGCTCGCGCGAGCCGATCGCGTCCAGCATCTCCAGCACCGGCTCCGGCGCGCCGCCATGCAGCGGTCCCGTCAGCGCGCAATAGCCGGCGGTGACGGCGGCGAAAAGATCCGCCTGCGTCGAGGCCACCACGCGCGTCGCGAAGGTCGAGGCGTTCATGCCGTGATCGCAGACGGTGACGAAATAGGCGTCGAGCGCGGCGACCTCGCGCGGCTCGGGCACGGCTCCCCGCAGCATCTTGAGCGTGTCGGCGGCGTGGCTCGCATTTGCATCGGGCGCGACCGGATCGAGCCCTTTCGCGCGCTGCACCAGCGCGCCGGCAATCACTGGGAATGCGCCGACAATGGTCGCCTCATGCTCCAGCCCGTTCTCGGCGCGCAAGCCTGCGATCGCCGCGCGAAACCCGTCGACGATCCCCATGCCGCGCGTGGCCGGCAGAAGGTCGGGCAGCCGCGCAAAGGCGCGCTCGCGCGCAAGCCCGAGACTCGCCCGCACATTGGCTTCGCTGAGCGTGCTCCGGTTCGCGCCGTTCCAGAGCCGGGCGGTGACGCCCTCAAAGCTCGACTGCCGGGCAAGGGTGCCGACATGCTCGCCGGCAATGATCAGCTCGCCGCGCTCGCCATCGACATGGCTGAGCACGGTCTCGGCGGCTGGAACCCCGTCCAGCCCGATCTGGCTTTTGGTGAGGTGGATGTTCATGGCCTGTCTCCTTTTCACGAGGGACAAGGTCGGGTCTCTCGACAGATTGATCAATCTTGATTACATAAATCAATATGAAAAATTCGGAAGGCCTCTACCTCTCGGCCCGCGAGGCCGCCGCCGAGCTCGCGATCTCGCCGGCGACCCTCTACGCCTATGTCAGCCGCGGCCTGATCCGCTCCGAGCCGACGGCGGATTCGCGCAAGAACCGCTACCGCGCCGAGGACGTCCGGAGCCTGAAGGAACGCCGCGCCCCATCGCCCGAGCCGCGCGGCTTGCGCAGTTTCGACGCCGATCTGCCGGTGATGGATACGGAGATCTCGACCATCACCGAGGACGGCGCGATCTATCGTGGCGTGAACTGCGTCGATCTCGCCGAGAGGGACACGCTCGAGCATGCCGCGACACTGCTGTGGGACGTCTCCGGCGTCGATCCCTTTGCGCCGGAGAATTGTCCGCACATGTCAGATGACATGCGCGCGATCGCGCAAGCGGCGCGCCGTGCCGCGCCGATCGACCGCGCCATCGCCGTTCTGGCGCTCGCTTCCAGCGCCGATCCGCGCGCCTTCACCCGCGCGCCCGATGGCCGCGCCCTGGTCGGCGCGCGCATCGTCCGGCTGCTGGTTGCGACCATGCTCAATGCCGAACCGTCCGCTGCGCCTCTGCACCAGCAGATCGCACTCGCCTGGGCGCCCGACAACAAGCATGCCGCCGATCTGATCCGCCGGGCGCTGGTGCTGCTCGCCGAGCACGAATTGAATGCCTCGACCTTCACCGCGCGCTGTGCCGCTTCGACCGGCCTCAATCTCTACGACGCCGTCATTGCCGGTCTCGCCGCGCTCAAAGGTCCGAAACATGGTGGCGCCGGCGTATTGGCCTCGCAGCTCGTGAAGACACTGGTCGATCGCGACGTCGAGCCGATGGTGCGCGAGCGCGTCGCGCTCGGCGAGCATTTTGCTGGCTTCGGCCACGGCGTCTACAAGCGCGGCGATCCGCGCGCGCAGTCGCTGCTCAACGCGTTAGCGCGGGCCGGCGCGCCGCGCAAATTCACGAGAGAAGTGCCCGAGCGGATTGCCGAGGCGACCGGCGAGCTCGTCAACATCGACTATGCGCTCGCCGTGCTGGTGCACGCTCTGCGCCTGCCGCCCGGCAGCGAACTCGCGCTGTTCGCAATGGCCCGCAGCGTCGGCTGGATCGCGCATGCGAGCGAGCAATTGCAGCACGGCAGGCTGATCAGGCCGCGCGCGCGTTATGTTGGCCCGGCGCCGGGGCGCAGGACGGTGATCACGGAAAAGACCTAGCGTCTGCTCACAAAGGCGAAGTCTGCTTTATTTGTTTCACGCGAATGGAAATGCCTGAAACGCGTCGGTCGCTTCGGCCCGAGCCGAAAGCGCGGCTAGTGCGGACAGTGCCTTGAGGTCGACAGCCTCGGGAACCATTTCGCGCGTGAAACGAAATGCGACGGCGCTGCTGACGTCGGCCTGCAATGGACGATCCGCGAACAGCCACGGATCGGCGTGCTTAACCTCGTCTTCAAGCAGGCGATAGGCGGCGCCGAGCTGAGCTTGGATCCGGTCCAGCCAAGGCTGGTGCTGTTTGTCGGAGGGCCGGAGGTTGCG
This sequence comes from Bradyrhizobium ingae, assembly GCF_055791185.1. NCBI lineage: Bacteria > Pseudomonadati > Pseudomonadota > Alphaproteobacteria > Hyphomicrobiales > Nitrobacteraceae > Bradyrhizobium > Bradyrhizobium ingae. Next base: position 74,463 of record NZ_JBVUBB010000018.1, read on the forward strand.
CTCATAGACAATCTGGACGGATTTCTCGCACGCGACGAGCGCCAAGCCGATGATGCGTTGCGCCCGAGCGTGAGCATGTACGTTCGCTGGAGTAAGGCTCAGCTCTGCGGGAGCCAGACGCTCAGCGTGCTCCAGAATCAGGCAGGACTCCATCAGCGCGTGGCCGTCGCCTGTTATCAGCGATGGAGCCTTCACCACCGGGTTGATAGCGGCGAAGGCATCGTAGGTGGAGAATACCGATAGTGATTTGTGCTCGAAGGGCAGAGCGAGAAGACGCAGTGAAACGGCAACGCGCCGCACATAGGGAGAATCCAGCATCCCGATCAGTTTCAGAGACATTTTTCCCTCGAAATCAGGCTCAATGAGGTGGATCGACCAACAGCCGATACGCAGGTTCTAAGGTCATGTGCGGCGGCCTTGCCAGTGGCCGCCAAGGCCATTACCGAAAGGATCATGCCAAAACGCATAAGTCCGCTTGTCGTGATCCTTGCCTACGATGGCTTGCGAATATTCGAATTCAGCTGCGCGTTCGAAATCTTCGGTCTGCCGCGGCCCGAAATGGGACCCGACTGGTATCGCTGCGCAACGGCTGCGGTAGAGCAAGGTCCGCTTCGGTGCGTCGGCGGGTTGCGGCTCGACCCTGACGGCGGGCTGGAGCTGCTCCAGGGTGCCCATACCATCGTGATCCCCGGCTGGAAGAGTCCGGATACGGCGGCTCCAAAGCCGTTGCTCGCAGCATTGCGCGCGGCCAGTGCCGGCGGGGCTCGCATCGTCTCAATCTGTAGCGGCGCCTTTGTACTGGCGGAGGCCGGATTGCTGGCCGGAAAAAGAGCGACGACCCACTGGCATCATCTAGACAAGCTCGTCGCAGCCTATCCCGACATCGCCGTCGAGCGGCAGGCACTGTACGTGGAGCAAGGCAACATTCTCACGTCTGCGGGTAGTGCGGCCGGACTCGATCTTTGCCTCCATGTCGTGCGCGGGGATTTTGGGGCCAAAGCTGCCAACAGCGTGGCTCGTCGACTGGTGATCCCGCCTCACCGAGACGGAGGCCAAGCCCAGTTCATCCCACGCCCATTGCCGCCTCCTTCGGGCAATCGCCTTGCCAGTGTGCTCGACCTGATCCGCAAACGGTTAGGCGAAGCATGGCCGGTCGAGCGCATGGCGGCGGAGGGTCGCGTCAGCGTTCGCACCATTCACCGTCATCTTCGCGAGGCTGCCGGCATGGCGCCGGGCGAATGGTTACGAAACGAGCGCATCGCGCATGCGCGGGAGTTATTGGAAGAAACGAGCCTGCCGGTTGAAACGATAGCCACACATGCTGGCTTCGGCACCGCGACGAACTTCCGACAGCAATTTCGTGCAGCCGTAGGTTTGTCGCCGACGGCTTATCGTGCCAGGTTTCATGCCAATCCCTGATGTTGGAGGGGATCTACGAGTGCACGCCCTAAGCCCCCGGCTTCGCCGGCACAACTCTGCTCCCGTGCCTGCGGCGGATGGTCCAGATTGCAAGGCCCACAACGATGGCGACGCCGGCGACGGTAAACATCCAGATGTGCTTGCCGACATGCTCATGGTGCGGCAGTCCGGCATATTCATGCAGCGCCGAGACCGCGAGCACGCCGGGCAGCACGTGGGCCGGCGCCCAGACCAGGATCGCGGGGATGTTCACCGCATAGAAGCGGGCGGGCTGCATGCCGAGTGCGCCGGCCGTGACCGGCACGAAGGCCCGGATTGGTGGGACAAAGCGCGCGAAGAACACCGCCCAGGTGCCGAACCGGTGGAAGAAGGTCTCGCTCTCCGCGACCACGCGGGGATAGTTGGTCAGGGGCCAGGTATTGAGGATCTCGCGCTGCTGCTTGTGCCCGATCCAATAGGCCGAGCCGTCACCCAGGACGGCACCGAGGGCCGCGGCCAGCAGCACCCATTGCAGGCGGAGCTCGCCGCCCGGAACCAGGGCGCTCAGCGCCAGGATGATGGTCGAGCCGGGAACGACCGAACCCACCACCGGAACAGCCTCCAGCAGCGCCGCGAGAAAGAGGGTCAGGTAGGCCAGCCCCGCATGGGCCGAGACGAACGCGATGAAGGGATCGAGAATGGACGTCACGTCGTCTCTGTGTCGGGTAGGGGCATCGGGGTTCAGACCTTAACTAAGTAGGGCGCGGTGGCCAAAATGCCAAAGTGGCGTTCGCCGAGGACCGAATTTCAGCGTGATTCGCAGGGCAGCCTTCCAAAAATCGCGTTCCTTGCCTATCTAAATGAAAAGACAACGGAACTTTGATTGGGGCGCGGGCTTCTGCCGGCACGTGGTCTCTGATAGGTTCGCAACCGCACCCAGCCGCAGCCAAAGTGCAAATAACTGGTCTCGGGACCGCCCGGGGCCTCGGAGGATGAATGACGACCGCCGCCCTGTCCAAAGTTGAGGAAGTCAACGGTTTGCCCGACATGAAGGTGTCGGTGCGCCAGGTGTTCGGGATCGACAGCGATCTCGAAGTGCCGGCCTATTCCGAAGTCGATCCTCACGTGCCCGAAGTCGATGCCGATTACCGTTTCGACCGTGCCACCACGCTCGCGATCCTCGCAGGCTTCGCCAAGAACCGCCGCGTCATGGTGACGGGCTATCACGGCACCGGCAAATCCACCCATATCGAGCAGGTCGCCGCCAGGCTCAACTGGCCGTGCGTGCGCGTCAACCTCGACAGCCACATCAGCCGTATCGACCTCGTCGGCAAGGACTCGATCGTGGTCAAGGACGGCAAGCAGGTCACCGAATTCCGCGACGGCATCCTGCCCTGGGCGCTCCAGCACAACGTCGCGCTGGTGTTCGACGAATACGACGCCGGCCGCCCGGACGTGATGTTCGTGATCCAGCGCGTGCTGGAGGTCTCCGGCCGCCTGACGCTGCTCGACCAGAACAAGGTGATCAAGCCGCATCCGGCGTTCCGCCTGTTTGCGACCGCGAACACCGTCGGCCTCGGCGACACGTCGGGCCTCTATCACGGCACCCAGCAGATCAACCAGGGCCAGATGGACCGCTGGTCGATCGTCACCACGCTCAACTATCTCGGCCATGACGAGGAAGTGGAGATCGTGCTGGCGAAGGCCAAGCACTATCGCACCCAGGAGGGCCGCGACATCGTCAACAAGATGGTTCGCCTCGCCGATCTCACCCGCAACGCGTTCGCCAATGGCGATCTGTCCACGGTGATGAGCCCGCGCACGGTGATCACCTGGGCGGAAAACGCCGACATCTTCGGAGATATCGGCTTCGCCTTCCGCGTCACCTTCCTCAACAAGTGCGACGAGCTCGAGCGTCCCCTGGTCGCCGAGTTCTATCAGCGCTGCTTCAATGCGGAGCTGCCGGAATCGGCAGTCAACGTGGCGCTCAGCTGATCCATGCCAACCATCACCGTCGAGCGCACCATTGGGACCACCAAGAAGGCTGTGCTCGCCGGGCTCGCTGGCTACAACCACGAGCACATGGGGACGCAGAGACTGAAGGGCCTTGCGGTCTCGCTAAAGGACCGCAGCAAGATCGTCGGTGGGGTCGTCGGCCAGATCTGGACAACGGTTCTGTTCATTCAGTTCTTCTGGATCGACCAGAAACATCGTGGCCAAGGTCATGGAACGAAGCTGATAGCGGCGATCGAGGACGAAGCAAGGCGGATCGGCGCGGTTCGATCCCATGTGGACACGATGAGTTTTCAGGCGCCGGGCTTTTATCGTTCCTGCGGGTACGAGGAATTCGGCGCCATTGACGGCTATCCCGGCGGCGTGACGCGCCATTCGTTAACGAAGTCGCTATGAGCACATCATCATCCAACTCGAAATTCCGCAACACCAAGGAAGCGCCGACCGAGCCGTTCAAGCGCTCGGTCGCATCATGCCTGAAGGCGATCGCGAAGACGCCGGAGCTTGAGGTCAGCTTCGCCGCCGAGCGCCCCGGCCTGGCGCCGGGCAAGGCGCGGCTGCCCGAACCGGCGCGGAAAATGACCAAGCGCGATGCGGCGGTCGTGCGGGGGCATGCGGACTCGATCGCGCTGAAGCTCGCCTGTCATGATGCCAAGCTGCACCGCAAGCTGATGCCCGGCAATCCGCAGGCGCGCGGCGTATTCGAGGCGGTGGAGCAGGCGAGGGTGGAGGCGATCGGCGCGCGCCGCATGGCCGGCGTTGCCAAGAATCTCACCGCGATGCTCGATGACCATTTCCATCGTGGCAAGTTCGACGAAATTACCGACCGCGCCGATGCGCCGCTGGCCGATGCGCTCGCCATGCTGGTGCGCGAGCGCCTGACGGGGATGGCACCGCCCGCGGCGGCCAAGAAGATGGTCGATCTCTGGCGGCCGACGCTGGAAGACAGGATCGGCGCGCGGCTCGATCGTCTGGATCGGCTGGTCGAGGACCAGACCCGGTTCGGCGATGCCGTGCATGACCTGCTCTCCGCGCTCGACCTCGGTGACGAGCGCAATGCCGATTCCGACGAGGACGATAATCAGGACGAGAGCCGCGACGGCGACAACGATCAGGCCGGCGCGGAAGGCTCGCCCGATTCCGACGCCGCGCAGGAAATGAGCGCCGACCAGGCGCAGGCGACCACCGAGGAGATGAGCGAGAGCGCGATGGAAAGCGCGCAAGCCTCGACCTCGGACACCTTCGACGACGGCGAGCTCGGCGACGACGAGACGCCGGGGGAAGCGACGCGGCCGAATTCGCGCGGGCAGAACGAGCCGCGCGGGCCGGAATATCATGCCTTCGCGCCGAAATTCGACGAGGTGATCGCGGCCGAGGATCTCTGCGACCATGACGAATTGGAGCGGCTGCGCTCCTACCTCGACAAGCAGCTCGCGCATCTGCAAGGCATCGTCGCCCGCCTCGCCAATCGCCTCCAGCGCCGGCTGATGGCGCAGCAGAACCGGGCCTGGGAGTTCGATCTCGAAGAGGGCATTCTCGACCCCGCGCGCCTGTCACGCGTGGTGACCGATCCCTATCACCCGCTGTCCTTCATGCGCGAGAAGGAGGCGACCTTCCGCGACACCGTGGTGACGCTGCTGCTCGACAATTCCGGTTCGATGCGGGGACGCCCGATCACGGTGGCGGCGACCTGTGCCGACATCCTGGCGCGCACGCTGGAGCGCTGCGGCGTCAAGGTCGAGATTTTGGGTTTCACCACGCGCGCCTGGAAGGGCGGACAATCGCGTGAGGCGTGGCTCGCCGCTGGCAAGCCTGCCAATCCCGGCCGTCTCAACGATCTCCGACACATCATCTACAAGTCGGCGGACGCGCCCTGGCGTCGTGCGCGAAAAAATCTCGGCCTGATGATGCGCGAGGGGCTGCTCAAGGAGAACATCGACGGCGAGGCGCTGGACTGGGCGCACAAGCGCCTGCTTGGGCGTACCGAGCAGCGCAAGATCCTGATGATGATCTCGGACGGTGCGCCGGTCGACGATTCCACGCTGTCGGTCAATGCCGGCAACTATCTCGAACGGCACCTGCGCCACATCATCGAGGAGATCGAGACGCGCTCGCCGGTGGAGCTGATCGCGATCGGCATCGGCCATGACGTCACGCGCTACTACCGCCGCGCGGTGACGATCGTGGACGCCGAAGAGCTTGGCGGCGCCATCACCGAGAAGCTCGCCGAGCTGTTCAGCGAGACGCACACCGCGCCCGCGCAACCTGCAAGCCGGCCGCGCCGCAAACTGCATTCGTGACCGCGCGTTTCTCCCGCCGCCAGTTTCTCGGCCAGGCGGCGGCGGGAGCAGCCGGCGCCGCGCTTCCGGCAACAGCGCGCGCCCAGCCCGCAACCCAGCCGCGGGCAAGATCTGCGGACCGTGCCGAGCACACCGTCACCGAGCCCGTCGCCATCGAGGTCAATGCGCGGCAGATCCCCGCCTTCGAGCCGCGCGATCGCGCGCGCACCCGCTTCGGCGCACTGGAATATCGCAGCGGTCTGGTGCTGACCTCGCCCTATCGCGGCTTCGGCGGCCTGTCCGGGTTCCGCTTCCTCGACGCCCCAGGCGAGCGCAAGAGGGGCGAGCGCTTCATCGCGATCTCCGATCAGGGCGCATGGTTCAGCGGGACCATTCGTTACGCGGGGCGCGACATGGCCGGGCTCGACGACGTCGAAGCCGCGCCGATGCTCAACGCGGACGGGCGGCCGATCACCGAGAGGCGCTACTGGTACGACACCGAATCGATCGCGCTCGACGGCTCTTTCGTCTATGTCGGACTCGAGCGCGTCAACGCGCTGATGCGTTTCGACTTCTCGAAAGGCTTTACCCAGGCACGCGGCGAGGTGCTGCCGCTGCCGCCGGCGGCGAAGAAGCTGCCTTACAACAAGGGGCTCGAGGCGCTGGTGTTCGTGCCCAGGGACCTGCAAAAGGGCCTGCCGCTGGCCGGCACGCTGATCGCGTTTTCCGAGCGCGGGCTCGACCGCGACGGTAATCTGATCGCGTTCCTGATCGGCGGTCCCTCGCCGGGCCAGTTCAGCGTGCAGCGCACCGGGAATTTCGACATCAGCGACGCGGTGCTGCTGCCCTCCGGCGAGCTCCTGATCCTGGAGCGCAAATTTTCCTGGTTCACCGGCGTCAACATCCGCATCCGAGCGATCCCCCTGAAGTCGATCGCACCTGGCGCGCTGGTCGACGGGCCCGAGCTGTTTGCCGCCGATCTCGGCCACGAGATCGACAACATGGAAGGCATCGACGCCCATGTCGGCGCGGACGGCGAGACCGTGCTGACGCTGGTCTCGGACGACAATTTCTCCTTTCTCCAGCGCACGCTCTTGTTGCAGTTCACGCTGGTGGAGTAGCGGCACCGTCGTCGCCCCGGGGCGCGCGAAGCGCGAGACCGGGACCCGACCACAGACTCGTGGCCACCAGTTCGCGCCGCTTCGCGGGGACGACAGTGGAGGGCGAGGCGCGGCCTCTGCCAAATCCGCCCCGCCACCGACTAGCGCAATGCGCCCCGCCGCTAGCCGCCATTCCTCGCGCGCGGCTAGCAATCCCGCGGCCGCCCACTACACTTTCCCCATCGCCCTCCATCCGCCGGAACCTCTCGCATGAGCGCCTTGTTTTCCCCGATCGAGTTGCGCGGTCTGAAACTGAAGAACCGTGTCATGGTGTCGCCGATGTGCCAGTATTCGGCCGAGGACGGCGTCGCCACCGACTGGCACTTCACCCACATCAATTCGCTGGCGCTGTCGGGCGCCTCCGTGTTCTGCATCGAGGCGACGCATGTCGAGGCGATCGGCCGCATCACGCCGGGATGCCTCGGGCTCTACAGCGATGCCTGCGAGGCGGCGCTGAAGCCGATCATCGCCTCCGTGCGCAAGCACTCCACCGCCGCGGTGGCGATGCAGCTTGCGCATGCCGGCCGCAAAGGCTCTTCCGCGCGTCCCTGGGACGGCGGGCAGTTGATCGCCGCGGAGCACGGCGGCTGGCAGGCGGTCGCGCCAAGTGCGCTGCCGCACAAGGAAGGCGAGGCGGCCCCAACCGCGCTCGACCACGCCGGCATGATCCGCATCCGCGACGCCTTTGTCGATTGCACCCGCCGCGCCGAACGGCTCGGCATCGATGCGATCGAGCTGCATGGCGCGCACGGCTATCTGATGCATCAATTCCTCTCGCCGATCTCCAACCGCCGCACCGACGAGTATGGCGGGAGCTTGCAAAACCGGATGCGCTTTCCGCTCGAAGTGTACGACGCGGTGCGCGCCGCGTTTCCGCACCACAAGCCGGTCGGCATGCGCGTGTCCTCGACCGATTGGGTCGACGGCGGCTGGGATCTGCCGCAGACCATCGAATTCGTGCGCGAGCTGAAGAAGCGCGGCATCGACTGGGTCGATGCCTCCTCCGGCGGCGTATCGCCGCTGCAGAAGATCCCGCTCGGCCCCGGCTACCAGGTGCCGTTCGCGGAGGCCATCAAGCGCGAGACCGGTGTGACGACGATCGCGGTCGGCCTGATCACGGAAGCCGGGCACGCCGAGGAGATCGTCACCTCGGGGAAGGCCGACATGGTCGCACTCGCCCGCGCCATGCTCTACGACCCGCGCTGGGGCTGGCACGCCGCCGCCGAGCTCGGCGGTGTCGTCGACGCCCCGCCGCAATACTGGCGCTCGCAACCCTCGACGCAGAAGGCGCTGTTCGGCAAGACCACGTTCGGCGCGAGGTGAGGGGGCGTGAGTTACGCCCGCAGCCCCAACAACGCTGTCGTCCCGGGCTCGCGTCGCGCCCCGGGGAGGACAGCGGAACGTGTGGTCGCGCCTTCCATCATTCACGATCGCGATCGCATCACCCCTCCGTGACTCTACCAATCTTCCGCCATCACCCGAATTAGCCTAACCTTGCTGGTGCAAAACCCTCGCGAGGCCCGCCATGCGCTTTCGTTTCCGGAAGACGGCCCACCTCCTGGAGCGTTGCGGACTGGCGCTGGCGGGGGCGGCGTGCGGCCTGTTCGTCGGCGCTTATGTCGGATCGGCGATCCCGATGCTGACCACGCAGGGCTTTCTGCTCCTGATGATGTTGCTGGGTGCCGTCGGCTTCTACCTCGGCATCGACACGCCGCAGCTTCCCTTCGACGACGCGCACTCCCACATCGACGCCGCGGAATTCCTGAGCTCGGCCGGCACCCTCTGCGCCAGCGTGACCGCCTTCGCTTCCGTCGCCGTCATCGTGCTGCGCGAGGACCCGCACATCGTTTGGACCTGGCTCGTCTTCCTCGGCTGGATCGCCGGCGTCGCCATGCAGATCGTCGCCGGCGCAAAGGCGCGGTGGCGGAAGTAGGGCGGTCTTTCTCGGTCGTCCTGGCGCCGGGACGACGGCGAAGCCAGTGGCGCTAAAACACCACGCCCACCTTCGTCCCGCGCTTCCATGCGACGCGGCAGCGCTTCCTCGTGTTGACGTGGAGCAGTTCGAAGCGATCGGGAATTTTCACCTGGCCGCCGAGATCGACGCAGGCGCCGCCCGGCGAATAATCGATCAGCGTGCAGTTGATCACCGGCGCCTTCGGGTCCGTGATGATCTTGGCCTGCCGCGACACCAGCCCGCTCGGCTTGACGCGTGTAAATCGGCGCGGATGCTGCACGTCGCTTGTCCTCCTCGGCGAATGCGCTCCGGGAAATAATGGAACAGAGTGTCGCACCATCACGCTAATCTTTGCGTAAGAATTTTAGCGATTCTTCGAAGCGATTAAGAAAGCGTTAGCCAAGCGCTCCTTCTCACCCCGCGGCGCGCTCTTCCCCTCTCCCCTTGCGGGAGAGGGTGGCTCGCCGCGGCAGCGGCGAGACGGGTGAGGGGTTCTCTCCGCGGGCGAACCTCTTGCAAGCGAGCGTGCGGAGGCAACCCCTCATCCGGCGCTTCACGCCACCTTCTCCCGCAAGGGGAGAAGGGATGGCAGTGTGCTCACCTTACGCCGCAGATCTCGACACCCCCTCACGCCGGCTCCATCATCGCTGACGCGTGCGGCCCCACCGGCATCGGCACGGTGACGAACTGCTGCGGCAGGTTCACCGGCTTGTAGTCCGGCACGTCAACCATCCGCTGCACGACGCTCTGATGCATATGCGCGCCTTCGGGGATCAGGCGCGGCTCGCAGTCGGGGATGTAGAAGCCGAAATGCACCTGACGCTCCGGCCATTCCTTGTATGTCGCGCTCTTCGGGATGTATTCGAGCACGCGCCAGGCCGGCGTCATCGAATTGTGCATCTCGCCCTTCACGTCGGGCGCGACGTAAGTGAACGGGCTGTTCTTGCGCTGCACGCCCCAGGCGAGCTGGTTCACCGTGCGCGGATTGAAATGCAGCCCCGCCTTCATCGCCTCGTCGATCATCCACAGCAGCGGATATTTCGACAAGCTGCTCTCGCTCTCGGCATAGCCGCCGCCGACGTCGCAATGCACGCCGGCAAAATACACCTGCATGATGTCCTGCGGCTCCTTCTTCTCGTCGGGGACGAAGCGGTTGCTCCAGAACTGCTGCGGCTCGATCCACTCCTTGAGGCGAAACATGCAGCGTCGCTCGTCGATCGCGATCGCCTGGCGGAAGATCTTCACGCTCGGGTTCTGCAGTGTGAAGGCGAGCTCCTCCAGGCTCGGCCAGTACAGCCGGTCCGGCCGCGGCACGATCACGCTGGCGACCGTGTCCCACACGCCGATGAAGCGGATGGTCGGCCAGCGCGAGGAGGTGATGCGCGCGAACTGCGCAGCGAGATCGAAGCGGTCGGTCGGCAGCGGTCCGTCCTCGTCGGCGCCCGCATCGGTGAGATCGGGGAGATCGTTGCCGCGCCCGGTGCCGGAATACTGCTTGTAGGCGATCAGGCCGCTGCCTGCGAGGTTCGCCTGCTCCGGCGAGATCAGCCCCACCTTGTGGATCAGCCCCGCCAGCACCCGCACGGTGTAGGCGCCACGCGAGAAGCCGAACAGATAGATCTGGTCGCCCGGCGCGTAATGCTCGACCAGGAAGCCATAGGCCGCGAGCACGTTGTCGTCGAGGCCATAGCCGGTGGCGAGCCCCAGCACGAGATTGATGTTGGCCTTCCAGCGGTGCCACGTCGTCGGCTCCGTGACGGTGCCGACGCCGGGATCGTAGAACACGAGCTGCCGCGGCCGCGTCTTCTCGGTCTTGCGCAGGCAGCGATACAGTTTGAGCACATTGGAGATGTTCTCGCTGATCTCGTTCCCCGTGCCGTCGCAGCAGATGACGATGTTCTTGGGTTCGTTCCTGGGTTCGTTCTTGGCTTCGTTCTTGGGCTCGGTCCTGGCTGCGGTCGTGTGTTCGTTTCCGGCTTCGTGCTCCATCGAAGCGTCCTCTCCGGTGATGCTACCGGGGCGAGTATAGCTCATCGCCTGCATCGGCTGTTGAAATTAACCGCTTGTTAACCATACGGTCGCCTAATGTTGACGATGGGGGATCACCATGTCGGCCCAACCATGTCGGCCTATCTGACGCGACCGAAATTGATGCCTGTCCTGGCCGATCCGGCCATTCGTTCGCTCGCCAGGCTGTCGGTTCGCGCCAGGGTTGTCCTACGGAAGGCCGTACTACAGAACGCCGTCCTGCAGACCAGAACGGCTGTCCTACGGAGCAAACCCATGTTCGGAAAGGACGATTTAGTGGACAGTCTCAGCCGCGATCTCGATCGCGCGCGCGGCAGACGCGATGCACTTGCATCCGAAGCCTCGAACCTGACGGCTCAGATCGCCGAAATCGAAGCCCGCCTCTCGGAGGAGAAAAAGAGACGGGAGCGTGATCGCGTCCTGGCCGAAATCGAAGCGATCAAAGCGCGAATCAACCAGGCCGCCAGCGCGTTTGCGCCTGTCGTCGATGGTCTCTGCAAGGCGATCGAGCCGGCCGCGGCCGTGATGCCCGAGGCGCGCGAGCTCAACAGCTTCTTGATATCGGTGGCGAGCGAAATCGACAGCGTGCTCGATCCCCTGTTGCGCGGACTGGATCAGCGTGCGGACGCGGTGCGCGTTGGACAGGCGGAGCTCGACCTGCCGAGTTCGGCCAGTGAAGCGCCCATCGAGCCGCCAAAGGACACCAACGATCGCCTGCTGCGTTTTCCAGCGTGGCTGTCGCGCGACAAGGAAGCGGAGAAAAAAGAACCCGCTGAAAGCCCGCGCAGCACGGCCGCGTGAGGGAGCGGCGCGCGGCGCGCCACAAACACCGCCGTCGTCCCGGCGAAGGCCGGGATGACGACCTGTGTTTGGGCTTGCTCGTCGCGAAGTAGCTTCGACTCTCCCGACCGCTCAACTCGCGCTACGGCGCAGGAATGCCGGGATATCGAGAACGCTTTCCTCAGTCGCATTGCGCGGAGCGGCGCGGCCGTAGGGATCGAGCGGCCGGGGAGCCGGCTGGCGCGCATGGTCCGGATTCGGCCTTGCCGGTTGCGCCACGCCGGCCTCGGCGCGAATCGGCGGGCTCTCCAATTGCGGAAGCGGCGCGCTGCGCTCGATGCGATCGGCGATGCGGCGGCTGTCGTTGCGCAGCTTGCCGGCGAGCTGCGTGAGCGAGGTTTCCAGCGGCATCTGCTCCGTCGGGTCGAGATTATCGATGCCGGTCGCCACCACTGAGACGCGGACGATGCCTTCGAGGCTTTCGTCAAACGACGCGCCGACAATGATGTTGGCGTCCGGATCGGCCTCGTCGCGAATGCGGGTGGCCGCTTCGTCGACTTCGTACAGCATGAGATCCTTGCCGCCGGTGATGGAGATGATGAGGCCGCTGGCGCGCTTGATCGACGGGTTCTCGATCAACGGATTGGATATCGCGGCCACCGCCGCAGCGAGCACGCGCTTCTCGCCGGACGCTTCGCCCCGCCCCATCATGGCCTTGCCCTTCTCCTTCATGACCGAGAGGACGTCGGCAAAATCGAGATTGATCAGGCCTTCCTTGACGATGAGGTCGCTGATGCAGGCCACGCCCGAATAGAGCACCTGGTCGGCCAGAGCAAAGGCATCGGCGAACGTGGTCTTCTCGCTCGCGACCCGGAACAGGTTCTGGTTCGGGATGATCAGAAGGGTGTCGACCGTCTTGAGCAGCTCGTCGATGCCGGCTTCGGCAAAGCGCATGCGGCGCTGGCCTTCGAAGTAGAATGGCTTGGTGACCACGCCGATGGTGAGAATGCCGAGCTCGCGCGCAATCCTGGCGACGACGGGTGCAGCTCCGGTGCCGGTGCCGCCGCCCATGCCGGCGGTGACGAACACCATGTGCGCGCCGGTCAATTGATCGCGGATCGTATCGATGGCCTCTTCGGCCGCGGCGCGCCCCAGTTCGGGCTGCGAGCCGGCGCCGAGGCCTGCCGTCACCTTGGTGCCGAGCTGGATCAGCCGCCGCGCCTTCGACATCGCAAGCGCCTGCGCGTCGGTGTTGGCGACGACGAACTCGACCCCCTGCAGCCCGGCCGTGATCATGTTGTTGACGGCATTGCCGCCGGCGCCGCCGACCCCGAACACGACGATGCGCGCCTTCATTTCCTGAAGATCGGTGATGCCTGCCATTTGTCCCTCGCGTTGGTCCGGCAAGCCGGGGGTTTGAGAAAGTCTCGCGCGCTACCTGCAGGCCGCGCGGTCTGATTGCACGATGGACGCGGCGAGGCGTCCCAGTCGAAGCGCGGCCTGCCCCGCGATCGAGCCGCCGGCCCGGCGACCGATCCGCAGGTCCGCCACTTCGTCTTCCAGCCGTGCCGCCCATTCATTGACGGCCTTGGTCTCGGCGGTCGCCTGCAGCAGCTCGACGGTGAGGCGATCGGCGCGCTCCCGCTCGCGCTCGAAATCCGCTTTGTAGCCGGCGGCCTTTGCTTCGAGCCGCGCGATCTCCGCCTTGAAGGCCTCGCTCCTGAATGCCTCGATCCTTGCCATGGAGGCGGCGATAGGGTCCGCCCGGCGACCGGTTCGCGGGCGGGGCGTGTAGCGGAGTGTGGTGAAATCGACGCCGACCCGCGCCTTGCCGTCACCCGAACGCGAGCGCGGCAATCGGCGTCGTCTGGCAAGCGAACGAGCGGCCTCCCGCGAGATGTCGAGGCGGGCGCCTAGCTCGGCATACGTCAACAACTCAACGGACATCGGCTGTCATCCTGGAGTGAACCGGGAGGCATTTCGGGCTGATGATGGCTGGACGATGTGTTGAAGCTAGGCTGCGTTGGTTAATGGACGGTTAACGGGGGAGGAGAACCTCCAAATGGCTCCCGATCCTTCTCGGGAGTACCACGGTTAAGCATCGGGAACGCTGATTTGCGGCATACCGTCATCTCCTGCTTTGAGCAGTTCGCATAGGCATTTGCCGCCGAGTTGTTTGATCGGGATAAACATCGAGTGTGCAACCATAGAGCCGTATCCGTGCTTGGCGATCCCGCTTTCATCCTCCATGCCGCTGCTCACAACTCCATGGACGTAAATTCGCTCATCATCGAAGATTGGACTGCCACTCATTCCGCCGGGTAGTTTCAAAGAGGCAGCAAAACAAGGCCCTGGTGTACGAACTACTGGTTCTGCCGAATTGTTGGGGAAATGCTCAAGAATATCACCGGTTGAAACATGCAAATGGAAATGAAGATCGCCCATGCGCCTACCCGCTTGGTCTTCTTCAAACGGAACATCGCGCATACCCGCGTAACCCACGGCAATGGCCCGTTTGCCGACAGTCAATCCTACTCCTCGAATCCCGGGCTGGATCAACGATAGCGGTTGGTACGGCGATAAGTCTGGCGGTTGGCGTATCTTACAGATGGCTGTATCCGTCGTAAGCTTGACGCCCGATCCGGGCAATCGCCATGGCAATGGGTGCTCCGTTCCCTGTGCCAGGAATGCAGCCCATTCGATATCTCTGAACACCCACCCGCTACCTTCAAAGACTGGATTTGTGGGGACCAATACACCGAGATGAAGTTGATCTAATCGCCAATTGTTTTCATGTGTCTTTTGCGGCCCGCCGTAACCTCGTTCGATGGGATCAGTCACCACATGCGCGGCTGTGATCAACAGACCGGTAGCGCTTACAAAAAAGCCGGTGCCTAGACAACGGAGGAGGCTTTCGCCCGGGACTATAGCGACAACCGGAACGATCGATTGACCAAGCGTCGCCAGAACCGTGTTGACGTAGTTGGGCTGGGCCAAAAGTAAATCGTCTTCGATTTGGTAGAAGTCAGTTTCGCTATGGCTGCTCGGCTTTAAGGGTATTACCGCAACGTTCTGGATGCCGAGCCTACCGTCGGCACGCCGACCAAATAGTGGCTTTAAGATTGATAAAGCTGCTGGTTGGTCGGTTAGCATAATGATGAGTCCAAAGCCGGAGCAAAGCTAACTCACCAGGAGGATATCAGATTCGTTCTCGATCAAATAAACATCACCTCTTGGCCTTATCCAGTTCGACTAGAAAGTCGTCGATATGAGCTTGAGCCCAAGGATCTTCGATCCATTGCTCGTAGCAGGCATGCATTAGCTCGGAATATGGGACGTACAGAGCCTTTCCCAGTTCTTCAAATCAGTCATGGTTTTCGTGACCCCTTGCGTTGCGCGCCGCCCAAAACAAAAACGGCCGGATCTTTCGACCCGGCCGTCACTCAAACTCAACTCTCTAAAGCTACGCCACGCGACGCTTACGCGTGCCCCCGGCCCAGCTCGTAAAACTCTTAGCTCGCCTTCTTCTCAGCTACCGCGCTGCCGACCTTCTTCTCGATCTGGCGCTTCAATTCCAGGGCGCGCGGGGAGAGGTCGCCGGCGCGGGCCTTGACGAGGTAGGCGTCCAGGCCGCCATTGTGGTCGACGCTCTTGAGCGCATTGGTGGAGACGCGCAGGCGCACGTTGCGCTCGAGGGCTTCGCTGATGAACGTCACGTTGACGAGATTCGGCAGGAAGCGGCGCTTGGTCTTGATGTTGGAGTGGCTGACCTTGTGGCCGACGAGGGGGCCCTTGGCCGTCAGTTCGCAGCGGCGAGACATGTTAAAAACCCTTTCCGTTCCCCCAACGATTTGCGGCGGCCATTCGGGGCGCCACGGGGGTGCAAATTCTCTGTCCTTGCAGGGAGCGGGCGGACGTATAGGGGGGAAGGGGCGGGTAGTCAAGGCGATGGCGGCTTGCGCCGGTGCCAGTTCCCCCTCTCCCGCTTGCGGGAGAGGGTTGGGGTGAGGGTGCTTCAGCGGGCGAGGACCCCTCGGCTTCGCGGAGGGTGTCCCCGGGTGGAGAGAGCCCTCACCCGCGCCTTCGGCGCGACCTCTCCCGCAAGCGGGAGAGGTTTTCGAGTGTGCGGCCCCACTCACGAAAACGGCAATGATTGAAATGCCTTACCAACACACAAAGGGCGTAATCGGGGCGGAAACAGGGGCCTGTTCCAAGCGGCCGGGCGTTGATTGCCGTGGCCCCGACATTGTTTGCCGCCGGTTTTGGCTTAAGTACAGGGCTAGCGGTATCATCGGATTGCAACTGAACGTGATCATGCCTCTGTCTTTCTCGCCCCGGCCGCGTGCCCACGGCTGGCTGGCCCTGATGGCGCTTTGCGGCCTCGGCTGGGATATGGCGCCGGCGGCTGCTCAAGGGCGGCTCGAGGCGCAGTATGAGGCGACGCTGTCGGGCATTCCGGTCGGCCGCGGCGCCTGGACCATCGACATCCAGGAAGACGTGTTCTCGGCTGCGGCCTCGGGCGGCACCGTCGGCATCCTGAAATCCTTCACCGGCGGGTCCGGCACCGGCGCCTCGCAGGGGCGCGTGGTCAACGGCGCCCTGGTTGCGACCGGCTACCAAGCTTCCACCACCACCTCGAAGAAGACCGAGGACATCCACATCGTCCTCGACAAAGGCAACGTGAAGGAGTTCGGCATCGCGCCGGAGCCGCCGGTCGACGCTGATCGCATCGTCGTCACCGAGGCGCATCGCCGCGGCGTCTGGGATCCGATGACGGCCTCGCTCTTGCGCGTGCCCGGCACCGCCGATCCGGTGTCGCCGGAGGCCTGCCACACCGGCGCTCCCGTGTTCGACGGTCGCATGCGCTACGACCTCAAGCTCGATTTCAAGCGCATGGAGAGCGTCAAGGCGGAGAAGGGCTATCGCGGCCCGGTCGTGGTCTGCGCGCTCTATTTCGTGCCCGTCGCCGGCTACATCCCGGATCGCCCGGTCATCAAATACCTCGCCGCCCAGCGCAACATCGAGATCGCGTTCGCGCCGGTTGCGGGCACCCGCATCCTGGTCCCGTTCTGGGTGAAGATCCCGACGCCCCTGGGGCCGGCCATGCTGGAAGCCACCAGCTTCATCACCGCCCCCCAGCCGCCGAAGGTTGCGAAGACGCAGTAGGCGTCCCGTTAGGGCGATCTTGTCTGTGGCGACAGACCCCTCACCCGTCTCGCCGCCGCTTTCGCGTCGGCGATCCACCCTCCCCCGCAAGGGGGGAGGGGAAGAGCCTCCTCATGAATCCATTTGACTCTCAGTCGATTCTGATTCGACTCCAGCCTATCCCCAATCTTAAGGAACTCGCCCCGAAAACGCCGCTTGTGCGGGACACCAAAACTCCATCTAGTGCGTTTGAAAACGCCCTGGCGCGAGATGTTGCGTGAACGAATCCGGAAGCAGAGGGGAGTCAGCGATTCGGCCGCGATTCGTTCCGGAGTCGTTCCGAAGCTTAAGCGCAGGGCGGAAAGCGTTGCAAAATGAGACAGTTGCGGGCCGCCACATCCTCCGCTGTCATGCCCCCGGTCAAGCCGGGGCATGACAGCGGAGGATGCGGGGCGATCACAGCGGTAGGTGTGACAAGCACTCCGCCCCCAAACGCCACTGACAAACGGCCCAATCACGACTAGCTAATCTCACAGAATGGCCTTTCCTCCCTCCTCCTTCGCCTCCGAGCGTGCGCCGGGCGCCGGCGTCACTGCGGTGCTCGGGCCGACCAATACCGGCAAGACTCATCTCGCCATCGAGCGGATGCTCGCGCATTCGTCCGGCATGATCGGGTTGCCGCTGCGGCTGCTCGCGCGCGAGGTCTATAACAAGATCGCCGATCGCGCCGGGGTGGAGAGCGTCGCGCTCGTCACCGGCGAGGAGAAGATCAAGCCGAAAAATCCGCGCTATTGGGTGTCGACTGTCGAGGCCATGCCCAGGGATCTCGACGTGTCCTTTCTCGCCGTCGACGAAGTGCAGATCGCCTCCGATCTCGAGCGCGGCCACGTCTTCACCGATCGCATCCTCAACCGCCGCGGCCGCGACGAGACGCTGCTGCTGGGTGCTGCGACAATGCGCCCGATCATCGAGCGCCTGTTGCCGGGCGCCTCCATGATCACGCGTCCGAGACTCTCCAGCCTCGAATTTGCCGGCGACCGGAAAATCACGCGGCAGCCGCGGCGTACCGCGATCGTCGCGTTCTCCGCCGATGAAGTCTATGCGATCGCCGAATTGATCCGCCGCCAGCATGGCGGCGCCGCCGTCGTGCTCGGCTCGCTCTCGCCGCGCACGCGCAATGCGCAGGTGGCGATGTTCCAGAATGGCGACGTCGATTATCTCGTCGCCACCGATGCGATCGGCATGGGCCTCAATCTCGACGTCGACCACGTCGCCTTTGCGAGCGATCGCAAGTTCGACGGCTACCAGTTCCGCCGCCTGACGCCGGCCGAGTTCGCGCAGATCGCAGGCCGCGCCGGCCGCGCCACGCGCAACGGCACGTTCGGCACCACAGGGCGCTGCGCGCCGTTCGAGCCCGAACTCGTCAATGCGCTGCAGAACCACACCTTCGATGCCGTGAAGATGCTGCAATGGCGCAATTCGAAGCTCGATTTCTCCTCGCTCGGCGCGCTGCAGGTCTCGCTCAATCTGCCGCCCGGACATGAGGCGCTGACGCGCGCGCCGATTGCCGAGGACATGCGCGTGCTCGATCACGCCGCCCGCGACGGCGAGGTCCGCGACAAGGCGCACGGCAAGGCGGCGGTGGAACGGCTGTGGGAGGCCTGTCAGGTCCCCGATTACCGCAAGCTGTCGCCGGCGGCCCATGCCGAGCTCGTCACCACGCTCTACGGCTTCCTGATCGACAAGGGCTGCATCCCCGATTCCTGGTTCGCCGCCCAGGTCGACCAGTCCGACCGCATCGACGGCGACATCGACACGCTGTCGGGCCGGATCGCGCAGATCCGCACCTGGACCTTCGTCGCCAACCGCCCGGACTGGCTGAAAGACCCCGAACGCTGGCAGGGGGTCACGCGGGAGGTCGAAAATAAATTGTCAGATGCGCTCCATGAACGGCTTACAGAGCGTTTCGTTGATCGTCGTACCAGTGTATTGATGCGCCGCCTGCGGGAGAACACGAGCTTGAATACTGAAATCGGCAAGACCGGCGAAGTCATCGTCGAAGGCCACGTCATCGGCCGCCTCGATGGCTTCACCTTTGCACCGGATGCTGCGGAGGCAGGATCCGATGCGAAAGCCTTGCAGGCTGCGGCGCAGGCGGTGCTCGCCGGCGAGATCAATGCGCGCGCCGAGAAGCTGTCCGCCGCACCCGACGAGCAATTCGTGCTGACCTCCGAAGGCACCATCCGCTGGACCGGCGACGCGGTCGCGCGTCTCGTCGCCGCAGAGGAGGCGCTGCATCCGCGCTTGCGCATCATCTCCGACGAGCGGTTGACTGGCGGCCCGCGTGAAAAAGTGCAGGCACGGCTCGAGCTCTGGCTCAAGACGCATATCGAAAAGCTGCTCGGGCCGATGTTCGAGCTGTCGAAGGCCGAGGACGTCACCGGCATTGCCCGCGGCATCGCCTATCAGCTCGTCGAGGCGCTCGGCGTCTTGGAGCGGCCGAAGATCGCCAACGAGCTGAAGGATCTCGATCAGCCTTCGCGCGCGACGCTGCGCAAATACGGCGTGCGCTTCGGCGCCTATCACCTCTATTTCCCGCAGCTCCTCAAGCCCGCCGGGCGCGCGCTGGCCGCGCTGCTCTGGGCACTCAAGCACGACAATGTCGATCTGTCGGCGCTGTCGGGCGCGCAGCATCTGGCAAGCTCGGGCCGCACCTCGTTCCCAACCGACAAGGCGTTGCCGCGCGATGCCTATCGCGTGCTCGGCTACAAGCAGTGCGGCGAGCGCGCCGTGCGCGTCGACATTCTAGAGCGCCTTGCCGATCTGATCCGTCCCGCGCTCGCCTGGCGCGAGACTTCGCCCGGCGAGAAGCCGGCCGGTGCGTTCGACGGCCGCAGCTTTATCGTGACGCAGGCGATGACCTCGCTGACGGGCTCCGCCGGCGAAGACTTCGCCTCGGTGCTGCGCGCGCTCGGCTATCGCATGGACAAGCGCCCGCCGTTGCCACCGAAGCCGGTGGTTGCCGAGACGGTCGCGGCCGAGACGCCGCCCGTTGAAGGCACCGCAGAAACGTCGAGCGAGAGGGCGGCGGAAGCCGTTGCCGAACTGCCGGCGGATGACGCGGCGCCTGTCGTTGAGACGCCCATTGAGGCGGCGGCCGAGCCGGTTACCGTCGAGGATGCGCCGGGCATGGAGCAGTATGAGGAAGAGCCTCATGCCGAGCCCGCGCTCGAGGCGACGCCCGATGCGCCGGTGACGCCGGAGGATGCGCCCGGCATCGCGCCGCCGGCCGATGAAGCTGCCACCGTCGAAGCCGCCACCGAGGCCGCTCCGGCTGCGGCTGCCGCCGCCGTCGAAGCTGCCGCATCTGCTGACGCCGCCGCGCCTTCGGACGCTGCCCCCACCGAGCCGCAGCTCGTCGAGGTCTGGCGTCCCGGCGGCCGTCACGAGGACCGCAAGCCGCGCCACGAGCGGCACCGTCCCCGCCATCACCACCAGCCGCGCCCGCAGGAAGGCGCGCAGGCCGCGAGCGCTGCGCCCGGCGAAGCTGCCGAAGGCGCAAAGCCCGGCGAGCGGCATCGTCATGGCGGCGGTCGCAAGGACTTCCGCAAAGGCCGCGAAGAGGGACAAGGCGGCGAGCGGCGCGACGACAAGGGCCGCCGCTTCGAGGGCCAGGAACGTAACAAGGACCGCGACAAGGATCGCGATCGGGGCAAGGGCAAGTTCGGTGAGCGCGACGGCGGCCGTGGCCGCGACCGCGACAAGGGCCGCGATCGCCGCGACCGCGAATCCGGTCCGTCGCATCGCCCCTATGCCTCCAGCGCGTCCCCGCGCGAGCGCGATCGGCCCATCGATCCGAACTCGCCGTTTGCAAAGCTCGCCGCGCTGAAAGAGCAGCTCGCCGGCCGCAAGGAGTAGCGTAGCGGTTCGCGTGAAGAAAACGCGTCAAAAGGAATAGCGCCACGACGACCGAGCGCCAGCGGATCGACAAATGGCTGTGGCACGCGCGGGTGGTGAAAGCGCGCAGCTCGGCGGCCGAGCTCGTCGAAAGCGGCCATGTCCGCGTCAACGGCGTGCGCGAAACCTCGCCCGGGCATGCGATCAAGGTCGGTGATGTCCTGACCATTGCGCTCGATCGCACCGTGCGGGTCATGAAGGTGGTCGCCTTCAACGAGCGGCGCGGCGACGCAAGCTCCGCTCGCGTGCTGTATGAGGAGTTGAACGAGCGCAAAGCGTAATTAATTGCGTCTGGCGTTCACTTCTTGGCCGAAGACTTGCGAAAACCGGTCATGATCGGCCGTTCCCGACCTTGCGGCGTGGGTATTTACGCGCTACGCAAGCCGCGAATTTGAGAGAGCTTTTCGGAGCGTTGTGGATGACTTACGTCGTCACTGAAAACTGCATCAAGTGCAAGTACACCGACTGCGTCGAGGTCTGCCCGGTAGATTGCTTCTACGAGGGCGAGAACATGCTGGTCATTCACCCCGATGAATGCATCGATTGCGGCGTGTGCGAGCCGGAATGCCCGGCGGATGCCATCAAGCCGGACACGGAACCGGGCCTCGAAAAGTGGCTCGAAGTGAACGCCGAATACGCCAAGAGCTGGCCGAACATCACCCAGAAGAAAGATTCGCCGGAGGACGCGAAGGAGTTCGACGGCAAGGATGGCAAGTTTGAGAAATATTTTTCTCAAAACCCCGGTTCTGGAGACTAACTCGGGTCAAACTTAACCCTAATACCTTAGTCAGCGCCACAAACAGGCCAAAAGACCCCTAAATCATTGATTTTTGCGGGAAATGTGCTATATTAGGCACATTAAGCCGAACCCCGTCAGCCCCGTTGGCCCCTCTGGGTTCCCGTGAAACCTCATGTCGAACAGGGGCGTGGCAGTTTTCCGCGCGCAGGCTGTGTCACAGAAAACGCGTAAAAAGAGTACTTCTGCCAAGGCGTCCCATAAGGATGCCAAAAAAGTCGCCGCGGCCAGCCGTAGCGCATCCGCATCCAAGGGTCGTGCCGCGACTAAGCACACGGCTGCAAAGTCCTCGAAGAAAAGAAGCGCAATGTCTCACAAGACTGCCAAGCCGGCCGCGAAAGCGACCGTTTCCAAGCCTGCAGCTGCCAAGGCTGCGGTCAAGCCTGCCGTGAAAGCACCTGTTGCCGCCGCGCCCAAGGCGCCGGTCGCCGCCAAGGCTCCCGTCAAGGCCCCCGTCGCTGCTGCCAAGCCCGCCGTGAAGCCGGCCGCCGCTGCGCCGAAGGTCGAGGAAAAGAAGGTCGTGACCCAGCGCCAGGGCTTCAAGGCCAACGAGTTCGTCGTTTATCCCGCTCACGGCGTCGGCCAGATCCTGGCCATCGAGGAGCAGGAGATCGCCGGGGCCAAGCTCGAGCTGTTCGTCATCAACTTCATCAAGGACAAGATGACGCTGCGCGTTCCGACCGCCAAGGTCGCCAATGTCGGCATGCGCAAGCTGTCCGAACCGGCGCTGGTCAAGAAGGCGCTGGAGACCCTCAAGGGCCGCGCCCGCGTCAAGCGCACCATGTGGTCGCGCCGCGCCCAGGAATACGAAGCGAAGATCAACTCGGGCGACATCGTCGCAATCGCGGAAGTCGTGCGCGACCTCTACCGCTCCGAATCGCAGCCCGAGCAGTCCTACTCTGAACGCCAGCTCTACGAAGCGGCGCTCGATCGTCTTTCCCGCGAGATCGCGGTGGTGCAGCACTCGACCGAGACCGAAGCGGTCAAGGAGATCGAGGCGCAGCTCGCCAAGAGCCCCCGCCGCACCAACGCCAAGGCGGAAGCCGCCGAGGGCGAGGCGGATGCCGAGGGCGATATCGACGATACCGACGGCGACGATACGGCAGTCGCCGACGAGGCCGCGTAAGCCGCTCGCTTCGGCTCGCGGCAGGCAGATCCAAAGCCCGGCCGAACGGCCGGGCTTGTTCGTTTTAGTGCGAGGGCAAAGGCCCTCGAAGGCCTGAGTGAAGCAAAGGAGCGGGCAGCCCGACGTTTGGATGCGCAACGAACATCTGGCGAGCGGATCTGTCAGCCCTTATGTTCTTCAGTTCGGTCGTGAACGGCTTTGTCACGACCGCGCGGTAGGATGGTCCAGGCCCGTCTGATAGGCGGGCCGTTGGCTTTATGGGAGCTCGGTGATGAGCCGCTCGAACCGTACCGAACATATCCGCCTCACCTCCCATCCGGAGCCGGGCGGAAAGGCAGCCTTTCCGCTTCAGTGGGGCGCCGCGGATGCGCGCGCGCGCGGGCCGATCATCGGCACAGTGTCCCGAGCCCAGGACCGCAACGTCATCGGCAGCCATGGCGGCTCCTATGCCGTCTATCGCGCGCTCGCGGTCTCCGCCGGCGCGCTCGATCCGATCCGGCGTCCCGATCTCACCAACACCTTCCCGGCCGCGACCATCGGGCCGTTCCCGCAATGGAGCGATCCCGAGAAGATCGTCGCGCTCGATCCCTGGGGGCATCTCGTCGCCGAGAATTTCGGCAAAGAGATTGCCGAAGGCGCCGACATCCGGCCCAGCATCGCGGTGACGCGGGCGCGGCTGGACCTGCCGGAGATCCGTGGCGCGCTGGTTGCCAAGCGGCTGAAGCCGGACGGCGAGGTCGTGCATGCCAATGGCAGCGTGTCGGTGGTGAAGATCGCGATCGATCCCGTCTGGTATCTGCCGGGCCTTGCCGTGCGTTTCGGCACGACGGAGACCGAGCTGCGACGCACCCTGTTCGAGCAGACCGCCGGCATGTTCCCCGAGCTCGTGACGCGGCCCGACATGAAGGTGTTCCTGCCGCCGATCGGCGGTACCACGGTCTATCTGTTCGGCGACGTGACCAAGCTGCCCGATCATCGCACCAGGATCACCTGCCGCGTGCACGACGAATGCAACGGCTCGGACGTGTTCGGTTCCGACATCTGCACCTGCCGTCCGTACCTCATTCACGGCATCGAGGAATGCGCGCGCGGCGCGCAGGAAGGCGGCCTTGGGCTCGTCGTCTACAACCGCAAGGAAGGCCGCGCGCTCGGCGAGGTGACGAAATTCCTGGTCTACAATGCGCGCAAGCGCCAGGAGGACGGCGACGCAGCCGCTGCCTATTTCGAGCGGACCGAATGCGTCGCGGGCGTGCAGGATGCGCGCTTCCAGCAATTGATGCCGGACACGATCCACTGGCTCGGCCTGAAGCGCATCGATCGCTTCCTGTCGATGAGCGACATGAAATATGACGCGCTCACCGGGCAGGGCATCGATATCGTCGAGCGCGTGCCGATCCCGCTGGAGCTCATTCCGGCCGATGCGCATGTCGAGATTGCCGCCAAGAAGGCAGCCGGATATTACGCCGAAGAGATTCCGACGGCGAAGGATCTGACCGACACGGTCGGACGTTCGCTGGAGAAATATTGAGTCACGTGATGGCGGCGGCCACAGAACGAGAGGCCCGATCGCTGCTCTCGGCGGAAGTAGTCCGCGCGCGCGCCGCGCAGATGCTCGACATCGGCCTGAGCGACGGACTGACGCATTTTGCGGTTCATCTCGATCGCATGGACGCGGCCGTGGATGCTGTGCTGGCGGTCACGCAGCGGTCCTATCCCGATCTGAACATCCCCTTTCACGCCCGCTGGCGGCACTTCGTCCTCGGCGGCGCCGACCGTTGGTCGCGCCTCGCGGACACCGTGTCCTGGCCAGACCGTGCCGCGCGGGCGCGTGCCGAATTCGATCTCGCCATCGTCAGCGTGCTGCTGGATGCCGGCGCGGGGGCTGCATGGCGATACCGCGATGCCGTGACGGGGCGGGAAATCGGCCGCTCCGAGGGGCTTGCGCTGGCAAGCCTCGACATGTTCGCGGGCGGCGCGTTTTCCGGCGACCCACGTTCGCCTTTGCGCGTCGACGCGGACGCGATTGCCGAGTTGCCGCTCGCGCGGCTTCAGTCTGGTTTTCAGGTTACGGACAACAATCCGCTGCTGGGCCTTGAGGGGCGCGTCGACCTGTTGCAACGCCTGGGCAAGCTCGCGGGGGCGCGTCCGCAGGTCTTCGGCATGCATGACCGGCCGCGTCCGGGCGGGTTGTTCGATCACCTTGCGGCACGAGCAGTGAGCGGCGCGCTCGCCGCGCCCGTCATTCTCGCCGAGGTGCTGAGCCAGCTCGGACCGATCTGGCCGTCGCGACTCGAGCTCGCCGGCATTCCGCTCGGCGATTGCTGGCGCCATCCCGCGATCAAGACCGATGACGCGACCACAGGCCTCGTGCCCCTGCACAAGCTGTCGCAATGGCTGAGCCATTCGCTGATCGAGCCCTTGCAGCGCGCCGGATTTGACGTCACCGACATCGATGGCCTGACCGGGCTCGCCGAATATCGCAATGGCGGCCTGTTCGTCGATCTCGATGTCCTCGTTCTGCGCGATGCTTCGGATGCTGAACGCTCTCACGCCGTGGATTCCCTCCTCGTCGTGGAATGGCGGGCGCTGACGGTCGCCCTGCTGGACCGGCTCGCCGAACAGGTCCGCGCCCGGCTCGGCCGCGATCGCACCTCGCTGCCGCTTGCGAGCATTTTGGAAGGTGGCACCTGGGCGGCCGGCCGCGCCGCCGCCTTTGCGCGGCGTCCCGATGGCGCACCGCCGGTCAAGGTCGTCAGCGATGGGACCGTTTTCTAACCCTCTTCCTCATTGTGGGAGAGGGTGACCTCGCCGCAGCTACTATAGATCTTATTTTGCTTAGGAGCTTTAGGTCATGGAAGGCGTCACGATCGTCGATCACCCCCTGGTCCAGCACAAGCTGACGCTGGTGCGGGACAAGTCCATCTCGACAAAATCCTTCCGTGAGCTCGTCAAGGAGATCGGCATGCTCCTGTGCTATGAGGTCACGCGCGATCTTCCGCTCGCCGAGGTCGTCGTCGACACGCCGCTTGCGCGCATGCAGTCTGCCAAGATTGCCGGCAAGAAGCTGGTGTTCGTTCCTGTGCTGCGCGCCGGCACGACGTTCGTCGACGGCATGATGGATCTGGTCCCGACCGCGCGCGTCGCGCATATCGGGCTCTATCGCGACCCGCAAAGCTTCGCGGCCGTCGAATATTTCTTCAAGTCGCCGTCCGATCTCGGCGAACGGCTCGCGATCGTGGTGACGCCGGTACTCGCGACAGCCAACACGGCGGTGGCCGCAGTCGACCGGCTGAAGGAGCGCGGCGCGAAGGATATCCGGCTGGCTTGCCTGATCGCTGCGCCCGAAGGCCTCGAGCGGATTCGCGGCCTGCATCCGGATGTGCCGATCTGGACGGCGGCCATCGATGAAGGGCTCGACGAGCACGGCTACATCCTGCCGGGCCTCGGCGATGCCGGCGATCGGGCGTACGGAACGCGGTAGGAGCCGGACCGTGCGAAGCGGACCGGCTTACCTCCAATGAAGGACGGCCGTTAAGATGCCGGTGGGAAAGGGGACTTCGAAGCCGCCTCGAGTCGCACAATCGCTGCTCTAGCGAGGTGATCAAATGAAGCAGCCGCAGCTCCTGGCATGCCTTGCCTTGCTGAAGTCCTTGCTGAAGTCCTTGCCGAAGTTCGGCCGCTTGCGAAACGCGCGCGTGCAGCGCATCGGTTGGGTACGCGCACTCATGGCCCTCAGCGGGGCGGCGTACTTGCTGCATTCGCCCTCCCACGGGCAGGAGCCCGGGCAGCAAAGTGTCGATGCCGCATCAGGACAACGCGCGTTCAACAATGCATGTCGGACCTGCCACACGACCAGGGATGGCGATAATCGCCTGGGGCCGCATCTGTACGGGATCGTCGGAAGGAAGGCGGGTTCGCTGCCGGACTACAACTACTCCAGTGCGATGAAGGGGGCGGACCTCGTGTGGGATGAGGAAAAGCTCGATCGCTTCATTGCCAATCCCGATGAACTTGTACCGGGCAACAGCATGAAACCGTTCGGCGGACTGGCATCTGCCGGCGACAGGGCAAGAATAATTTCCTTCCTGCGCTCGGACGCGTCGCGCCGGTAGTTTGCCTTCTCACTCGCCCGTTCGCTGCCCGCTTGCCGCGACCATATGTGTCGATTGCAGCGGAGGCTTTCCCCTCAGCGCAAAAGGCCGTCGCCGATCCTCACCAACGGCTTCGCCTCTCCCATATCTCTTCGCCAATGCCACAGGATATCCTCGGTTCGCTTTCGGTCGCCGCGACGGTCCGGTATGCCGGCGTTAGGCCGGCGACCTCCATTGCCAGCTTGGTTCGGATTGCCTCCTTGAACTTCTCTCGCTCTTTGATCACCAGCATGAACGAGCCCGGTCCTCCAATCACGCAATCCTCGTAATATAAATCGAGGTTATCGATATCCATCATCGAGACGGTCGTTCCTTTCACCATGATCGGCAGGCCGTTGATCGTGATGCCCTTCTCCAGCGCCACATTGCGCGCCTTGGTCACCGGGGGCCCCTCGTTGTTCGCACCGTCGCCGGAAATATCGATCACACGCCGTAGCCCGTCATAACGGCCTTGGTCGAACAGCGGTATTGCAAACTGGATCGCGCCGGAAATCGAGGTGCGGGAACCACGGCGAACCGGCGTTTGCATGATCTCGGCTGCTACTGCATCTGCTGATTCCGCGCCGTCAATGAGGCTCCAGGGCACGATGACCCTTTGATCATCGGATGCTGACCATTCGAAATAGGTCACGGCGATCCTTTTCTTCGGCCCGACCTTGAGCGCCTGGAGGAATTCCTTCGAGGTGACGGCCTGCGCATAACCTTCGCGCTGGACGCGGAGCTCGTCCTCATCCATGGAATAGGAGACATCAACGGCAATGACGAGTTCGACATCGACGGATGGCAATGCGTCCTTGTCGGCCAAACGATACGCGAGATTTCCGACGGCAGTACTGGCGACGTTGCCTCCAGCGAGAGCGATTGCGATCAGCACCCTCAGAAGCCAGGCATAGTTGCGCATGGCGGTCCTCGTTTCGGGTTGTGCTCACATGCGCGCGCTTCAGTCGCTGCGCGCGCATGTCCAGTTGATTGCGGAGACGTCGACAACCAGTCCCTGTGGGGCGAAACGGCGCACCGGACTTTCGTTGCCGCCGCCCCGGACAAAACACGGTCCGAGGCGGCTTTCTGAAATCATGCTTGAGTCAAAAAGGGCATCGACAAAGCTGAGCTTGATAAAGGTATGCAAGGGGATCCGCGGGCGGTGCACCTACCGCGACGAGAATCCGACTGTAGTAAGCTCCGGGGCCTTCTGCTGAGCGATCAAGCTGTGGCGTGGAGTCAGCACGGCGATCTGATGGGGAGAAGCGGGCATGCCGGCAACCTCATCCATCGGAGCGGGCGACTGCTCCTGGACGCCGGACGCTCCCATCACAGCAACCTGGTGCCACGTGATCGGAAAGCCCATGAGTTCAAAGCTTGGAAGTTCTGCTGCCCCCGCAGAGAAGCCGACGACCATCGCCGGCGCAATCGCAACCATCAAGAACATCTTCTTCATGGCAATCTCCTTCCGTCGGCTATGTGCGGAAAGTGAACCAGCTCACATCCCGCCTCGACGAATTGAACTATGCTATTTTCCTGCGCACCGTAACTTGCCACACTAGCAAACGAACGGCAGGTCTTCTTGGTCAATTGCGAACGGAAGCGCCGAACCTGGGTACGCGAATTGTCAACACGCTCGGATTGTGGTTCGGCTGAATAAGTTGCCGGCAGGATGCTGATCGAAGGGACAATCACGTGGCTCTCCGATCGAACCGCTCAGCAGATGGCTCGATACTCCCGGAGTGGGGTACCGCCGGCTGCGTGCGACAAGAGGGTATTCTCTCAGCATCTCACCCTCGACTCCGCACTTGCTTCGCGAGGTATTGAGGCGCGTCTGAGGTCGAAGCTCATGAGTGAACCAGGAAAGCACCAGACGTCGGAATGCTTGCCTGAATTCGCAACATTTCGACTTTCGACGGACAAGTTTCCCCGGCGGCAGCGCCTGTCGATGTGGCGCGAGGAATTCGGCGACAAGATTCTTCGTGTCGATATCGAGCCGTTGTCGGATACTCCATTCCACGCCAAGTCGACGTTGCGTATCCTGCCGGGGCTGAACGCGTTCTCTTCGGCGTCATCGCCGCTTCGGTTTCGCCGCACGAGCGATGCAGCGGATGCTGATGGCTCCATCGCCCTGATCATAAACATGACGAAGGGCTCCGTGGTAAGTCAGCGCGGCCGGGAGGTGACGCTCCGCGCAGGCGATGCCGTGGCGGTGCATCACAGAAGCAAAGGGAGCGTGAGCTTTGCCGAAGGAAGCTATTTCGCCCTCGTGATCCCGCGTGCCGAGCTTGCGTCGCGTCTGAACAATATCGATGAGCCGACGATGCAGCCTATCCCGCGCGAGCAGACCACGCTGCGGCTCATGAGAAGCTACATGCGTCCGCTATGGGATGAGCTTCGCCTGGCCACGTCCGAGCTGCGCTGCCTGGTGACGACGCATGTTCATGACCTTGCGGCGATGATGCTGAGCCGTGACCATCTGCCGGGTGAGAGCAATGCCAGCGCAGTGGTCGCGACCCGCTTGGCCGCCGTATTGGATTACATCGGCGCTCACTTTGACGACCCCGAGATCAATCTGGAGGTGGTTGCGCATAGCCAGGGCGTCTCGCCCCGCTATCTGCAGCGGCTGCTCGAAACCTCGGGATCGTCGTTTACCGCCCAGGTCAATGAGTTGCGCCTGCAGCGTGCGTTCGCGCTTCTGACGGAGCCGGCCGCGAGCCCGAAGCTGATTTCCGATATTGCATTGGAGGTCGGCTTTTCCGACATCTCCTATTTCAATCGATCGTTTCACTCGCGCTTTGGCGAGTCGCCGAGCGGCATACGAAGCCAGTCGAGAAGATCGGATTGACGCTGGCGGCGGACCGCAACTCCGTGGCTGGAGCCCATCGGCTTGAGGAATGTGAGCCGTTCGCCCGCACCGCCGTATTCGCCGCGATCTATGGCTCTCCCGCACGCGCCTGGGTCCAAATCGCCATCGGCTGCTCGAGGCCGCGGACGGCCTGCGGAGGCTGGGCCATCAGCGGGAGAAATGCCGCATTGGCCTCACCGAGCTCGTCCCTGGCGCGCCTGACGAGGTCGTCGCTTGCCACCAGCGTGCAACCCAGCTTACGCGTCAAGGACTCGAGCCGGCTTGCCGCGTTCACGGTCGAACCGATCACCGCAAATTCGAGGCAGGTCAGCCCGATATCGCCGAGCACGACGGGTCCGTAATGCAGGCCGAAGCTGACGCGGATCGCCGGCTCGCCGGCTGCTCCGCGCTGTTCGTTCCAGCGGTCCGCGGCCGCCATCATCGCCTGCGCGCAGCGTAGCGCGTTGATGGCGTCAAGCTTTCCGACGAAGGGTGTGCCGAAGGTCGCCATCAGCCCGTCGCCGAGATATTTGTCCAGCGTGCCGCTGTGACGGAACACCTCCTGCTCCATCAGCGCGTGAAATTCGCGCAAGGTGCGCACGACGTCTTCCGGCGTTCGCGCATCGGCGAAGGCCGTGAAGCCGACGATGTCGACGAACAGCACCGCGACGTTCTGCGTACGCACCTGTTTCAGCGGCTCGTCATGGCGCGACAGCTCGTCAACCACATTGGGCGAGAAGTAGCGCGCGAGATTGCCGCGTTCGCGCTCCACTGCGGCGTGGCGGATCAGCAGGTCGTTGCTGCGGCGCACCGCCAAAGCGAGCGTCACCGCGACGATCATGAACACGACGATCTCCTGGATACGCGTGGCGAACCCGATCGAGTCGGGCGAGATGAGCTGAAGCAGCCGGTGATCGCTGCCGATCGCCGCCGCGATGCGGGCGGTTCGCGCGGGATCGGGGTCGGGCTGCCACCACACCCAGGCAACGCCGATGATCCAAAGCGCCGCGGTCCACGTGCCGACGGCGATGACGGTTCGCCAGGAATAGGCCAGCGTCGCGCCCGACAGCAGAACGAAGAAATAGATGAAGTTGCCGAAATGGAGTTGCATCGCCGCCGGCCAATGCCCTGAGCCAAGAGGGTTCGGTCCCAGGAGCACGAACGTCAGCAGCGCGAGGTCGCAGAACAACAGCGCCAGCTCCAGCCTCGACACGCCGACGCGGCCGACCCTGACCTGCGCCCAGCCGATCAGCGCGAACAGGCCGAGCAGAGCCACATAATAGATCTGCTCCCATGCCGGATTGATGTAGACGAGCAGGCAAGCGATCACCGCGAGCGCCACATAGCGCGCCCGCACCGCCATCTGCAGGCCCTCCTGCTTGGCGGCTGCCAGCGCGGCCTGCGCAAACTCGACGGTTTCGATCTCGCGCCGATCGCGCGCACGCGGCAATACGGCAGACAGGTCAAGGCGCTCGACAAGCGTGGTCACGGGGCGGTCTCCTCGTGCGGACCTTTGCGGCACATTGACGAATGTCAGCGGCCGCAACAAACGAATAGTGCGGAGAAGGTTGTCGCGCCAGTCGCACGACGGCGCCGCAGGCTGAGTTCCGGTCGCGCGGCCGACCGCTGTGTCGCGGCCGCGCAACACATGGTGACAGAACCGCTTTCGATTTCGCGCAAGTCCGTATGGAATTCGCGACCGTCCAAGAAGGCGGGCGGGGTCGTTGCTAGCTTGCCGGTGACACAAGGTGTGACCATCGAGGTCGGGCACCGCCATAGCGCGGGCCGATCTGGCTAACTTGAGGTTCTCTAAATGAAGCGAATTCTGCTCGCTGCGGCGTTTGCCGCTGTTGCCGGGCTCGGCGCCGCCCACGCCGCCGACCTTGCCGCCCGTCCCTATACCAAGGCGCCCGTGGCGGCCGCAGTCGAGAGCTGGACCGGGTTTTATCTCGGTGCGGATGTGGGGGCCCGCTGGTCCGATACGACCTGGACCTCGACCGCTTTGGAAGATCCTGTAGACCCCCTCTCGGCGTACCGGCTTGCCCAGGGCAATCCTGCCAGCTTCAACAGCACGTCGTTTCGTGGCGGCGGCTATGCCGGCTACAACTGGCAGGTCGCGCCATCCTGGGTAATCGGCATAGAGGGCGATGTTGCCTGGGCGGACAACAAGAAGACGCTTGCCGGCGTCCCCGGCACCTGGGCGAGTAACACCGCCGCCTCTGTCATCGCGATCGATAGCACCACCGTAAGGCTTGGTTGGGACGCGAGCATTCGTGGCCGCGTCGGTTGGCTGGTGGCTCCGAGCGTGATGCTGTTCGGCACCGGTGGTATTGCCTGGCAGGACGTTTCGCTGACTGCGAACTGCATGCTCGCCGGGCCGTGGTGCGTCCTCGATCGCACCGAAACGTTCCACAAGGTGGCCACCGGCTGGACCGTGGGCGGCGGCATCGAAGCCAAGGTTTGGACCAACTGGCTTGCGCGGGCCGAATATCGCTATGCCGATTTCGGACACGTCGATCACGAATTCTTCCCGCAGACAGTCGATTCCGTCTTCATGAACCAGAGCCTGAAGACCCACGCCGTGTCGGTCGGCTTGGCGTACCAGTTCGGCGGACCGGTGGTCGCCAAGTACTGATCGCGCCGCGCCAACTGGGGCATGCATCGTTCCCGCAACTTCAGCCCGGCTTCATGCCGGGCTTTTTTTATTGATGCGCTGGGTGCGTAGGGTGGGTTAGGGAAGCGTAACCCATCGCTTTTTCTCACGCCCGGCATGGTGGGTTACGCCTTCCGCCTTTTGAGCGACCGCAGACATAGTCGGCTAACTAACTCACCCTATAATCTCGGTAAGGGACTCCCGTTCACTTCACCGGCCGCTTCTCGAGCTTTCGTGCCAGCGTGCGGCGGTGCATGCCGAGCCGCCGCGCGGCTTCCGAGATGTTGAAGTCCGTCTCGATCAGCGTCTGGTGGATGCGCTCCCATTCCAGCGTCTTGATCGAGGTCGGTCGCGCGTCAAGCGCCACCTCGGCATTGCCTTCGGCCTTCTGGAAGGCGGCTTCGATGTCGTCGGTGTTGGAGGGCTTTGCAAGATAGTGGCAGGCCCCGAGCTTGATCGCCTCGACTGCGGTGGCGATGCTGGCGAAACCGGTGAGCACCACGATCAGCATCTCGGGATCATGGGTGTGCAGGAGCTCGACACAGGCAAGACCCGAGGCGCCGCCGAGCTTGAGGTCGACGACGGCGCGGCCGAATGACTTGTCCTCGAGCTCCTTGCGGACCTCCTCGATCGACGCCGCGATCACGACGGAATAGCCGCGGCGCTCGAACGAGCGCTTCAGCGTCCGCGCGAAGCCGGCGTCGTCCTCGACGATGATCAGGGACTGATCAGGCGTCAAAACCGCCTCCGATGGCAAGCGTGGAGAGCGGCAGCACCAGCCGCACGGTAGCGCCGCGCTTCCTGTGATTCTCCGCCGTTACCATGCCGCCGAGCTTGCGCACGACGTTCACAACGAGGAACAAGCCGAGCCCGCCGCCGGCGCGACCCTTGCTGGATTGGTAGGGCTTTCCGAGCTGCGCCAGCATTTCGGGTGCGAAGCCGGGGCCGCGGTCGCTGACCGACAGCACGAGTTTGTCGCCCTCGCGCTCCGCCAGGAGTTCGACCCAGTCGCGCGAGACCTCGTAGGCGTTGTCGAGCACGTTGAAGATCACCTGCTTCAGTGCGATGTCGGAGGCGATCGCGACGTCTTCGCCGAAGGTGTTGGTGAAGTACAGCGTGCGCGCCGAGCGCGCGTTGCGCCATTCTTCGACCAGCGCGGCCAGGAACGCGGCCACTGTCGTCGGCGCCGAACCCTCGCCGCGGGCTTCGCCAGCCGAGACCAGGATGCCCGTCACGATCGACTTGCAGCGTTGCAGCGAGGTTTCCATCTCGGCGAAATCCTCGGCAAGCTCGTCGCGGCCGGCGAGCTCGGGCATATGGCGCCAGTCGTTGAGAATGACCGAGATCGATGCGAGCGGCGTGCCGAGCTCATGCGCCGCGCCCGAGGCGAGCAGGCCCATGCGGACGATGTGATCCTCCTCGGCGGTATGTTGGCGCAGCGCGGCCAGATGCGCGTCGCGGTCGCGAAGGTTCCTGTTGATGCGCGTCACGAACACCACCAGCAGCACGGCGTTGAGCGCGAAGCCAAAGAGCATGCCGACGACGGTCAGGCTGTAGGTGTCGCTGAGCGGGTTGTGCGGCAGGTCCAGCGGCCGGTAGGCGAGCGTCAGCCAGACGAAGGCGGCACAGGTCAGCGCCACCAGCGACCAGGTCGATCGGGCATCGAGCAGCACCGCGCCCAGCGTCACCTGTAACAGGAACAGCGAGGTGAAGGGATTGGTGGCGCCGCCGCTGAGGTAAAGCTGGGCGGTGAGCGCGGCGACGTCCAGCATCAGCGCGACCAGCAGCTCGTTGTTGGTGACCGCGGCGCGATGGCGCACCCAGACGAGGCTCGAAATGTTGAGCAGCACCAGTGCCGAGATCACCGCGCCCATCCGGGCGAGCGGCAGCTCGATGCCGAGCCCGAAATGCGCCGCCCCGATCGTGACGATCTGGCCGACCACCGCGGTCCAGCGGAGCTGGATCAGCAGCGCCATGTTCTTGCGATTGGTCGCGTCGTCAGTGGGCGAGGGCGGGGACGTCGCCGTCAGCTCGGTGCGGCCGTCCGCCTGCGCGGGAAGCGCAGCCGCGTCATGTCCGAGAGGGAGCTCTTCCTTCTCAGGTCGGCTCGACGATCGTTCCAGCATCTGATCCCGTCCCGCGGGCGGCGCTCTCGCCGACCCCTTCGTGGACAAAGCGCCCGCGGCGGAACAGCCCGCCGCCGAATGTGACGTAAAGTTTGCCTGCCAGCATAAAGGCCAGCGCAAACCATGTCAGCGCGTAAATCAGGTGGTTATTGGGAAAGCGGATCACGGTCAATCCGCCGATCGGATAGACGCCGGCGCTGGGGGCCGCGTCGGCATCGATGAAGAAGGGCGCGACCTCGCCAAGTCCGCGCGCGGCGGCGATCGCCGTGACGTCGCGCGAATACCAGCGGTCATGCGCGCCATCGTTGTCGCGCAGGAAACCGCCCTTTGGCTCGGTGATGCGCAGGAGGCCGGTGATCTCGACCGTATCGGAGGCATTGCCATTCGGCCGTGCCGCAGGATCGCGCCGGTCCGCCGGCACGAAGCCGCGATTGATGAGGACGAGCGTGCCGTCGTCGCGCTGAAGCGGCGTCAGCACCCAGAAGCCGGGGCCTTCCTCCGTCACGGCCTTGACGAGCGTCTCCCGGTCGTTCAGCAGGCGGCCGGTGACGCTGACATGGCGGTATTCGTCGCTCGTGGCGGTGACCGCGGGCCATGCCGTGGGTGGCGGCAGCGTGCTCGGCGCGGCGTGCACGCGGGTCTCTACGCGGTCGATCAGCGCCAGCTTCCAGGCGCGCCGTTCGATCTGCCAGATGCCGAGGCTGATGAGGATAGCGAAGGCCAGGAGAGACAGCGCCGTGAGCCACGAGGACGGGCGCGCAGCCATGGTGTGCTTGCGCGTTTCCAGTCCCTCGTGTCTCTCGGATCTGCTCACTTCATGCCGCTCATCTGGTGGACGGGCATCATGTTGCTGTTGAGGTGGTTCATCACCCACAGCGAGCCGGACAACGCGATCACCACCATGACGATGGTGAAGATCAGCGCCATCATGCTCCAGCCGTTCTCGGATGTCGTGTTCATGTGCAGGAAGTAGATCATGTGCACGACGATCTGCACGACCGCGAACGCCATGATCACGAGCGCGGTGATCTGCTTGCTCGGCAGCGTGCCGCTCATCACCAGCCAGAACGGGATCGCGGTCAGCACGACCGAGAG
Organism: Bradyrhizobium ingae; assembly: GCF_055791185.1. Lineage (NCBI taxonomy): Bacteria > Pseudomonadati > Pseudomonadota > Alphaproteobacteria > Hyphomicrobiales > Nitrobacteraceae > Bradyrhizobium > Bradyrhizobium ingae. Next base: position 109,951 of record NZ_JBVUBB010000018.1, read on the forward strand.
CACGAAGCCGAGCATGTAGGTCGAGAACGACCCGTGGGCGTGGCTGTCGCCGTGGTGATGGTCGTCCGCGTGGGCGGCGTGAGTGTCGGTGCTCATCGGAGAACTCCCAGGAGATAGACGAAGGTGAAGACGCCGATCCAGACCACGTCGAGGAAGTGCCAGAACATCGACAGGCACATCAGCCGGCGGCGGTTGGCCTCGATCAGGCCGAAGCGCCACACCTGCACCATCAGCGTCACCAGCCAGATCAGGCCGCAGGAGACGTGCAGGCCGTGGGTGCCGACCAGGGTGAAGAAGGCGGACAGGAAGGCGCTGCGCTGCGGGGTTGCGCCCTCATGGATCATGTGGGCGAACTCGGTGAGCTCGATGCCGATGAAGGCGGCGCCGAACAGCCCGGTGATCAGGAGCCACATCTGGGTCTGGCCGATCTTGTTCTGCTGCATCGTCAGCATGGCAAAACCGTAGGTGATCGACGACAACAGCAGCATCGAGGTGTTCACCGCGACCAGCGACAGGTCGAACAGGTCCTTCGGCGCGGGGCCGGCGGCGTAATTGCCGCCGAGCACGCCGAAGGTGGCGAACAGGATCGCAAAGATGAGGCAGTCGCTCATCAGATAGATCCAGAAGCCGAGCGAGGTGCTGTAGCCTTCCGGATGCGGATGCTCGTCGGCGAGATAGAAGATCGGCTCGCCGGATTGGGTCGGATTGATAGCGACAGTCATTTACTTGGCTCCGGCGAGCAATTTGGTACGCGCATCCTCGGTCCGGACGACGTCGTCGGCCGGAATGTCGAAGTCGCGGTGATAGTTGAAGGTGTGACCGATGCCGACGGCAAGCATTGCGATGAAGCTCGCGGTGGCCAGCCACCAGATGTACCAGATCAGGCCGAATCCCATCGCGGTGGCGAAGCCGGCGAGGATGATGCCGGTGCCGGTGCTGCTGGGCATGTGGATCGGCTTGAACCCGGTGAGCGGACGCTGGTAGCCGCGCTTCTTCATGTCCCACCACGCGTCATTGTCGTGAACGACGGGGGTGAAGGCGAAGTTGTAGTCTGGCGGAGGCGAGGAGGTCGCCCATTCCAGCGTGCGCGCGTCCCAGGGATCGCCGGTGACGTCCTTGAGCTGCTCGCGCTTGAGGAAGGAGACGGCGAACTGCATCAGCATCGAGAGGATGCCGAGGAAGACGAGGCCGGCGCCGATCGCGGCGATGACGAACCAGATCTGGAGCGAGGGATCGTCGAACACGCGCAGGCGGCGGGTCACGCCCATCAGGCCGAGAACGTAGAGCGGCATGAAGGCGAGGTAGAAGCCGGTGACCCAGAACCAGAACGACAGCTTGCCCCAGAACGGATCGAGCTTGAAGCCGAACGCCTTCGGGAACCAGTAGTTGATGCCGGCAAACGCGCCGAACACCACGCCGCCGATGATCACGTTGTGGAAGTGCGCGATTAGGAACAGGCTGTTGTGCAGGACGAAGTCGGCCGGCGGGACTGCGAGCAGCACCCCGGTCATGCCGCCGAGCACGAAGGTCAGCATGAAGGCGATCGTCCACAGCATCGGCAGCTCGTAGCGGATGCGGCCGCGATACATCGTGAACAGCCAGTTGAACATCTTCGCGCCCGTCGGGATCGAGATGATCATCGTGGTGATGCCGAAGAACGAGTTGACGCTGGCGCCGGATCCCATCGTGAAGAAGTGGTGCAGCCAGACCAGGTACGACAGGATGGTGATGACGACCGTGGCGTAGACCATCGAGGTGTAGCCGAACAGGCGCTTGCCGGAGAAGGTCGAGGTGACTTCCGAGAAGATGCCGAATGCGGGCAGAACCAGGATGTAGACCTCGGGATGGCCCCAGATCCAGATCAGGTTCACGTACATCATCGCGCTGCCACCGAAATCGTTCGTGAAGAAGTTGGTGCCGACGTAGCGGTCGAGCGACAGCAGCGCGAGCACGACGGTCAGGACCGGGAAGGAGGCGACGATCAGGACGTTGGTGCAGAGCGAGGTCCAGGTGAAGACCGGCATCTTCATCATGGTCATGCCGGGGCAGCGCAGCTTGACGATGGTGCAGATCAGGTTGATGCCGGACAAGGTCGTGCCGACGCCGGCGACCTGCAGCGCCCAGATGTAATAGTCGACGCCGACGTCGGGACTGTAGCCGATGTTCGACAGCGGCGGATAGGCGAGCCAGCCGGTGCGGGCGAATTCGCCGATGAACAGCGAAGCCATCACCAGCACCGCGCCGCCGACCGTCATCCAGAAGCTGAAATTGTTCAGGAACGGGAACGACACGTCGCGGGCGCCGATCTGCAGCGGCACGACGTAGTTCATCAGGCCCGTGACCAGCGGCATCGCCACGAAGAAGATCATGATCACGCCGTGGGCGGTGAAGACCTGGTCGTAGTGATGGGCGTTGAGGTAGCCCTCGGAGCCGCCGAACGCGATCGCCTGCTGCCCGCGCATCATGAGGGCGTCGGCGAAGCCGCGCAGCAGCATCACGATGCCGAGGATCATGTACATGATGCCGATGCGCTTGTGGTCCACCGTGGTGAACCATTCGCGCCAGAGGTAACCCCAGAGACGGAAATAGGTGAGGCCGCCGAGCAGCGTGATGCCGCCGAGCGCAACCATCACGAAGGTGCCGACGACGATCGGCTCGTGCAATGGCAGCGACTCGATGCCGAGCCGGCCAAAGATGAGCTTGAGGAGATCAGGAGACATGCGTGCTCTCTTTAGGAGTCTGACTTCGGACGTTGTCCGAGGAAGAAGGATGAAGACTTGAGCGGCGTGAAGCTCGGCCGCTTCAAGCCGGCGCCGAGCAGCGGCGTGGCGTCGCGGGGCTCCTTGATCGCCGCGGTCGTCTGACCCTGCGGCGCGTCGGGCGTGCAGGTGCCGGCCACGAAGGTCGGCTCCGGCCCAAGCGCCGTGCCGCGGCGGGCATATTTGTCGTAGGCGAGCGGCAGGGTGTTGTTCAGGCCCTCATGACCGAGGCCGCCCTTGGCGTCGATCGCCATCATCTCGCTCTGGCACATCTTGCCGGTCTCGACGCACAGGTTGAGGATCAGGCGGTAGAGATCGGCATCGATGGTGCCGTAGCGCCGCACCGGCTCGTTCTGGCTCGGCTTTTCGAGCTGGAGATATTCGGCCCGGCCGAGCGTGCCGCCGGCGGCTTTCGCCTTTGCAATCCACTCACCAAAGCCCTTGTCGTCGAGGCCGTGGAAGGCGAAGTGCATGCCGGAGAAGCCGGCGCCGGAATAGTTCGCCGAAAAGCCCCTATAGGTGCCGGCGTGATTGACCACCGCGTGCAGCTTGGTTTCCATGCCCGGCATCGCATAGATCTGGCCGGCGAGTGCGGGGATGTAGAACGAGTTCATCACCGTCGAGGCGGTGATGTGGAAGTCGATCGGGCGATCGACGGGCGCGGCCAACTCGTTGACGGTGGCGATGCCGTAGTCGCGATAGATGAAGAGCCACTTCCAGTCGAGCGCGACGACGTCGATCTCGAGTGGCACGGTCGCCTCATCGACCCGACGATCGGCGGCGATGCGGTCCAGTGAACGGTAGGGATCGAGCAGATGCGTGCCCATCCATGTCAGCGCACCCAGGCAAACGATGATCAGCAGCGGCGCCGACCAGATCACCAGTTCGAGCTTGGTCGAGTGGTCCCATTCAGGCTCGTAGCGCGCGGCCTTGTTGGACTCGCGATAGCGCCAGGCGAACAGCACCGTCAGCGCCATCACGGGGACGACGATCAGGAGCATCAGGATGGTGGAGATGATGACGAGGTCGCGCTGTTGCGCTGCAATATCACCGGCCGGCGCAAGCACGATGAAGTTGCAGCCACTCAATGCGACTGCCAGAGGTAGTAGCGCCAGGATCCGTAGACGGGACACAGGTAGGCCTTTTGGTTGGAAATTTCGTAGTCCAGCCAAGGCGTAGCTGCGGCGCACCAATTGGGACATTGGACAATTTGTCCAATGTTGCAGTGCGGAATGGTGGGCCAGAGAGGGGGAGAATGCTCGGCGACCGCCGGGTGGTCGGCTTTGGTTTTCAGGACGTTAAGAGCACACGATGGCGATGGCACAGACCCCCGCAATGGCAGGCGCAAATCCGGGCGAGCATGGTCACGACCATGCCAATCCTGGCGAGATCGCCATCGGCGTCATCATCGGACGCACGTCGGAGTTCTTCGACTTCTTCGTCTATGCGATCGCTTCGGTGATCGTGTTTCCGCGCCTGATCTTTCCGTTCGCCACCGAACTGACCGGCACGTTCTATTCCTTCGCCATCTTCGCACTCGCCTTCGTGACGCGGCCGCTCGGCACCGTCATCTTCATGACGATCGACCGCGAATACGGCAAGACCGCCAAGCTGGTTGCCGCGCTGTTCCTCTTGGGCACAGCGACCGTGGCGATCGCGTTCCTGCCCGGTTACAGCGACATCGGCGCGGCGGCGATCTGGCTCCTGGCGCTGGCGCGGGCAGCCCAGGGTCTCGCCTGGGGCGGCGCGTGGGACGGTCTTGCCTCGCTGCTTGCGCTCAACGCGCCGCCGAACAAGCGCGGCTGGTACGCAATGGTGCCGCAGCTCGGTGCACCGCTCGGCTTGATCGTGGCGAGTGCGCTGTTTGCGTATTTCGCCGGTAATCTCTCGGCCGACGACTTCTTCGACTGGGGCTGGCGCTATCCGTTCTTCGTCGCCTTCGCCATCAACGTCGTGGCGCTGTTCGCGCGCCTGCGCATGGTCGCGACCGAGGAATATGCCTCGCTGTTCGAGACCCGCGACCTGCAGCCCTCGCGTATTTCCGACACCGTCGCGCGCGAAGGCCACAACATCATGCTCGGCGCTTTCGCGCCGCTGGCGAGCTTTGCGCTGTTCCACATGGTCACCGTGTTTCCGCTATCCTGGGTATTTCTGTTCACCCATGAAAGCCCGGTGAGGTTCCTGATGATCGAGATCGTCGGCGCCGCCTTCGGTGTCGCGGCGATCGTGGCCTCCGGCATCATCGCCGACCGCGTCGGCCGCAAGTCGCTGCTGATGGGCTCGGCGATCGCGATCGCGGTCTATAGCGGCTTTGCCCCGCAGCTGCTCGACGCCGGCGCGTTCGGCGAGACGATCTACATGGTGCTCGGTTTCATCCTGCTCGGTCTGTCCTTCGGCCAGTCCTCCGGCGCGATCGCGTCCAACTTCAAGCAGATGTACCGCTACACTGCCTCGGCGCTCACCTCCGACATGGCCTGGCTGTTCGGCGCCGGTTTTGCGCCGCTCGCCGCGCTCCTGCTCGCCACCAATCTCGGCGTCATTGCCTCGGGTGCCTATCTGCTCTCCGGCGCATTGTGGACGCTGATGGCGCTCTGGCTGAGCGGCCAGCGTGAACGCGGCGACATGGATGCGGGTAACTAGTTAGGTCCGTCGGCGGCCGCACCAACCCGGGTGCGGTAGGGTGGGCAAAGGCGCACTTGCGCCGTGCCCACCATTCATCCGCGATTGCAACAGAAGTGGTGCGCACGCTTGCGCTTTGTCCACCCTACGAGACCTTAATCCACCACGATCTTCACGCGGTCGCGCACTTTCACCTGCGCATGGGCGTCGAGGCCGTTGAGCACGCGGAAGCGCTCGGTCGGATGATCGACGCCGGCCATGCGGTGGGCGAGCGATTCCACGGTGTCGCCGGGCTGCACCGTGATCACCTTGATGCGCAGGGGACGCGCGGCCTGGATCTCCTCGAGCGTCAAGCGGCGGAATGAGTTCACCGTCTCGCGCGCGTTGCGCTCGCTTTCGGTGGTCTTCTGCCGGCTCGCGAAGATGAAGCGGTAGACGTCGCTGCCGAAGCGCAGTGCGTAGACCTTGAACTGCCACTGGTCGCCCTTGGCGGTCACGGAGGACGCCGGGAAGCCGTTGATGGTGATGTCCTCGGTCGAGGATTTGTCGACGCCTTCCATCCACCCGGAATTGAGATAGTCGCCGAGCGTCTGCTCGGCCGGCACCCGCACGACGTCGAAGCGCATCGCCTGCGAGCCGCCCTCGCGCACGCCGATCACAGCTTGCGCAGTGTTGTCGAGTGTGAAGTTGTCGGGCGCCTGGAACGTGAATCCGAGCTTGGGATGCAGGAAGCGGCGGCCGCGGACGAAGCCTTCGCTCGGATCCTCGCCATAGACGATGTTGTCGATTGCGCCGAGATAGGTCTCGCGGTCGCGCTCGGCGTCTTCCGGCGCCGCATATTGCCGCGCGATCGTCTGCGCGTTCTGCACGCGCTCGGGCGTCGCCGGATGCGACGAGGTGAAATCCTGCGCGCGCGGATCGAGCGCGCTCTTGCCCGCCTTCAGCTCGGCATTGCGCTCCATCGCCGAGAGGAAACGCGCCGCGCCATAGGGGTCGAAATGCGCCCGCGCGGAAATGCCGACGCCGATGCCGTCGGCCTCGAATTCCTGGTTGCGCGAAAAACTCGCCATCGTGAGCTTGGTCTTGGCGAGCGCGAGCGCCGTGAGCTCGGGATCGTTGCTCATGTCGGTGACGACGCGGGTAACGATCGCAGCCTGGCGCGCCTGGTCCTCACGCATCGCGGCGTGCTTGGACAGCACATGCGCCATCTCGTGGCTGAGCACGGACGACAATTCGGAAGTGTCGCTGGCGAGCGCGAGCAGGCCGCGCGTGACATAGAGCTGGCCGTTCGGCAGCGCGAAGGCATTCACCGCGCCGGAATTGAGGATCGTGACCTTGTAGCCCTGATCGGGTCGATCGGAGGCTGCGACCAGTCGCTCGACCGTCTTGGTGACGAGCTGTTCGAGCCGGGGGTCGTCATAGGCGCCGCCGTAGCTGGCAAGGATGCGCTCGTGCTCCTTCTCCGTCGCCGGTGTCTGCGCGACTGCGGGCTTCGGCTTGGGCACGGTGACGGCCGGCGGGGCCGCGGTCTGGAAGCGGCCCATGTCGCCGCAGCCCGACAGCAGCGCACCCAGGCCCAGGCAAAGCACAGCCGGCGCAGCCCGAAGGCGGCGGCTCACCTCTGTTCCGCTTCCCAAAACCCCATCCACGTCGCGTAACCCGTGCTGGCCTTAAGGCCTTACCCCGGCTAGTTCCCGCCCAGCAACTCGATCTGTCCCACCCGGAGCACGTCAATCCGCGGCCCCGCATTCCCTTCGACCCAGCCCCGGACCCGAATCTTCCGATTTTCCAGAGACTTGAGAGCGACCCCGGCGCTCTCGAAGGCCGGAACCATGCGCCTTGAAATAGTCACGGCAAAGCCGCGTGTCCAGTTCCGGCCGAAGTTGAGGTAAGTTGTTGCCCCAGCTTGCCGTACGGAGAGGACTTTGCCCTCGACCACCGCGAAGCGCCCGATCCCGACCAAAATATCGTCCGGACTTTCCGCGTTTTTTATGGCCAACGGGTCAGCCCAGCTGCCCTTTTTCCCGCGCCGTGCCTCGGCCTCCGCCGCCATCAGGGCCGCCGCGCAGTCCTTGTCCGCGATCTCGGCGGAGACGATTGCATCACCTTGGGACAACAGGAGGGCCTGCACGGAGGTGTCGCTCTCGCCAACGAAAACCAGCGCAGGCTGCCGGCCATAGCGGTCCGGCGTGTCATCGGTGCCGCGCAGACGAATGTCGCGGCCGACGAGCATCGCGGTCAGCACCTGCTTCGTTGCCGAAGTCGGCTCGATGCCGGAGAGGCGCACTTCGCGCCCGTCATCGAGGCGCAAGCTGCGCGCATCGGCGATGTCGACGACGCGGCCTTCGCCCTGAGGGTCGAACTGGCAGGCAGCTGCGCACGCCGCGGCATGTGACGCGACGAGAAGCGCGGCGGCAAGGAAGGTGAGTGATTGGTTCACGCGGCCCGGCGAGGTTGTGGTGCGCTCCACTCTTAACCCAAACGTGGCTCCCATCGAAGAAGCTTCGGAGCGGCGGGGCGGCCACATCCTCAGTCATTGCGATCTCAGCCATTGCGATGTGGAGCCCAATGCGGCCAAGTGCCATTCCGCTTTGCGGAAAACGAAGGCGCTGCCAAGCCGGCGCCACACTCTGGCGCACGCTTGCTGCACCCTGACGCATGCTGCATGATCTCGCCAACACTAACAACCAAGCCGCCATCAGAGTACGGCACGATAGGGGAGGTCTCGATGAAAAGGATTCTGTCCGCCATCTTTATCGCGGCGTTGCTCACCGGTTCAGCACAAGCCCAGGACAAAGCTCAAGACAAGCCGCCTCTCAAGCTCGGCGGAATTCTCGACATGTCGAGCCTCTATGCCGACATCACCGGCCCCGGCAGCGAGATGGCGGCCAGGATGGCTGCAGAGGATTTCGGCGGCGAGGTGCTGGGACGCAAGATCCAGATCCTCGCGGCGGATCATCTCAACAAGGCGGATCTTGCCGGCAATATCGCGCGCGACATGATCGACAATCAGGGCGTCGAAATGATCTACGACGTCGCAGCCTCCGCCACGGCACTTGCCGCCGGCGAGATCGCGAAGGCGCGCAACAAGATCGTCATCTTCAACGGGCCCGGCTCGATCCGGCTGACCAACGAGGCCTGCGGTCCTCTCACCGTGCACTATGTGTTCGACACCTTTGCGCAGGCCAACACGACCGGGCTCGCCGCGGTGAAATCCGGCCTCGACACCTGGTTCTTCCTGACCGCCGATTACGCTTTCGGCCAGGACCTGGAGAAGGACACCAGCAATGTCGTGGTGAGGACCGGCGGCAAGGTCTTGGGCAATGTCCGCCATCCCCTCAATACGTCGGACTTCTCGTCCTTCCTGCTGCAGGCGCAGGCCTCCAAGGCCAAGGTGATCGGGCTTGCCAATGCCGGCGGCGACACCGTCAACGCCATCAAGCAGTCGGCCGAGTTCGGCATCATGAAGGGCGGCCAGAAGATTTCGCCGCTGCTCGCCTTTGTCACCGACATCGATTCGATCGGGCTGGAGACCGCGCAAGGACTGTTGCTGGCAGAAGCCTTCTACTGGGACATGAACGATGAGACGCGTGCCTTCTCGAAACGCTTTCAGGAGCGCATGAAGCGGCCGCCGACTTCCGCGCAGGCCGGCGTCTATTCCTCCGTCATGCATTATCTGAAAGCCGTGAAGGCGGCCGGCACCACCGATTCCACTGCGGTCATGAAGGTGATGAAGGAGACGCCGATCAACGACTTCTTTGCCAAGGGCGGCAAGATCCGCGAGGACGGCCGCATGGTGCACGACATGTACCTGTTCGAGGTGAAAAAGCCGTCGGAATCGAAAGGCCGCTGGGACGACTACAAGCTGCTCGCCACCGTGCCTGGCAACGAGGCATTCCAGTCGCTCGAGCAGTCACGCTGCCCGCTGGTGAAGAAGTGACGGCGTCCGCCTTCGTGACGAAGGGCGAGCCCGACAACAAGTCGTCATCCCGGGGGGCGCGAAGAGCGGGCCCGGGATCCATCGGGCCGCAGTGACCGTTGACAAATGGATTCCGGGCTCGCGCCCAAAGGGGCGCGCCCCGGAATGACGGGGGAAAATCGAAGCATCGAACAAGAGGTAAAACTTCGCATGAGCAACGACATGGTCCTGCAAAAGCTCGAAGGCGGGCTGCTCACCATCACCATGAACCGCCCCGAGCGCAAGAATGCACTCAACCCCGACATGGTGCGCGGGCTGATCGAGGCGGCGCGGCGCGCGGCTGACGATCCGGAGGTGCGCGCAGTGCTGCTCAAGGGCGCGGGCGGCAGCTTCTGCGTCGGCGGCGACGTCAAGTCGATGGCCGAGGGGCGCGCGCCGCTGCCGTTCGAGGCGAAACTTGCAAACCTGCGGCGCGGCATGGAGGTGTCGCGCATCCTGCACCAGATGCCCAAGCCCGTGGTGGCACAGCTCGACGGTGCGGCGGCCGGTGCCGGCCTTTCGATGGCGCTGTCTTGCGATCTTCGTGTCGCGAGCGAATCCTGCAAGATCACGACTGCCTTTGCCAAGGTCGGCTTCTCCGGCGATTACGGCGGCACCTACTTCCTCACCCAGCTCATCGGCAGCGCGCGGGCGCGCGAGCTCTATCTGACGTCGCCGGTGCTGAGCGGGAAGGAGGCGCAGGCGATCGGGATGGTGACGAAAGTGGTGCCGGACGCCGAGATCGACGCCGCCGCGCAAGAGCTTGCGCTGTCGCTGGCGCAGGGCCCGTCGATCGCGCTTGGCTACATCAAGCGCAACATCAACAATGCCGAGCGCCTGCCGCTCGAGGATTGCTTCGACGGCGAAGCCATTCATCACACCCGCTGTGGCGACACAGAGGACCACAAGGAAGCTGCAAAGGCGTTTGTCGAGAAGCGGAAACCCACCTTCAAGGGCGCCTGACCATGGCCGGCTATATGCGCTTGCGGCAGATCTGCCTGGTCGCGCCGCAACTCGAGCCCGTGATCGCTGATATCGCCGGAATCATGGGCCTTTCCGTCTGCTATCGCGACCGCAATGTCGCGAAGTATGGGCTGGAGAACGCGCTTCTGCCGGTCGACACGATCCTGCTGGAGGTCGTGGCGCCGTCCAGGGATGGCACCGCAGCCGGCCGCTTCATCGCCAAGACCGGCGGGCGCGGGGGCTACATGGCAATCTTCTGCTGCAACGATCCGGACGCGCGCGGCCGCAACGCGAACGCAATGGGCGTGCGCACCGCGAACGTCATCGATCATCCGCCCTATCATGGTGTGCAGCTCCACCCGCGCGACTGCCGCGCCGCCTTTATCGAGTTCAATCACACCAAAGGCAGCGACGACATCCTGGGTCCCTATCCGCCGGCCGGGCCGGATTGGCAAAAGTTCATTCGCAAGGACGTGACGCAGGCATTGACGGCAGTCGAAATGCAGAGCCCGGATCCGCAAGACCTGGCCGGGCATTGGGGCAGACTGATCGGCGTCGCGGCGAGCAGGGCGGGCAGTGGCGAGACCGAGCTGAAGCTGCCCAACGCCCGCTTCCGCTTCGTGAAGGGCGGGGCTGAGATCATGAGCGCGCTGGAGTTTCGGGTGGCCGATGCCGCGGGTGTGCTGCACGCCGCCAGGGAGAAGGGGCTTGCGGTAGCGGGAAGGGAGTTCTTGCTGGGTGGGGTGACGTTTCGGGTGAGTTGATCTCTTGATCGGTTTCGTCACCGGCCCTTGAAATTCGCGACTCTTCGCTCCTCCGTCGCCTTCACGCCTTCCTTGAAGTCTTCGGTCGCGCGCAGCCACGTCTGTTCGGCGAGCTCGTGGTTCGTGGCCGCCATGACGCGATCGGCGAGCCCTGCGCGCATCGTGGCGCGCGTGGAGACGAGGCCGAGCGGCGAGCATTCGGCAATCTCGCCGGCAAGCCTCAAGGCGGTCGCCTTCACCTGGTCTTGCGGCACCAGCTCGTTTGCGAGACCCCATCTATAGGCCTCTTCGCCGGTGACGCGGCGGCTGGTGTAGAACATCAGCTCGGCGTTGTTGTTGCCGATCAGCTCGGGCAGCGTCACGGTCAGGCCGAAGCCGGGATGGAAACCGAGTTTTGTGAAGTTCGCGGAGAAGCGCGCTTCGGGACAGGTGACGCGGAAGTCGGCCGATACCGCGAGCCCGAGTCCGCCGCCAATGGCCGCGCCATGCACGGCGGCGACGATCGGCTTCTTGGCGCGGAAGATGCGTACGGCCTGGATGTAGAGATGGTTGATCGGTCCCAAGCTGTCGGCCGGATCGCCCTTCGCAGCTCTCTCGGCGGCGCGTGCCTCCTGCGCTTGTCGCGCCGGATCGTTGAAGTTGGCACCGGCGCAGAACGCCTTGCCCTGCGCCGACAGGACGGAGGCGCGGATCTCGATGTCGCGATCGAACTCGTCGAGTGCGTCCGCGATCTGGTTGATCAGGGAGATGTCGAAGAAGTTGAGCGGCGGGCGGCGGATTTCGATGGTGCCGACATGCCCGATCTTCTCGACGCCGATATCCGTGTAGTTGCTCATGATGATCCTCGTTGGCGCAGGCCGAGCCCGCGCGGCTAGCGCAAACCAAGCCCGCGGGCGATGATGCCGCGGAGGACTTCCGTGGTGCCGCCCTGGATGGTCAGTTTCGGCGCGGTCTTGATGGCGAAATCGAGCTGCCGCTCCAGCGTCTCGCGGTTACTCGCGGTCTCCTCGACGAAGGCGGCGAGATCGCGCACGCGATGCGGCAGCTGCTGCTCCCACACCGTGCCGATGTCCTTGACGATGGAGGCTTCGACCACCGGCTCCTTGCCGGCCTGCAACATGCCCGCGACGGAGACCGACATGCGCCGCATGGTGTGGAGCTGCGCGACGAGGCGGCCGATGCCTTCCGCGCTCCGGGTGTCCGGATCTTTGCCAACTGCGCGCACCAGCTCGGTCAGCACGTAGTAGGTTTCGAGGAAGCGTTCAGGACCCGAGCGCTCGTAAGCGAGCTCGGATGTCGCCTGCTTCCAGGCGCCGTCGACTTCGCCCAGCACGTGATCATCCGGAATGAAATAGTCGGTGAAGACGACCTCGTTGAACTCGTACTGACCGGTGATCTGGCCGATCGGGTTCACCTCGATGCCCGGCTGCTTCATCTTGACCAGGAACTGCGTCAGGCCGTGACGGCGGTTTTCCTTGGTCGGCTGCGAGGTGCGGAAGATCGCGATCATGTAGTCGGCGATGTGCGCCGACGAGGTCCAGATCTTGGTGCCGTTGATGAGATAGCCGCCGTCGGTCCTGGTCGCCCGCGTCTTGGCCGCGAACAAATCGGACCCGGAATTCGGCTCGCTCATGCCGATGGCAAAGCACAGTTCGCCGCGGCAGATGCGCGGCAGAATGTCCATCTTGATATGCTCGGGCGCGTATTTGAGCAGGATCGGTCCGCTCTGGCGGTCGGCGACGAAGAAGCGGCGCGTCGGCGCGTTGGCAACGCGCATTTCTTCCGTCACCACATAGCGCTCGAGGAAGGAGCGTTCATGGCCGCCATATTTCTTCGGCCAGGTGATGCCGATCCAGCCGCGCTCGCCGACGCGGCGGGAGAATTCCGGCACGTCGGTGTCTTCGCGATTCGGCTTGAACGGGTCGAAGGTGCCGCGGGCCATTTCTTCGGCGAGGAAGGCGCGCACTTCCTTGCGCAGCTCCTCGCATTTGGGCGGCAGGCGGATCGGATCGAAACGGAGGGCAGCAGTCATGTGTCTCGTTCCTTAATCCCTCAGCGTGAGGCAACCAGCGGCCACAATTCGTCGGCGCCACGAGTTGCAACGAGCTTGCCGAGCTCGACGGCCCAGTAGCTCTCCGAGCCGAAATCGTCGCGCCAGGCCAGCGCCCGCAGCGAGTAACGATGCAGGATGTGCTCCATGGTGAAGCCGATCGCGCCGTGGACCTGATGCGCGATGGCGCCGCCCTTTTCGGCTGCTTCCGCGCAACGGATTTTTGCGGAGGCAGCTTCGAGATAGACCGCGTCGTTGAAGGCGGTCGCGCTCGCGATTGCATCGGCGGCGGAGGTCGCGGCGGCCAGCGCTGCCGCGGATTCGCCGGCAAGTTTTGCAAGGTTGTGCTGCACGGCCTGGAATTTGGAGATCTTCTTCTCGAACGCGACGCGCTCGTTCGAGTACCGCACGGAAATGTCGAGCATGGATTCCAGCGCGCCCGCGATCTGGAGGCTGCGCGCGACGCCGCCCATCAGCATCATCGTGGTCTGGTCGACGTGTTTTGGCGCGGGCTTGACAGTGATGGGCGCGACCTTGTCGAGTGTCACGATATCGCTGTTGTCATAGCCGATATTGAGCCCGGCTTCGATCTTGGCCCTGCCGGCATCGACCAGTGCGACGGACACGCCACCAGTGCCATGCGCCAGCACGGCAAAATGTTTTGCCGCTTTCGCAAAGGGCACGCCGCGGACGCGGCCGGAAAGCAAGCCGTCGGCATCAAGGGCGATGCGGTCCTTCGGGCTCGCCGGCAGCACCGTCATCTCGCCTTCGGGGGAAGCGATCTTCGCCTGTGCAAGCAGCCAGCCGGCCAGCATGGTTTCGGCGAGGGGAACCGCAATGGCAAAACGTCCGGCCGCATTGAGCAGCGCGAAGCCGTCCGCAACGCTCGCGCCGGAGCCGCCGAGATCGTCCGGTACCCACGCCAAGGGCAGTCCGGCCTCGCTCAGCGCCTGCCACAGCGGCGCTCTCCACGCGTCCTTCCTGTCGTTGTTGATGGTTTGCGGATCGGCGAGATCGGCGAAGATCTTCTCCGCGGTCTCGACGACGATGTTGTCACTCTCCGCCACAGCGTTCCCCGTGTTTTGCCATTGGCGCGTCCGTCTTTTTCGAACTCGCAGGTCTCTTCTTGCGCCCGATGATCGGAAAAAGCCACGGTCCTGACAAGCGTTGATCGCAGGTCCGCCTGCGGCGCCGGCATGGGCAAGATGGCTAATTCCGCTAAGCGGAGTTTGGTCGATTTGCAGCCGTCCGCAAACTCGCTAAACAGGGCCGCTGGTATTCAGGACAAGAGAGGATAACCGGATGGCAAAGGACGGCTTGTGCGCAATCGTGACGGGGTCCGCATCCGGTCTTGGCGCTGCGACCGCGAAAATTCTCGCGCGCAGCGGCGCGCGGCTCGTCATCAACTATTCATCGAGCCAGAAGGAAGCCGAAGCCACCGCCGAGGCCTGTCGCGAGGCCGGCGCGGCCGAGGTCGTGATCGCACAGGGCGACGTGTCGCGCGACGAGGATTGCCGGAGGATCGTTGCGGCGGCGGAGGCCTGGGGCCGGCTCGACGCCCTCATCAACAATGCGGGCACGACCAAGCATGTCGCTCACGGCAATCTCGATGGTTTGTCGGCGGAAGATTTTCAGCGGCTCTTCGGCGTCAACACCATCGGCCCGTTCCAGATGGTGCGCGCGGCGCGTAAGCTGCTCGAGTCCGGCGCGAACGCCTCGGGGCGGGCATCGGCGGTGGTGAACGTCTCCTCCGTCGCCGGCATCAGCGGCATCGGTTCCTCGATCGCCTATGCCGCGAGCAAGGGTGCGCTCAACACCATCACGCTGTCGCTGGCGCGCGCGCTTGCGCCGCTGATCCGCGTCAACACGGTTTGCCCCGGCTATATCGACACGCCCTGGTTCACCAAGGGACGCGGCGAGGATGCTGCCAGGCAGGTACGCGACAACGTGGTTGCGAAGGTGCCGCTCAAGGTCGCCTCGAGCGCCGACGACATCGCGCAGCTCGTCTGCTTCCTGGCGACGCCGGCCTCCAGCAACATGACCGGCGAGATCGTGCGCATGGATGCCGGGGCGCATTTGATTACGTGAGCACGCGTGGTGAGGTAACGTTCCTCTGGTGTGGCAAACACAGCCGTCGTCCCGGCGAAAGCCGGGACCCATTACCCCAGGGAGTAGTAGCGGCATTGAGCGGTAACTCCGAGTCCCCGTAACCACTACGTCCTGTGGTTATGGGTCCCGGATCTTCGCTCCGCTTGTCCGGGACGACGATGGAGTTTTCGTCAACCCTTTATCACGCCGCTCGCCACCAGGCGGTGCCAGATGAACAACACCACCACCGCGCCGATCGTGGCGGTGATGAAGCCGGCTCCCTGGTCCAGGCTGTAATGGCCGATGGCCTGACCGACGAACGTTGCGAGAAACGCGCCGACGATGCCGAGGACGGTGGTGAGGACGAAGCCCTGTGGATTTTTCGGTCCCGGCATCAGCCAGCGCGCGATGAGGCCGGCGATGAAGCCGACGATGATGACCCAGATAATCCCGCCCATGTTCGCGACTCCCCTTGCAGCTTTGATACGACTGAAATCAGAGCTCGATCAGATCCTGTCCGACAGCTCGTTCTCGGTCGGCAGCCGTCCGTCCGGCGTCAGGTGATCGATCACTTTCGGCAGATACTGGCTGAGACCGGAGAGGAGCTCGTCGCGCGACAGGCCGCTCTGGGCCGACAGGCTCTGGATCTGGTCGGCGCCGAGTGCGTTGGCGAGATCGCCCGGTGCGATCGGCTTGTTCTCACCCTTGCCGACCCAGGTCTTCGCCGTTTCGCCATGGCCGCCTTGCTGGAGCTGATTGAGGAGATCGCCGAGCCCGCCGCTGAGCACGCTGCCGGCCGCACCGCCGGCGAGCAGGCCACCGAGGCCACCTTTGAGCACATCGCTAAGCCCGCCGCTGCCTGGCGTGCCGCCCGGAAGCGCTCCGCCGCCCGCATTGGCCGGCGTCGGCGGTGGCAACGGTGAGGATTGCGGCGTTGCGTCACCCTGGCCTGCCGTCAAATGCTTGAATGCCTTCCACGCCAGCAGGCCGAGGATCGCCATCGTCATTGGCGACATGCCGCCGGAGGATTCCTGTGAGCTCGGCGTGCTGGGGCCACGCGGGCCGTTCTGCATGCCGTTGAGGACGTCGAGTAGACCCATGGTGCTCTCCCGCTGAACATGCCCCGCGGCGAAAACATATGGGGCTCTCATGACGGTTACAAGGCGGTCGCGCCGCAACCGCAGGGGTTGATGGGCAAGTGGCGCGGCCTTTGCTATCGAAGGGCAAGGGAAGGCCCGGTCAACGCCGCTGTCGAAGGCGGCAAGCTGTTTGGGGAGCAGAGACAAGGTGGTGACGGATCGACCGATCGCCGTTGCGGGCGCAGGGGCCATCGGCTGCTTCGTCGGGGGCGTGCTCGCTGCCGCCGGCCGTCGCGTGGCGCTGCTGGTGCGGTCGCGCGTGAAGACCGAAATCGAACGGTTCGGCCTGCGCCTGACCGATTTCGACGGAGCCGAGCGGCTACTCTCGGCAGGACAGCTCGCGCTGTCGGAGGATGCGTCGATTTTTCACAGTGCCGGCGTGGTTCTGGTGACCGTGAAGAGCGCGGACACGGCGGAAATCGCCGAGCTGATCGCCCGACACGCGCCGGAAGATGCCGTCATCGTCTCCTTGCAGAACGGCGTCGGCAATGTAGGCATCCTGCGCGATAGGCTGCCGGGGCGGCGCGTGCTCGCAGGCATGGTGCCGTTCAACGTGGTTGCGATGGGCGATGGGCGCTTCCACCGTTCGACCTCCGGCGACATTCATGTCGAGAAGGATGCGGCCGATACGGCTGCAACGCTGTCGGTGCCCGGGCTCGCGATGCGCGCGAGCCCGGACATCACCGGCGTGCAATGGGGCAAGCTGATCATCAATCTGAACAATGCGCTGAGCGCGTTGTCCGACATGCCGCTTGCCACGCAGCTTGCGCACCGGGACTGGCGACGATTGTTCGCAGACCAGATGGCCGAGGGGCTCGCGGCGATGACGGCGGCCGGCGTCAACCCGGTGTCGGCGACGCCGATCCCGCTGCGCTGGATGCCGACGCTGCTGCGATTGCCTGATATGATCTTCAACCTGATCCTGGGACGGACGATGAAGATCGATCCAGAGGCGCGCTCCTCGATGTGGCAGGATCTGAAGCATGGCCGCAAGACCGAGATCGACTATCTACAAGGGGCGATCATCGCGCTGGCGGACCGGCATGGGGTGGACGTGCCCCTGTGCCGCCGCATTGTTGCACTGATCAGGGAGGCGGAAAGCGCAGGCCAGGGCTCGCCGCGCCTGACGCCGCAGCAGATCCGCGATGTTGCGTGAGCACTGGTCCAACCGGAGGCGTGTCGATGAAACCTGTTCAGATGATGACGATTGCAGCCGCGATGCTCTGCGGTGCATCCACGTTCGCGCAAGCCCGTCCGCCGACCGTCACGCCGTCGCCGGGCTATGACAGGCGGTTGCAGGAAAGCCGCTCGGCGCTTGGCGGTACGGCGACGACGGTTGCGCCGGTCACACCGGCGGCGACCACGCACAAGCGGTCAAAGAAGAAGCAGACGAACTGACGCGCTGCATTGTACTGCGCCTTGTCGAGGCCCGTTGGGCACGCTCGAGCCCACACGCTTCGCTGTCATTCCCCGCGAAAGCGGGGGGATCCACTACGCCGCTTCAATCACGGGCGTCTCTAAGTACTGGATCGCCCGATCAAGTGCGGAGATGACGGCGGGTCAACTCGCAGGATCGAGCGAGGTAGCCCTCAGCCCTTCTTCGCCTTGCTCGGCGCCGGGCTGAACAGCTTCTTCAGATCGTTCAAGCTCTCCGACAGCCGCGGCCATTCGCAGGAGAACGTGCCCTTGACGCAGTTCTTCGGCCGCGACGGCGTATCGCCGGGCGAGGCCTGCTGTTTCGGTCGCTCGACCGGAACCGGCACGCGCTCGCTCGCGGCGCGCAGTGCGACCTGCTGGATTTGCTCCTGTTGTTGCTGCTGCTGCTGCTGCTTGGCGGCGGCTTCGGCAGCCAGGCTGGCGCGGCGCTGATTGGCGAGATAAGCGGCGTAGGATTGGTCGATCTTCTTCTGTTCCTCCGGCGTCGGATTGGGACCGGCGATGTCGAAGCTGCGATCCTGGAGGAGGTCATAGTAGGTGTACCCGCCACCCACCTTGCGGCGGCCGGCGAATTTGGCGTTGCATTCGGCAAGCGCAGCCGTCTTCTCCTGCCTGGTTGCGTATTTTTCGGCCCGATCGGCGCATTCCTCGAAATCGCCCGGCGTGCGCTTCCACCATTCCGCATGGGCAAGCGCGGGCGTCAGCAGGGCGAGCCCTGCAGTCAAGCCAAATAACAATCTCGCGCTACGCGAAGCGATCACGAACGACATTCAACGGATACAATCTTTGTGGAACTCAACCTGAATCAGTCGAATTTTCGCCTGTTTCCAGTCACTTGTCACGCGTGGAACCCGACTTTTTCATGGCTGCATTGCTGACATTTTTGGCTTGACGTGGCCGGCAAGTCACAGCGACACGGCGCGCGATGCGCATAGAGTTGCGGAGCTTCGCGTGGAGAGGATGTTGGCATGAACTGGCGGACATTTGTCGCAACGATTGCGTTGGCGCTGCTGTCGTGTCACGCGAATGCCGCCGATGAGGACGCGCCCAACCGCGCGCCGGTGAAGGCGATCGCCGATGCCCGTCTTGCGGTCGGCGATCAGGGCATCCTGCGACTTTATCTCTCCAGCGATTGGGCCTTGCCGCTGCCGGCGATCACCCGCGCCGTCATCGTGCTGCACGGGCGCCTGCGCAATGCGGATGTCTATTACGAGTCGGCGCGAACGGCGCAGGCGGCGGCCGGCGACGATGGCCGGGCGACCATCATGATCGTTCCGCAGTTTCTGGCGCAGATCGATATCGATGCGTACAAGCTGCCCGACGAGACGCTGCGCTGGTCGCTGGAGGGATGGGAGGGCGGTGAGGCCGCGCTCGCGCCGAACCCGGTCTCCTCGTTCGAGGCGCTCGATGCGATCCTCGCCAGGCTCGGCGACCGCCGCATCTTCCCCAATCTCAAGCAGGTCGTGGTGGCCGGTCATTCCGGCGGCGGCCAGGTCGCGCAGCGTTATGCCATCGCGGGCAGGGGCGAGGCGACACTGGCGCGCCAGCACATCGAGGTGCGTTACGTCGTCGCCAATCCGTCATCCTATGCGTATTTCAGCAGCGAGCGGCCCGAGCCGTCGATCGCCGCCTCCTGCGCCGGCTACGACGACTGGAAATACGGCATGGAAGCGCGACCGCCTTATCTCAGCGATGCCACGCCCGCCGCGCTCGAACAGCGCTATGTCGAGCGTGAGGTGATTTACCTGCTCGGCACGCTCGATACCAATCCCGAGCATCCGGCGCTGGACAAGAGCTGCATGGCGCGCGCGCAGGGCCCTTATCGCTACGCCCGCGGCCACGCCTACGCGGACGCGATGGCCAGGCGCGACCACGGCACGCCCAATCACAAGCTCTTCGACGTCGCCGGCGTCGGCCACGACGGCGACAAGATGCTGACCTCGAAATGCGGGCTGGCGGCGCTGTTCGATCTGCCGGGCTGCACTGCGGATCGGTGAGCCGCCGACGTCTTGAGGGCTAGCGCTGCAACGGCCTTGCGAAGCTGAGCTCGTGGCCGTCGGGGTCGGTGAGATGGAAGTAGCGCTCGCCCCATTCGGCATCGCGCGGGATGGTCGAGGGCTGCCATCCGGCGGCGAGCGCGCGCTGATGGATGGCGTCGACGTCGGTGACGTAGAAGATGACGCGGCCCCACCATGACCAGCGCTTATCCGCGGGCTGGGCAATCAGGTTGAGATAGCCAGGACCGGCGCGGAGGCTCGTGAACGAACCGGCTTCGCCGCCATGCAGAATCTCGAAGCCCAACGACCGGTAAAAGCCGACGGCACGCGCCATGTCGTGGGTGGCGAGCGTGACGGCGCTGATGCTCTCGATCATGGCGGTCCCCGTGGATTGGGAGATATTGGAGCGCTGATGAAACGATTGACGCTGGCCAATGTTTCGCTTTGCGGGGAGATGCGGACATCCAACGAGCGGGAGGTCCCGATGCGAGTACCTGCGACGCCCGATGGCGCGCTACCAAAGCCCGGAACGGCGGAGGCGATTGAGCTCGGCTGCACCTGCCGAGTGATCTCGCACGATTCCAAGACGGATGAGCTGGAGCCATCCGGGATGCTGGTCGCGCCTGATGCGAATTGCCCGGTTCACGGCACGGCGGCCCAACTCGAGGAGCACGATTGAGACCGCCAGGTTGCCGCCCTTTCGGCGCATCGCAACGCTGGCGATTTGCAAGCTGCTCTGCTATGGAGACCCCAAGTGCCTGCACCCGTTGCAGGTTCTGCGGTCCCGTAGCTCAGCCGGATAGAGCGGCGGTTTCCTAAACCGTAGGTCGGATGTTCGAGTCATCCCGGGATCGCCATTCTTCCGCTTTCCGCTCATTCGGAAGGGGCATGCCTTTGAGCCCCGTCGCTTGATCAGCGCTTGATGGCGCCTGACGTCATGCCCGATGCGGTTTGCGCCACCGGCGCGAAAATTGCTACACGAAGCGCTCTTTCCGATCCGACTTGCCCCCGCAGGCGGCCTGCCTCACCGACAGATCCGGAGACAACGATGCCTTTTGACTTGATCCTGCGTGGCGGACGGGTCGTTGATCCCTCGCAGAAGCTCGATGCGGTGACGGATGTCGCGTTTTCGGGCGGCAAGGTCGCGGCGATCGGCAGCGGACTCAAGGCGGATCCCGGGACCGATGTGCGCGACGTGTCTCGCTACATCGTGACGCCCGGCCTGATCGATTTGCACACTCATGTCTATTGGGGCGGCACCTCGCTCGGCATCGATGCCGAAGAATTCTGCCGTCTCTCCGGTGTCACGACGGCGGTGGACACCGGCAGCGCCGGCCCCGGCAATTTCGCCGGCTTCCGCAAGCATGTGATCGAGCCGAGCCAGGTTCGCATCCTCGCCTATCTGCACGTCTCGCATGCCGGCATCTTCGGCTTCTCGCACAAGGTGATGGTCGGCGAGAGCGAGGAGTTGCGGTTGATGAACCCCATCGATGCAGCCAAGGTGGCGGATGCCAATCGCGATCTCATCGTCGGGATCAAGGTTCGCGTCGGCCTGCACGCCTCGGGCACGTCGGGGATCGTGCCGCTCGATATCGCGCTCCAGGTGGCCGAAGAGGTCGGCATGCCGTTGATGGCGCATATCGACCATCCGCCGCCGAGCTATGAAGAGGTGCTCGCGCGGCTGCGTCCCGGTGACGTGCTGACCCACGCGTTTCGTCCGTTCCCGAACACGCCGGCGACCGCGCAAGGCACGGTCAAGAAGGTCGTGCTGGAAGCGCGCGAGCGCGGCGTGATCTTCGACATCGGTCACGGCAAGGGCTCGTTCGCCTTCAAGACCGCACGCGCCATGCTGGCGAACGGCTTCTATCCGGACACCATCTCGTCCGACATCCATTTGCTCTGCATCGACGGTCCGGCCTTCGACCAGGTCACGACCATGTCGAAATTCTTGTGCATGGGGATGTCGCTATCCGACGTGGTCGCGGCCTCGACAGTCAACGCCGCGATGGCGCTTCGGCGCCCGGAGCTCGGCAGCCTCAAGGCAGGCAGCGTCGGCGACGCCACGCTGATGACTGTGAGGGAAGGGCAGTTCGACTATGTCGACGTGGTCGGCGAGCACCTGACAGGTAGCCAGAAAATCGTGTCCGAAGGCGTCGTCATCGGCGGCCGCTGGTGGCATCCGAAGTAAGCGAATCGCTTTTCGTCGTCCCGGACAAGCGAGCGCAGATCCAGGATCCATAACCACAGGGAGATGTTTGGCGAAGACCCGTGGTTACCAGTCTTGCGCCGCAACCGCTCCCTGTGATTATGGGTCCCTTGGCCGGGACGACACCGAATGTGTGGTCGATCCCTTCCCCAAGCCGGGAGCGCCTCTCACTCATTCTTGTCCACGTTCCAGAACAGCGGCGTCGCCGGGCCGTCGATCACGCCGGTGAGCGATTTGCGCCATGCGCTCGGCGCCTGGAATTGACCGAGCGGGACGTAGATCACCTGATCGTAGGCTTCCTTTTGCACGTCGAGAGCGATCTTCTTCTGCTCTTCCGGCGAGGTGGCGCGGGCAAAGGCATCGCGCAGCTGCTCGAGCTTGGGGTCCTCGGACCAGCCGAACCAGCCGCCCTCCTTGCCCTTGCCGACCATCGCGCCATTGACGAGCGGATTCATCGAGTCGGCGGCGCCCTGATAGGTGAAGAACATGTTCCAGCCGCCTTCCTTCGGCGGCTTCTGGTTGGCTCGGCGGGTGACCACGGTCTGCCAGTCCATCGCCTGAAGATCGACCTTGAAGCCGGCCTCACGCAGGAGCTGCGCGACCACGATCGGCTGCGCTTTCAGCAGGATCTGATCGCCCGGCGCCAGGATCACGACAGGCGTGCCGTCATAGCCGGACTCGGCCAAGGCCTTCCTGGCCTCCGCCATGCCGTTGCCCTTGATCAGGGTCTCGCCGCCCTCGTCGCTGGCGAACGGGGTATCACAGATGAAGAATGCGCCGCAGAGCTTGTAGTATTTGGGATTGCCGATCTGCGCGTCGAGCACGTCCTTCTGGTTGATCGCGAGCATCGCGGCGCGGCGGATCTTCACATTGTCGAACGGCGGATGCAGGAAGTTCATCCGTCCGAATGACTGGAAGCCGAACTTGTTCAGGATTGCGATGTTGATGTCCGGGTTGGACTCGAGCACAGGCAGCAGATCGAACGGCGGCGTTTCAACGAAATCGACATCGCCGGATTGCAGGGCGTTGAGCGCGGTCTGCGCGTCCGGCATCGTCAGCCACTCGACACGGTCGACCTTGACCACCTTGCCGCCCGATGTCCATTCGGCCGGCTCCTTGCGCGGCACATAATCGGTGTTCTTGTCGTAAACGGCTTTCACGCCGGGCTGGAATTCGGCAGCCACGAACTTGAACGGGCCGGAGCCGATCTGCTCTGGAATCTGCTTGCTGATCGGGGTTTCGGCCAGCCGCTTCGGCATCATGAACGCGCAGATCGACGATGGCTTGGCGATCGTCTCCAGCACGAGGCCATAAGGCTCTTTCAGCTTGAGAACGATCGTTTTGGCGTCGGCGGCCTCGATGCCTGCCGTGAAGTCCATCAGCTTGCGCGCCATGCCGTCGACGCTTGCGCCCCAGCGCTTCAGCGAGGCGACGCAATCCTCCGCCGTCACCGGTGCGCCGTCATGCCACTTCAGGCCGTCGCGCAAGGTGAAGGTGTAGGTCAGCTTGTCCGCGGATACCGTCCAGTCGGCCATCTGCGGCCGCACCTTGAAGCTGGAATCGATGCCGAGCAGCGTATCGTAGACCATGTACCCATGGTCGCGGGTGATGATGGCCGTCGTGAAGCCGGGATCGGTGACGCGAAGGTCCGATTGCATCACCGCCGTCAGGATCTTCTTTCCGCTTGCGGCAGATGCAAGCGACGTCCATGCAGCGGGAAGTGTCGATGGCGCAACAGCCGCAAGCTGAAGCAATTTCCGGCGCGAGACGTGAACCATTCGCTATTCTCCTGACCTGACGCAAAGCGAGACCAGATGGCGGCTGCCGATGACGGGCAGCGTATGGCGGGGCGCCACACGTGACAAGGAGGGTTGCTTCCACCGATCTGAGTTCGTTTGCGACCAAGCAAGGGGCGTGCCGCCGAAGCCGGCGGCATGCGCGACTATCGAAAGTCGTCTCGCTTTAGTCCCGTCCCGCTTCCATGATCGCGCGCGCCAGCCGGGCCGGATCGGAGAAGCACAATTCGTGGCTGCCAGGCACCTGAACCAGGCGGAACAGCCCGAGCTTCTCCGACAGCCGCGGATGCCAGGGATAGCCGTGCGGCAGCGCGGTATCCTCGGTGCAGTTGATGTAGGACTTCGCCAGTTGCATCTCGGCCGGGTTGGTCTTCAGCGCGATCTTGTCGCTGAATGTCTTCAGCGGGTGCGGATTGAGGACGTCATAGGCGCGCTGGGCGAGCTCGAGGTCGGCGTCGTTGATGAACGCCTCTCGCCAGATCGGGAACGGCAGCACCACCGAGCCGTCGCCGCGCTCCGCCGCGATCGCTTCGAACAGGCCGAGATAGTGTGGCGGCACCATGTCGTTGAGCGACTCGCCGTTGTTGGGGACGAAGGCATTCCAGTAGATCATCCGGCGGATCCGCTCCGGCACGAGGTCGGCGACCCCCGTGATCACCATGCCGCCATAGGAGTGGCCGAGCAGGATGACGTCCTTCAGATTGTTCTCAGCGAGATAATCGGCGATCGACTGGATCGCCTCCTTCAGCCCCGTGGTCTTGGCATCGCCCGGGCGGTTACCTCGAATGGTCGGCAAATGAACCTGGTGGCCGGCCGCTCGGATCGGCGCGGCAACGGGCTCGAGCTCGGCGCCGGTGTGCCAGGCGCCGTGTACGAGGACGTAGGTCGACATATTGTAGCTCCTCCGCAAGGATGGTTAGATCGGCGCGGCAAATGGCCTTGCCGGGACTTTGCCGGCTGAACGCCGGTCATTGGCTTGTGTTTGCAGCCATATTGAACCGGCTGGCATTCTTTGCGCTTGTCTGGCGCTGAACCGGATTGGTCTCGGAGCGAACTGATGGAGCAGGTCATTCCCGCAAGCCGGCCCCGGCACTTCGTCTGGAATACTACCGAAACCAGGCCCGCCGAGCAGTTCTCTTACTATCGCGAGGCGATCTGCCAGGCGTTCATGAACCTGACGCCGGAATCGGCGACGACCTCGCGCTTTCCGGCGAAGGTGGAGACGATCAGGTTCGGCGCCGGCGCGGTCAATCGCGTGGTGTTTCCCGAGCATACGGTGCATCGTTCGCGCAGCGATATCGCGGCCTCGAACGCGAGCTGCTTCTATCTCAACTTCAAGCTCGCCGGCCGCTGCCGCATCGTGCAGGGAGATCGCGACGTCAGCCTGTCGCGCGGCCAGGTCGGCATCTGCGACAGCGACCGCGAGGTGAGGCTGCTACATGACCGCGGTCCGACGCTGGAGGTCGCTTCCTTCTGGGTGCCTTCGCGCGCGCTGCGCGACCGCCTGCCGCCGGGATTCGATTTCGAGGTCGAGCGGGTGTCCGACGATCCGCATGTCGGTCATCTCATCGTCGAGACGGCGCGCTCGCTCAACGCAGGCGCCTTGCGGATGGCGGAAGCGGACAGCGTGCGCCTGTTCGGCGTGCTGCTCGACCTCGTCGCGCTCAGCCTGTCGCGCCGCTCGCGCGCGCAGGTCGCGGAAGCGGCGAGCTTTGCGGATGCGACGCTGCTGGCGCTGCGCCGCGCCATCCATGAACGGCTGCGCGAGCCGGGTCTGACGGTCGCGGCGGTGGCAGGCACCGTCGGCATCAGCGAGCGTTACGTGCACAAGCTGTTCGAGCGTTCCGGCACGACGTTCTCCGGCTACATCATGGAGCGCCGCCTCGACGGTGCCGCGGCGGACCTGCGGGATCAGGCCATGACCGAGCGCGAGATCGGCTCCGTCGCGTTCGACTGGGGCTTTTCGGATCTCTCCCACTTCACGCGGCGCTTCAAGCAGCGCTTCGGCTGCCGGCCGCGCGACTGGCGCAGCCGGTGAGCCGGCCCTGCAGCGACAGCGCGATCAGGAGCTTCGTGATCTCATTGCTGCGGCCATAGATAGTCTGGATGCATGAAGCCATGAAGATGCGTGAGGTCGGCTATTCCTGCATGTAGCTGTAGCCGCGAGAGGATGTGTGATTGTGACCGCCAACACGACTGAACCCAAGACGAGCGAACTCAAGACGAGCGAACTCAAGATCGACATCGCGCGCGTGGGTGCCGTCTCCGCGCTGCTGACGATGCCGGACAAGCCGCGCGCCTGCTATGTCTTCGCCCATGGCGCGGGCGCCGACATGCGGCACGCGTTCATGGAGCGCGTCGCGGCAGGACTGGCCGTGCGCGGCATCGCGACGCTGCGCTATAATTTTCCCTACATGGAGAAGAAGCAGGGCCGTCCCGACACGCCGGCGATCGCGCACGCCGCGGTGCGGGCGGCGGTCGAGGAGGCGGCGCGGCTCTGTCCTGGTCTTCCGCTGTTCGCCGGCGGAAAATCGTTCGGCGGACGCATGACCTCGCAGGCGCAGGCCAAGGCGCAGCTAGCGGGCGTGCGCGGGCTCGCCTTCCTCGGCTTTCCCCTGCATGCCGACAACAAGCCGTCGATCGAGCGTGCGGCTCATTTGTCCGGGATCGAGATCCCCTTGCTGTTCCTGCAGGGAACGCGCGATCGGCTCGCCGATCTTCGCTTCCTCGAACCCGTGATCAAGGAGCTCGGCCCGAAGGCCAGGCTGCATGAGATCGCCGGGGGCGATCACTCGTTCCTGGTCTTGCGGAAATCCGGCCGTAGCAATGAGGAGGCGATGGAAGAGGTGCTCGATACGCTCGCGGCGTGGATCAACGAGCTCGTCTAGCCTTCGCGCAAGTCATCCCGCATAAAGCCCCTTGTCCCGCGCCTTGTGAACCGCGAGCGCGGCGATCAGGTCGAGCGACGGTGTCGACAGGCCCGCAGCAGAGGCAAAGGCCATCGGCGCCTTCACCAGCACGTCGATCTCCATGGCGCGGCCGAGTTCATAGTCCTGGAGCAGCGACGGCTTGTGGTTGGGCGCCGGGCCACTCCGCGTCACGCGCTTGACCTCGGGGATGTAATGCTGCGCGATCTCGTTGGCCTCGTTGAGCAGGCGCGGGATCACCTCGGTGAAGGCGGGGTCGTTGCGCACACCGCGCGCGGTGAGGCCGGTAAGCAGGCACAGCACAGACAGCGACATGTTGGTCAATAGCTTTGACCAGATCGCCTCGCGGATGTCGGCGATGGGCGGTGAGTCGAGCTTTGCATCGTTCAGCGCCGTGCGGAGCTGCGCGATGCGCTCGCTGTTGCGGTCGTCGCATTCGGCGACCAAGAGCCTGTTGCGGTCCGGCGAGAGATTTTCGACGATGCCGGGCTCGACCACTTCATTGGACGAGAACACGACGCCGCCGGCAATGCGCTCCTTGGCAATCGCCTTGCGCAACCGCGCGCCGGGATCGAGGAAGGCAAGGTCGGGTGGGGCGGGGTGCCGCGGCGGTAGCCCAATATTGTACCACCAGGGAATGCCGTTCTGTGCGAACACGATTGCGGTGTTCTCGCCGAGCAGCGGCGCGATGCCGGTGACGAGGCCCGGCAGGCCGGTTGCCTTGAGCGTAGAGATGACGATGTCCTGCGGCCCTAGCTGGGCCGGGTCGCCGGAGGCACGGACTTTGGCACAAACTTCCGCCTCGCCGACGCGCAGCTTCAGGCCGTTGGCGCGCACCGCCTCCAGATGTGGCCCGCGCATCACGCAGGAGACCTCATGCCCGGCGCGTGCGAGCCGCACCGCAAGGTGGCTGCCGACGGCGCCCGCGCCGAAAATGCAAATCCGCATGATATGACCGCCCCGTCCCGAGGATTGATCTTTGGCTCGCGCCGGCGGTCAGCATGGCACAAGCCGCCATGCGATGGACGCGACCGCCTCCCCGCGGAAAGTGATGGATCAACGGGCGCGGCCACGGCCATAGTGCGTGGCCTGACGAAGAATCACGCCGAGAGGATCGCCCATGCCGGCCAGCCCTGTTTTGTGGACCCTTGACGGGCGCGGGGTTGCGACCGTCACGCTCAATCGACCCGAGGTCAACAATGCCTATGACGGTGCGCTGATATCAGGCGTGCTCGCGGCGATGGATGCGCTGGGCGCAAAGCCCAATTTGCGCGTCGTGGTGCTCAGGGGCAACGGCAAGCATTTTCAGGCCGGCGCCGACCTCAAATGGATCAACTCAGTGCGTCCGCAGTCGCCGGACGCCAACGAGGCCGGCTCGCGCGCGACCTTCGAGGCGGTGCAGCGGCTGAACACGTTGCCGATCCCGACCGTGGCTCTCGTGCAGGGCGGCTGCTTCGGCGGCGGCACCGGCGTGATCGCGGCCTGCGACGTCGTGATCGCAGCCGACAACGCGCTGTTCTCGATCACCGAGGTGCGCTGGGGCCTGACGGCCGCGATCATCATCCCGCAGCTTTGCGATGCCATCGGCGTGCGTCAGGTCCGTCGCTATGCGCTGACCGGCGAGCGTTTTGGCGCCGAAGAGGCGCGTCGCATCGGTCTCGTTCATGACGTGGTGCCGCTCGCCGAGCTGGAGGCCGCCGGCGCGAAAGTGGTCGAGCAGTTGCTCGCCAATGGGCCGGAGGCGATGGCAGAGACCAAGCGGCTCGCGCTGGAAAGCTCGTTCGGCGGCATGAGCGTCGATGATGCCGCCTATGCGCGCCTCGTCCATCTGCACTCGCTGAAGCGTCAGAGCGCGGAAGCAGCGGAAGGACTGGCGTCGTTTGCGGAGAAGCGCGCCGCGAAGTGGGGTGATAAGGCCTGAGGAATCGTCGCCCAGCGTCCGGATATTTGCTACGCCTATGACGAACACGCGGTTATCTAAGCCGGTACTTGCAATTTCGCGCGTCTGTACCGCAGCCACACGACTGCGAAATAGCCGAGCGATGTCGCGGCCAGGATCACAGGCAATGTGGCAACGGCTGACCACGCAGCCAGTTCGGCGAGGCCCAGTTGATGATGAGGATGAAGCGATCGACTGGCATTCAAGGTATGCAGAAACCAGAAGGCGGCAGCCGCACTCACAATCAGGCAGATGAACCAGCGACGCAGGGTGTAGCCGATCCCGGCTCCGACAATGATCCCCGGAATGGCAAGCAGGTACAATTCGGTCTGCCAAATCCCCGCGAGGTCACGTGCAAACAGAAAGATATTCATGACGGATCCCAACGCGTCATGACGTCATAGCTGTCCTGCTACTAGAAAGTGTTAACGGGATAGGCGCAATTTGCGCCGTGCAAGCATGCTGATCGGTCGCCCCTCAGCAGCCGCGGCAGATGCCGCTCATGCTGCGGTAGACCGCGTCGTCGTCCTGCCGCATCCGCTTCATCGATTCGAGTGCGGTGCTCTCGCGTGGCGGCTCGGGCTTGCGTTTCATCGCAAGCTCTTCCTCCTGTCGCTTGTAGCAGGCCTCGCGGTCGGCTTTGGCCTGGATGAAACGGCAGTTCTGCTCCAGCGCCGAAGCGGGAGCGGCGGAGATCGCAAGGCAGATCAAGGCAGTCAGAGTGTTCTTCAAAGGCATCGATCCCACGGCATGATCCGTTCTGTCAGTTCCGTCGCACGGGATCAACCGTCATGTGGCGCGCGGGACTTTACATTGTTGATCTCTTTGTCGAGATAGCAAAAGTGGTCCACCCCGGCCCCAAAACGATTGGAATATCGTCTTGCACCAAAAATCCATTCGGGAACCTGCGCGCCAGGTGCCGCTCTACGGCGAATATGAAGTGGTCGTGCTTGGCGGCGGGCCGGCTGGCATCGTCGCGGCTGCTTCGGCCGGGCGGGCGGGACGGCGAACGCTGCTGATCGAGCGCTACGGTTTTCTGGGTGGCATGGGCACGGCCGCCGGCGTCACCAATTTTTGCGGCCTGCACGGCAATGTCCATGGCAGGCACCATCGTCTCGTGCAGGGCATGGCCTCCGAGCTGCTCGCGCGGATCGATCGGCTCGACGGTCTTAACGAGCCGCATTTGATCCTCGGCAAGGTGTTTGCGCAGGCCTATGACACCGCGGCCTACAAGTTCGCGGCGGATGATCTTCTTGTCAGCCATAAGGTCGACATCCTCTTCCATGCTCTGGGCGCCGGCGTCGTGATGAGCGACGAGCGCCGCATCGACGCGCTGATGGTCGAGACCAGGGCGGGACGGCAAGCGGTGCGAGCTGAGATCTTCGTCGATTGCTCCGGCGACGGCGATCTCGCGGTCTGGGCCGGTGCTCCCCACGAGATCGGCGACGAACGCGGCCATCCGCTCTACCCCTCGATGATGTTCCGCCTCAACGGTATCGATCCCGAAAAGGCCGGCGAGGCCTGGCGCACCATTCCGCAATTGATGGAGAAGGCACTCGCTGCCGGCACGCACAGTTTTCCGCGCAAAAGCGCGATCGTGCGGCCGCAGCGCCATGGCATCGAATGGCGGGTGAATTTCACGCAGGTCGCGCGCGAGGACGGCCATGCCATCAACGGCATCGAGCCTGATGATCTCACTCGCGGCGAGATCGAGGGCCGTCGCCAAGCGCTCGCCGCCTTCGAATTCCTGCGTACCGTGCCGGGCTTTGAAAAATCTTACATCGTCGATCTGCCGCCGCAGCTCGGTATCCGCGAAACCCGCCGTATCAAGGGCGGCTACCAGCTCAGCGGCGAGGACGTGCTCAGCTGCGCCTCGTTCGAGGATTCCATCGGCGTCAATGGCTGGCCGATCGAGGCGCATGTGCCGGGCGACGTCGTCTTTACCTTCCCGCCGATCCCGCAGTCGCGCGGCTACAACGAATTGCCGTATCGCATGCTGATGCCGGAGGGCGTAGACAATCTCCTGGTCGCCGGCCGCTGCGCTTCCATGACCCATGAGGGTCAGTCGGCGGCGCGCGTCTCCGGGGCCTGCTTTGTGATGGGGGAGGCGGCCGGTTCCGCCGCGGCGCTGGCGCTCTCGGGCAACCAGATCCCGCGCGACATCCCGGTTGCAAAGCTGCAGGAAACATTGAAACAACAAGGCGCCTTCATCGGTCGGGACCAGACCGTGCCAGAGGGCCTTTAAAAGAAACGACGGAGTAAGCCGGATGGGTTGGGTTGCGCGGTTCGCTGTAGTGGGCTTGTTGGCGCTGACGACGATTGCAACAGCGCAGGCCGAGGAGGCGCTGAAGGCCAAAATTGGCGTGCTGAGGCTGTCGTCCTCCGCGCCGGTCTTCATCGCGCAGGACAAGGGCTATTTCCGTGACGCGGGCCTCGATATCGAGCTGAAGTTCTTCGATGCGGCGCAGCCGATCGCGGTCGCCACCACTTCGGGCGATGTCGACTTCGGCATCACCGCCTTCACCGCCGGACTCTACAATCTCGCCGGCAAGGGCACGCTGAAGGTGATCGGCGGCATGAGCCGCGAGAAGGCCGGCTATCCCCTGATCGGCTATTTCGCCAGTAACAATGCCTACGCGGCCGGGCTGAAGACGCCAAAGGATCTCGCCGGCAAGCGTATCGCGATGACGCAGGTCGGATCATCCTTTCACTATTCGCTCGGCCTGCTCGCCGACAAATACGGCTTCAAGCTGTCCGATGTGAAGATCGTGCCGCTGCAATCGCTGTCGAATGCGGCGGCCGCGCTGAAGGGCGAGACCGTCGACGCCGCGCTGCTTCCGATCTCGACGGCGCGAAAGCTGATGGATGACGGCGGTGCGAAATTCCTGGGTTGGGTCGGTGACGAGACGCCCTGGCAGCTCGGCGCCGTGTTCGCCTCGCCGAAGACACTCGCCAACAAGGTGCTGGTGACGAAGCTCCTTGGCGCGCTCGCCAGGGCTGATCGCGAATATCATGACGTCCTCCTCGCCGCGATGAAGGACGGCACCGTGCCTATCAACGACAAGACCAGGCCGCTGCTCGAGATCATCGCAAAGTACACCAATCTGACGGTCGAGCAGGTGGTCGGCAATTGCGCCTATATCGATCCCGACGGCAAGCTGGATGTGAAGAACGTCGACAACCAGATCAAATGGCTGCAAGAGCAGGGCTTTGCCGACAAGGGCTTTGACGCGGACGCGATCATCGCGAAGGATTATGTGAAAGCGGATTGATTGTTTTGTTCGTCATTCCGGGGCGCCCGGAGGGCGAGCCCGAAATATCGACCTTCCGGGTTCGGCTCTTCGAGCCGCCCCGGAAATGACGGAGCTGGACAACGAAGAACGCTCTATGGACCTGATCGCCAATCACATCACCCACAGCTTCGGCGAGCTCGCCGTCCTCGATGACGTTTCCTTCACCATCGGCGCGGGCGAGGTGGTGGCGATTGTCGGGCCGTCGGGCTGCGGCAAGAGCACGCTGCTGTCGATTCTCGGCGGGCTGTTGCTGCCGTCATCAGGTGCGGCTGAGCTGCGCGGCGCGCCGCCTGCGGACAGCCTCAATCCGTTGACTTTCGTATTCCAGGATTTTGCGCTGTTGCCCTGGGCCACGGTGGAGGAGAACGTCGAATTCCCGCTCCTGCACACCCGCCTGTCGTCCGCGCAGCGTCGCGCGCAGGTCGACGATGCCCTGCGCCGCACCGGCCTCACCGATTTTCGCGCGACCTACCCGAAACAGCTCTCCGGCGGCATGCGCCAGCGCGTCGGCATTTCGCGCGCGCTTGCGGTGCGACCCGCGATCCTCTTGATGGACGAGCCGCTTTCGGCGCTGGATTCGCAGACCCGCGAACTCCTCATGGAGGACTTCGTCGGCCTGCTCGCCGACGGCGGCATGGGTGCGGTTTATGTCACCCACAATCTCGAGGAGGCTGCTCGCCTCGCCGACCGCATCGTCGTGCTATCGCGGCGGCCCGGCCGCATTCGCGAAGTCGTGACGGTGCCGATGACCCGCGCTGAACGGGGCGAGGCTGCTGCGCGCGAAAAACTGCTCGCACTTCAGAACCAGATCTGGTCGCTGATCCGCGACGAGGCGATCGACGCCGAGCGCGAGGTCCAGCATGCTTGATCGCGCAGCCCAGGCGGAAGCGGAGAAGGAGACGGTGACGCGGCCGGTCCGGTTCCGCGGGGCGGGCTTCGTGCCGGCGGGCAGCCGTTTTGGCGGCTGGGTCGCGCTCGCGCTCGTCATCGCGCTCTGGCAGGCCGCGGGCAGCGCGCAGCTCGTCAATCCGCTGTTCCTGCCGGCGCCATCCGCGATCGCGCGCGCCATCTACGAGCTCGCCGTGTCCGGCGCACTGTGGCAGCACGTCTCGGCCTCGCTGTTGCGGATCGGCGTCGGCTGGCTGCTCGGCACCGCGGCCGGCATCGCCATCGGCTTTGCCATTGGCCTGTCGCGGCTCGCGCGCAGCATCGGCATCACCTTCATCTCCGCGCTGTTCCCGATCCCGAAGATCGCGCTCCTGCCACTCTTGATTCTCTGGCTCGGCATCGGCGAAGAGCCGAAGATCGCGACCATTGCGCTCGGGGTGTTCTTCTCGACCGCGATCTCGGTCTATAGCGGTGTCGATGCGGTGCCGCGCAATCTCATCCGCATGGCGCAGAGCTTCAACGTGCCGTTCGCGACCATCGTGCGGAAAGTGATCTGGCCCGGCGCGCTGCCGTCGATCCTCGCCGGCTTCCGCATCTCCGCGTCGGTGGCGCTGCTGCTCGTCGTCAGCGCCGAGATGATCGGCGCCCAGTTCGGCATCGGCGCCTTCGTGCTCCAGGCCGGCAATCTCATGCAGACGGATCAGCTGCTCGCGGGTGTGGTGATCCTGTCGGTCTTTGGCCTGGCGGTCGGAAAGGTGATCGGCCGGCTGGAGACACGGTTGTTGCACTGGCGGTAGGTGCGTTCGCAATGATGACGTGGATGCAGATGCGCGCCACAATCTTCGCCGTCGTCCCGGCGAAGGCCGGGACCCATATGTGGACGGCCCCCGTGGCACAAGAGCCAAGTGAGGTTTGATCGGATCGCTTGCATCCATATGTCCGGCCTGTTGATGCGGCTTGTTGGACCGCTGGCCAAGATGGTTTCCGCGACAC